>JBEDCU010000166.1:0-36522 GCA_041176585.1 Pseudomonadota bacterium
AAGTAGCTGTGTTCAACCGGCATATCTCTTAAAGAAAATTAATATGAACACATTTGAAAAAATCATCGCGTTAAATAGATTTTTCTATCGTACGTCTATTGATATTCAAACCGTTATTGATGGCAAATTTCAGTTTTCTGGAAAGTTGCTGCTTGATGGTATGGTCAATGGCGAGCTCGAAGGAAGAAATCATGAGAACACGACAGCTGTAGTCGGCCCAACCGGTAAGGTGAATGGCGATATTAAATGCCGCACAATTATGGTTGCTGGCACTGTGTATGGTGATGTTTATGCTGAAACCGTGTTCCTGATGGAAGGCGCACGTATTTTTGGCGATCTCCATTATGACAAATTGGAAGTCGATTATAGAGCAGTTGTGAATGGTCGATTTGTTTTGCGTGGTGAGTCTGCTGAAAGTCGTTTGCCTAGCTTTACTAACAGTATGCAATTCATTCCAAAAGTTGAAGTTGGTATGAATTTGCCTATCGCCGGTATTTAATTTCCTCCCTATCCTGGTGTCAGATTTTTTCTGACATGCTTGTCAATTATGTAGCGCTCACTTTACTGTGGCGGGCGCTACTAAGATCAAAAAATAGTCTTTGTTGGTTCTTCATTTAAGGTCTTTTTCTGACCTAAATTCCTATTTGCTGTGTCATGGTTTGAAGTGACGGCATCGAATGACTAAGGCTCCCGTACAATAGCGCCTTGGTTTCTTCCTCTGCTGCCTTTGCAGCTTTCTCATTCTCGGTTTATGGCACTCATTTCATTAAGTAAAGCGCAGCTCGCTTTTGGGCATGTTGCGTTGTTAGATCATGCTGATTTCTCGCTAGAAGCTGGAGAGCGTGTGGGTTTAATTGGTCGTAATGGCACAGGAAAATCTTCTTTGCTGCGCGTAATTGCAGGCGTTTTTCCCCTGGATGATGGGCTGCTAACGAAACAACAAAATCTTCGCATTGCTTATGTTGAGCAAGAACCAGTTATTCATCCTGATTTGACAGTGTTTGATGCAGTTGCTGAAGGTGTGCATGAAGTCAGCGGTTTGCTGACTGAATACGATACATTGGCGGCGCAACTCGGTGGTGCAGATGATGATGCCTTAATGGATAGGATGCAGCAGATTCAATTACATTTGGATGTCAATGATGGTTGGAATTTAAATAATCGCGTTGAGACCACTTTGCATAGGCTAAGTCTCAATCCAACGAACGTCATTAGCACGCTTTCTGGTGGTATGAAAAAACGAGTGGCTTTAGCGCGTGCCTTAGTCGCTGCACCTGATGTATTGATCTTAGATGAACCTACTAACCATCTCGACTTTACTTCCATACTTTGGTTAGAAGAATTGTTGCGTGACTTTAAAGGTAGCGTGCTGTTCATTACCCATGACAGACGATTTTTAGATAATGTGGCTACTCGTATTGTTGAGTTAGATCGAGGACGTTTGCAATCCTATCCCGGTAATTTTACTGCGTATCAAATTCGTAAAGCTGAGCAATTAGAAATTGAAGCGGTAGAAAATGCAAAATTCGATAAGGTATTAGCGCAAGAAGAAGTCTGGATACGCAAAGGCGTAGAAGCGCGTAGAACGCGTAATGAAGGACGAGTGCGTAGGCTGGAATCGTTGCGATTAGAAAGAGGCTCGCGACGTGATCAGCAAGGACAAGTAAAAATGTCCTTAAGTGATGCTGAGCGTTCCGGAAAAATTGTGGCTGAGCTGACAGATATTTGTAAGTCCTTTGGCAGTAAACGTATCGTACAAAATTTTAGTGCAACGATTATGCGTGGCGATAAAGTGGGTTTGATAGGCATGAATGGTGCTGGCAAAACGACTTTATTAAGAATGATTTTAGGTGAAGATCAACCGGATTCTGGTGAGGTGCGTCAGGGTAGTCGCATGCAAATTGCTTATTTTGATCAAATGCGCGCGCAACTCAATGATGAAACCAGTTTGGCTGATACGATTTCTCCAGGTAGTGATTGGGTTGAGGTTGGTGGTCAGCGTAAGCACGTGATGACTTACCTCGCTGATTTTCTTTTCTCGCCTGAACGTGCGCGTTCTCCTGTGAAGTCTTTGTCGGGTGGTGAACGCAATCGATTACTGTTGGCACGTTTATTTGCACGACCTGCAAATGTATTGGTGTTAGATGAACCTACCAACGATTTAGATATCGATACCTTAGAGTTGTTAGAGCAATTGCTAGAAGATTTTAACGGCACCGTATTTTTAGTGAGTCACGATAGAGCGTTCTTAGATAATGTGGTGACACAAGTACTAGTAGCAGAAGGTGAGGGTGCATGGTGTGAATATGTAGGTGGCTATGCAGATTGGGAGCGTGTGCGTAAATCTTCTCCTGATCAAAAGAAAAATAAAATAGAATCTAAACCTGTAGCACCTGCCGCGCCACCTGCTGCGACACCTGCTGTAGCGAATACGAGTAAGCCTAAAAAACTAAGCTTTAAAGAACAGCGTGAATTAGAAGAGCTGCCTAAGTTAATTGCTGATTTAGAGCGTGAGCAAGCAGAGATAGGAACGAAACTCGCTGATCCTGATTTATATCGTCAAGACCCTACGGCTATGCAAAAGTTGAATGCGCGCTTTGCTGAAATTGAAAGCTTGTTATTACTAAGCTTGGAGAAATGGGAAGCGATAGAAGCACGCACTAAAGCTTAGTAAGTAATGCTTAGTAAGTGATGCTTAGTAATTTATGCTTAGTAATTTATGATGAGTTAATTGAGTTTGCGACTTGCAGCGCGTAAGTCAGGTAATAGGCTGCGTAGTTTTTCACTATCTTTCGCATCAGGATAGGCAGCGATGTAGGCTTCTAGATCTTGTAATGCGGCTTGCGGACAATCGAGGTGAGCATAGGCTAAGCCGCGATCGCGTCGTTCATTCATATCATCTGGCAGTAAGATCATCAGCCTTTTTTGTACATTCAAAAACTGCTGCCAATCCGGATGTTCCGCAAATAAGGCTTTGAGGTTGCGTAACATGCGTACCAAGATTTCTCTAGGCTCTGCATCAGCTAGTAGTCTTGTTAACGACAACTCAGTATGTTCTTGTTCTGAGTTTATATAGGGCTCTAATCGTTGTTCTATTTCTTCACGTGACAGGCTGGCTCCATTGAAGGGATCAATAATAATGTCACCACTTTTTACTGGTACTTTCATTAAAAAATGACCAGGGAAAGAAATGCCTTTAACTTGTAAGCCGATTTGTTGGGCTAATTCCATATAGATGACAGCAAGCGAAATAGGTATACCTTTGCGGCTGATTAAGACTTTATGTAGATAGCTGTTATCTGGGTCGTAGTAATCATTTACATTTCCAGCGAAGCCGAGTTCTTGATAAAAAAAGTGATTGAGTAAACGTAGTTTTGGTATTTGCGCAATGTCTTTAGGAAGACGTTGATTGAGGCGCGCTGCGAATTTATCAATCTCTATTGCACAAGCAGTTAGGTCGAGTGCGGGATCATCATCTTGCGCAATACAGAGTGCTGCTTCAAACAGTGGAATAGCATCATCTTGTTTGACTAGTGAAGAAAAATAATCGAGTGCTTGCATCATCGCTGCGTGTATTTTTAAAAATTAAGTCGATGTCCGTTTGAAGTCACGCAAACGAAAGCCCATAGCGAACAGTGCACCGAAATAACTCACCATGCAAAGTACGATGATGAGTAATAAATCAGCGATCCTGATGAGGGGTGTGGTACCTAAGCTTATCCAATCAAATTGTGAGCCCGCCCACATGCCTATGCCTGTCAATATCAATAAGGCTCCTAAGAGTCGAGCAAGGAAAAAAATCCAACCCGCTGAAGGTTGATACAGGCCACGTTTTAAAAGAATGGAAAATAAAATTCCCGCATTGATGGTGGCGCCAATTCCTATTGAGAGTGCAAGACCAGCATGCGCAATCCAAGGTACGAATAAATAATTCATGATTTGGGTTGCGATTAAAACGCCTATGGCAATTTTTACCGGAGTGCGTATGTCTTGCTTAGCATAGAAACCAGGTGCGAGTATTTTTACTAAAATCAAACCCATGAGCCCAACGCCATAAGCAATTAAGGCTTGCGCGGTCATGGCAACTGAATGTTGATCGAATTGGCCATAGTGAAATAAGGTCGTTGTCAAAGGAATCGATAACACCATGAGTGCCACAGCAGCAGGCATTGCTAGTAAAAATGTTAAGCGCAATCCCCAATCTAATAAAGATGAATACTCTTGTTGATCACCCACTGCATTCGCTTTGGACAAACTAGGAAGCAAAATCGTACCTAGTGCAACACCTAACAAACCAGTAGGTAGTTCCATCAGACGGTCTGCATAAGAAAGCCAAGAAACGCTGCCATGCTCTAAGTGTGAAGCTATATTAGTGTTGATGATGAGACTGATCTGCGCAACAGAGACTGCAAATGTAGCAGGCACCATTTGTTTTAAGACGCGTTTCACGCCTTCATCGCGTAATGCTGAGAAGGGATTGAGTCCTATACGCGGCAGCATGCCTATTTTTCTTAATGCAGGTAGTTGTAGTGCTAGTTGCAAAATGCCGCCGACAAAAACAGCGATGGCTAATCCATAAACAGGTTGCGCTAAATGTGGCGCAATAAATAATGATGCCGTTATGAATGAGAGATTTAATAGTACAGGTGTGAAGGCCGGAATTTTAAATTCACGCCATGTATTAAGTATGCCGCCAGCCAGTGCGACCAAGGACATGAATAAAATATAGGGAAACATAATGCGCGTCATAACGACCGCTAGATGCATGGTGGGTCCATCTTTGGTAAACCCACTGGCGATTAGCATCACGATGAGTGGCGCTGCGATGATGCCTAAGATTGTGGTGGCAAGTAAGCTCCAAAATAAAACAGTAGCGACATGATTTACCAGTGCTGCTGTTTTAGCTTCACCTTGTTGATTTTTGTATTCTGCAAGTATGGGTACAAAGGCTTGTGAGAATGCGCCTTCGGCAAACAAGCGTCGCAAGAGGTTAGGAATGCGGAAAGCGACGAAGAATGCGTCAGTGTAGATGGAGGCGCCGAATGTGCGGGCGATCAAAAATTCTCGCACTAGTCCCGTAATACGTGACAGCAGCGTCATGCCAGATACGGTGGCTAGCGTTTTATGCAAATTCATAGCGAAATTATAGCCCCCTGTGGGACTTTACTTATTGCTGATAAATTAGCATTCTGAAAACATGACGCTGTTTTAGTTAGTCCCATTACTACAAGATTCTTCTTTATGCTGTTTACTCGTATGCATAAAAGCAGCTATAATCTTTGTTTTTCCGATTTCTGCGGACTAGTCAAGGCTTAGTCTAGCATTCCAAGTTCAGGACACAGTTATGGCAAATACAGCACAAGCGCGTAAACGCGCTCGTCAAGCAGTGAAGCTCAATGCGCACAATTCAAGTCAGCGTTCGACTTTGCGTACGGCGATTAAAGCCGTTCGTAAAGCTATTGATGCAGGCGATAAAGCAGCAGCGATGGCAGTTTTCAACTCATCTATATCGGTCATCGATCGTATTGCTGACAAAAGAATTATTCATAAGAACAAGGCAGCTCGTCATAAGAGCCGTCTGTCAGCAGCTGTTAAAGCACTGGCCTAAGTTTCTAAATCTGGGCATCTCATCGCTCTGATTAAGTTTTAAGCATTAAAAAAATCCCTGCTGATTTGTCTCAGCAGGGATTTTTTATTTTGGCAAGCCAAGAATCTTGCTACCGGATTTTATATTTTTGCGTTTAAACCAGCCTTGATTCATTTCTAATGCATAACGCGCTGGTTTTTCTGCGCAGTGCGAATCCAGCGTTTCAGGCTGCATATCTTCAATGTTGATGATGCTGCCTTCTTCATCAATGAAAGCGACCGACAAAGGTAGCAAGGTGTTTTTCATCCACATACAGACTTTGCCGTTGCGATCGAAGCGAAACATCATGCCTTCGTTAGTACCCATTTGTTTGCGGAACATCAGTCCCTGCATACGCTCTTCATTACTGCTTGCATATTCTGCCTGTATGACATGAATACCAATGGTTAATGGGACAACTTGTAATTTGTTGGGCTCAAATGCGAGTGCAGCATTTGAAAAAAACAGGCTCCACAAGCCAATGATGAGGGCCTTACGTATTGTGCTTCTCAAAAAAATCTCCTGAATAATCTGCAGCTTGAACTTGGATTAAGAGGGTCAAGCATCAAACTTTGACCTTCGTCCATTCATTAGGATGCAATTCTAGCCATTCTCCAGGGAGTAGGGGATGGCTGGCTAATGAAATAGGACCAATTGCCCAACGTACTAGGCGCAAAGTTGGTAATCCAACTGCGGCTGTCATGCGTCTAACTTGACGGTTTTTACCTTCAGTGAGGGTAAGCGCTAACCAACTACTTGGTATGGCGGCTCTGTAGCGTATGGGTGGGCTGCGATCCCACAGCCAAGAAGGTGCTTCTATCTGGCTGGCTTTGGACGGCAAGGTCGTGAAATCGCCTAAATGTAAGGGCGCACGCAAGCGCTCTAGGGCCTGAGCGTCGATTTGTCCTTCAACCTGTACTAAATAGACTTTTTCTTTTTCTTGTAGAGGATTGCTAATGGCATGTTGTAGTCGTCCATCGTCCGTTAACAGCATGAGCCCTTCGCTATCGGCATCGAGTCGTCCGGCTGGATAAATATTGGGAATAGTCAAATAATCGGCCAGAGAGGTATGTGATTCGGTTCGCCCGAATTGACTGAGTACACCGTAAGGTTTGTTGAATAAGATGAGTCGCATAAGGGAAAATGCTGAAATGCATGCTTTAGCGAGTAAAGCGCATGCCGAAAGCCCATTTTCTCCTTTTTCTGGGACTTGCTTGAAAAGATTTTTTGCAAACAGGGATTATTTTTCCTGTCCGCGCGATAGCACCAAGTAAAATACTGGTGCATAATGTGGGGCGCGGTCTTATGTCTTATATAAGACTTGCGACTAAGCATTTGCCCCTTTGTTTAATTTTTTGTTGCCTTGCCCAGCGAAAGCGCATTGCTGTTCACGAGACGCAATCACCAATTTAAGCTGGTCGTCACCTTCGGAGATAAAGATGTATCAACATATCAAAGTGCCCACTGAGGGCAAACAAATTTCGGTCAATGCCGATTTTTCTTTGACGGTTCCTGACAACCCTATCATTCCTTACATCGAAGGCGATGGCACTGGTGTTGATATCAGCCCAGTGATGATTAAGGTGATTGATGCGGCAGTCAAAAAAGCTTATAGCGGCAAGCGCAAAATCAGCTGGATGGAAATCTATGCGGGTGAAAAATCTACCCAAGTGTATGGCCCTGATGTCTGGCTGCCAGAAGAAACCTTAAAGGTACTAAAAGATTATGTAGTCTCCATCAAAGGCCCACTGACCACCCCAGTGGGCGGTGGTATTCGTTCTTTGAACGTGGCATTGCGTCAAGAACTCGATCTCTATGTTTGTTTGCGTCCAGTACGTTATTTTACCGGCGTGCCTTCACCACTGCGTGAGCCAGAAAAAACCGATATGGTGATTTTCCGTGAGAACTCAGAAGATATTTATGCGGGTATCGAATGGCAAGAAGGAACCGAAGGCGCGAAAAAAGTGATCGATTTCCTGATCAAGGAAATGGGCGTGAAAAAAATCCGCTTCCCTGAAACCTCAGGGATTGGTGTCAAGCCGGTTTCCCGCGAAGGTACCGAGCGCTTGGTTCGCAAAGCGATTCAGTACACGATAGATAACGATAAGCCTTCTCTGACCATTGTCCACAAAGGCAACATCATGAAATACACCGAAGGTGGATTCCGTGATTGGGGTTATGCGTTGGCGCAGAAGGAATTTGGCGCGAAACTGATTGATGGCGGCCCATGGTGCACATTCAAAAATCCTAAGACCGGTAAAGACATCATTGTGAAAGATGCGATCGCAGATGCGTTTTTGCAGCAGATTCTGTTGCGTCCGAATGAGTACAGCGTGATTGCTACCCTAAACTTAAATGGTGACTATATTTCCGACGCGCTCGCTGCTCAGGTAGGCGGAATTGGTATTGCTCCAGGCGCGAATCTTTCAGATTCAGTGGCGATGTTTGAAGCAACTCACGGCACAGCACCAAAATATGCAGGCAAAGACTATGTAAATCCAGGATCTTTGATTTTGTCGGCTGAGATGATGTTGCGTCACATGGGTTGGTTTGAAGCCGCTGATCTCATCATCAGTTCTATGGAAAAATCCATCGCATCCAAAAAAGTGACCTATGACTTTGCTAGATTGATGGAAGGCTCTACCCAGATGTCTTGCTCAGGCTTTGGTGATGTCATGATCGAACATATGTAATTCTCTTTGCCAGCCTCTGGTATTGCGTGACCATACAAAGTGGTTTAGAGATGCCGGAGTATTGAGCACCTTAATTTTTTGCCAACCTAAAATCATTAGATAATAAAAAACCCCCGATTGTGGCGGGGGTTTTAAGTAGAGCCTAATGGGTAATCAGACGTTATTGATGTTAGAAGCCTGCTTGCCTTTAGGGCCTTGCGTTACTTCGAACGATACTTTTTGACCTTCTTTGAGGGTCTTAAAGCCATTCATTGAAATAGCGGAGAAGTGTGCGAAGAGATCTTCACCACCATCGTCCGGAGTAATAAAGCCGAAGCCTTTAGCGTCGTTAAACCACTTGACTGTACCTGTTGCCATAAAAAGGGTCTTTCTAGAAATAACCAATCACACGAGACTTAAAAGCAAGAAGCTCGCGTAACGCTGCCCCCTCTAATATTGCCCCTCCAAGTCGATATTGCCAATAAGCAATAACCGATATTTGCCATTGTTTGCGTAAAAAATAGAAAAGTCAAGTCACTTGCATAAAGTGCTAGACTGATCCTGTCTGCCCGAAATAAATGGGGTTAGTAAGGGCAAATTGGCCGTAATCTGCGCACTATCAGGAAAGGGCGTAATATCTGATGACGGTCGGATATTGCTGATTTTGACTGTTACGCAAATTGACGGACGCATTAGAATAGACGCATGGCAACTAGGGAAGATAATGGCACTGTCCTTGTACGCAAGGAGCAGAAGCAGGCGGTAAAACCGCCACCGATGTATCAGGTTTTACTGATGAATGATGACTACACGCCTATGGAGTTTGTGGTGGCTGTCATTCAGGAGTATTTCAATAAGGACCGCGAGACCGCGACGCACATCATGCTCAAAGTGCACCGTGATGGAAGAGGGTTATGTGGTGTTTATCCTAAAGATATCGCCAGTACCAAAGTAGAGCTTGTATTAACCCACGCTAGAAAAGCAGGACACCCCTTGCAGTGCGTGATGGAGGAAGCATGATTGCCCAGGAACTTGAAGTTAGTTTACATATGGCTTTTGTCGAAGCGCGACAAGCACGACATGAGTTCATTACCGTTGAGCATTTGCTATTAGCACTGCTCGACAATCCCTCTGCTGCTGAGGTCATGCGCGCATGCGCTGTGAATATCGATGATATTCGCAAGACCTTAACAAATTTCATTAGCGATAACACACCGACTGTTCCTGGTGCGAGTGAAGTCGATACCCAACCAACGCTAGGCTTTCAGCGTGTGATCCAACGAGCGATCATGCATGTACAGTCAGCCTCAAATGGCAAAAAAGAAGTGACGGGTGCAAATGTACTTGTCGCTATTTTTGGCGAAAAAGATTCCCATGCTGTGTACTACTTGCATCAGCAAGGTGTGACACGTTTAGATGTAGTGAACTTCATTTCTCACGGCGTGCGTAAAGATAATCAATCTGAACCGCAAAAAGCAGTGGATGGTGCAGAAGAAGCACAAGCCGAAGTACCGCAAAAAGAAAGTGCACTCGATCAGTTTACGCAAAATCTTAACAAACTTGCTGCTGAAGGTAAGATCGATCCATTGATTGGTCGTGAAGCAGAAGTTGAGCGTGTCATTCAAACTTTGTGCCGTAGACGTAAAAATAATCCTTTGTTAGTTGGTGAAGCTGGTGTGGGTAAAACAGCAATCGCAGAAGGCTTAGCTTGGCGTGTAACGCAGGGCGATGTACCTGAAATTTTACAAAACGCAGTGGTGTATTCATTGGACATGGGTGCGTTATTAGCGGGTACTAAATATCGCGGTGATTTTGAGCAGCGTTTGAAAGCTGTTTTAAAGCAGCTAAAAGAAAATCCAAATGGTGTTTTATTTATTGATGAGATACACACCATTATTGGTGCTGGATCGGCATCCGGTGGAACATTGGATGCATCAAATTTATTGAAGCCTGCTCTTTCCAGCGGTCAGCTGAAATGTATAGGTGCGACAACTTTTAATGAATACCGTGGCGTGTTCGAAAAAGATCATGCGCTTTCACGTAGATTCCAGAAGATTGATGTCAATGAACCTAGCGTTGAACAGACTGTGCAAATTCTGCGTGGTTTGAAATCACGTTTTGAAGAACATCATGGTGTGAAATATTCTGCTTCTGCACTGACTTCAGCTGCTGAGTTGTCCGCACGTTTTATTAATGACAGACATTTGCCAGACAAAGCGATTGATGTGATTGATGAAGCTGGTGCAGCACAGCGCATCTTGCCTAAGTCTAAGCAAAAGAAAACTATAGGCAAGTTAGAAATAGAAGAAATCATTTCTAAAATCGCGCGTATTCCGCCGCAATCCATCTCACAAGATGATCGCAGCAAGTTGCAAACTATAGAACGTGATTTGAAAAACGTGGTGTTTGGTCAAGAGCCAGCAATTGAAGCGTTGGCCTCTGCAATCAAGATGGCACGTGCTGGTTTAGGTAAAACTGATAAACCGATTGGATCTTTCTTGTTCTCTGGCCCAACAGGTGTGGGTAAGACCGAGGTTGCAAAACAACTGTCCTTCATCATGGGCATAGAGTTGATTCGCTTTGATATGTCGGAATACATGGAGCGTCATGCAGTCAGCCGTTTAATTGGCGCGCCTCCAGGCTATGTGGGATTTGATCAAGGCGGATTGCTTACAGAAGCCATTACGAAGAAGCCGCACTCAGTATTGTTATTGGATGAAATTGAAAAAGCGCATCCTGATATTTTCAATATTCTTTTGCAAGTGATGGATCATGGCACGCTGACAGACAACAACGGTCGCAAAGCTGATTTCCGCAATGTGATTATTGTCATGACCACAAATGCTGGCGCAGAAAGTTTGCAAAAGCGTTCTATGGGCTTCACGGAATCTAAGCAAGCTGGTGATGAAATGGCTGACATCAAGCGCATGTTCACACCTGAATTCCGTAACCGACTTGATTCCATCATTAGCTTTAAAGCATTGGATGAAGACATCATTCTGCGTGTGGTTGATAAATTCCTCATGCAGCTTGAAGAGCAATTACATGAGAAAAAAGTGGAAGCTGTCTTCACTGAGGATTTACGTAAATTCCTTGCTAAGAAAGGCTTTGACCCACTCATGGGAGCCCGTCCTATGTCACGTCTGATACAAGACATGATACGTAAGGGCTTAGCAGATGAACTCTTGTTTGGTAAGTTAGTATCAGGTGGTCGTGTGACAGTTGATATTGACGATAAAGACGAGATCAAACTGGCGTTTAGCGAAGGTGATGCACCGCCAGCAGCCCCACCTCAAGAAGCAGCTGAAGTCGAATAAGCTGCTCTTCAAGTAAAAAACCCAGCCACTGTTAAGGTGCGCTGGGTTTTTTTATGTGTGATGATTATTTGAGAGTAAATGTAGTTGCTCTAATTGATCACTTGGACATATCGTCCTTTTTCATTTCATCTTTTTTCATATTATCTTTAGACATGTTGTCTTTTTTCATTTCATCTTTCTTCATACTATCTTTTTTCATGTGGTCCTTTTTCATTGCATCTTTAGACATAGCATCCTTAGACATTGAATCTTTTTTCATGCTGTCTTTGGACATGTCGTCTGCATAGGCGGACATAGTTACAGCTGAAATTAAGAGAGTTGCCAACAAAGTCGAAATTTTTTTCATTTAAAGCTCCTTAAGTAAAATTAATAGCAGTACATTGCTTTTTTGAGGGAATAAAATTTAACTTCCACCAAACCAGTTATAACCTTGGTCTTCCCAATATCCGCCAGGATTGACATTGGTTACAAAAATCTCTTGAATATATTTTGGGTTTTTGTATCCCAGTTTTGTTGGAATTCTGAGTTTCATGGGGTAACCATATTTAGGTTGTAAAACTTCATCTGCATAAGTTAGCGTTAACAAAGTTTGGGCATGCATCGCGGTTGGCATATCTATACTGGTGTAGTAATCATCATGACATCGAAAACCTACAAAGCTAGCGTTAGTGTCTGCACCAATACGTTTTAGAAAATCACTAAACCGCACGCCACCCCACTTACCAATAGCGCTCCAACCTTCCACACAAATATGCCGCGTAATTTGGCTGATTTGAGTCATGGCATGCAGTTCGGCTAGAGTCCAATCTTTTTTATCTTGTACTAATCCTGAAACTTTTAACTTGAAATCCTCAGGGCTGGGACGAATCTCATCTTCACCATAATAAGCATTAAACGGGAATGGATTAGTTAACATATCCTCTGAATAAGTTGGCGCCATTTTATTCGGATCAAATAACCAATCTTGTACACGATCATTAAAGTGCGACATCACCATAAGCGCTTTTTCAATCGAATCTTCATTGGTTAATGTGCAGCCACTTAACATTGCGATAGCACCAAGACTCAAAGCTTTTTTACCAAATAAACGTCGAGTGGGTGCGTCACACTCCTTATAAATATCTTTGATTATTTCTTTTTCATGGCGAATAAAAATTGTAGTGTTATTAGCCATATCATTTTCCTCGAATCATGATGAGTAATGTCTTAGGCACCAAAGCTACCATCACTAAATGGACGACACAAAAAAATACTGCATAAACCATCGCAAAAAAATGAATAATGCGTGCATTATCAAAATCACCCATCAATTCGCGTAGCAGAGGAAACTGAACCGGCTTCCAAATCACCAAGCCTGACATGACTAAAATAACGATATCTATCATTATGGATAGATAAGCTAATTTTTGAATGGTGTTGTATTGACTTAAATCATCATGCGAGAGCTTGCCTTTTATAGTGGCGAGCACATCCTGAAAGAATTCTTTTGGTTTGATGGGGAAAAATTTCTTCCTCATCCTACCTGTTGCGAAGTTCAATATGAGATATATCAAACCATTGGCAACTAAGAGCCACATAAATGCAAAATGCCAAAGGAGTGCGCCACCTAGCCATCCGCCTAGGGTGAAAGCTTTAGGAATCAAGAAATCAAAAATAGGTGAGGCGTTATAAATTTTTAACCCACTCATGATCATGATCAACACAGCAATAGCATTGAGCCAGTGTGTCATCCTTACAAAGAATGGTGCAATTGAGGTTTGAATTAGCTTGTTCATGCACGCATCATATGAAATGATCGCTCTCAATTGATCTCAAATTTTATACAATTCATCCCAATGGATAAGCTTTCCTCTCTCTTGAGAAATTTTGAAATTACAACCAAGGTTTTTGGTTATGGCACTCTTTGTGGAGAATCTGAGTTTGATATTCAACCTGGCTTAGGCCATATTCACATCATCAAAAGAGCGCCCCTAGAGATTATTTTTAAAGATAGAAAATCGATGTTTATTGACGATCCATCGGTCATTTTTTTCCCTAAACCGACTGCACATGCTTTTAAGTCTCTTAAGGATCATGGTGCAGATATGGTCTGCGCTACCGTTTCTATAGGAAATGGAATTCAAAATCCCTTATCTATGGGGTTGCCTGAAGTTTTAGTTATCCCAATTTCACAGCTAACAGATTTTGAGAAGATTTTTGATTTGCTTTATCAAGAGGCATTTGATGATAGATGTGGAAAACAGCAAGCTATTGATCATTTAATGGACTATTTGATAGTACGTATATATCGATTCGCCATTCAAGAAAATTTAATTACCTCTAGCGCAATAGCTGGCTTGTCAGATCCAAAAATTGCTAAAGCTGTTGAAGCGATTCATCGCAACCCGGGTCATAGTTGGTGTCTAGACACTTTGGCTTGCGAAGCAGGTATGTCTAGGGCTAGGTTTGCTGAGTATTTTAAGGAAAGAGTTGGTATTGCCCCCATTAACTACTTAACTGAGTTAAGAATTAATGTGGCAATGCGTCGTCTGCAGCAAGGAAAGTCTATTAAGTCGTTATATGGTGAATTAGGTTATTCATCGGCATCATCATTTACAAGAGTTTTCCTGCAAAAGATTGGTATGAGTCCTAAAGCGTGGCTTGCAAATAATTCTATCCCTGATTAAAAAAAGAATAGTTAATTAAGGCGCTGTAGATTTTCCACTTGCTGGTTTTTGTTTGATCTGCACAATAATATCTTGCATCAGTCTTAGTCGTTCACTAGTAAGCGGATGTGCTGCTGTATATTTTTCATTATTCTTGATTGCAGCTAATTTTTGTAGAGTGAGAGGAAGCTGTTCAGCGTCATATCCTGCTCTCACTAACATGGCAATTGCTACGCGATCTGCAGCTTGATCGAGATTGGCAGGCATGACTTTTTGATCTTTAATTACTGTATCGCCTACATTATTTCGCAATACTGGAATTAATCCATCGATTGCTTGCGCTGCATTAGCAGTCATCTGCAATGAGGCAGTATGTTTAAGTGCACCATGCGCTATTTCGCGGGCAATGATGGTGGCTAGGTCTGTATCAGAGGAAAAGGCTTCCAGCATGCCACGCGTAATAAGTATGCGTCGCCCATCATTAAAAGCGTGGATCACATCACTATTACCAAGTTCTAAATTAAATGCGCAGGCTAAGGTGAGTGGAATATTGAAGTTATAAATTTGCTTGTTACGTTCAACAGAGATGGGTAAGTTAGCGCTATGCGACATTAGCGTACTTAAGAGTTTTGCAGTTTCTGTTTCTGCATTGATGCCAGTTGGGATAGTTTGATTTTGCACTTTAAGAAAAATATCGCCACGCCTTATACCTGCTCGTTCAGCGCCTCCACCTTCTAAAATACTTACGACTCGCAGGCGATCATCTAATTTAAAAAGTTTGTTTGCGGTCGGAGCAAGTTCGGAAGAATAGGAATATTGATTTTTTGCTGTAAATCCCATGATGTTGCGCGTAGCAGATTTACATATGGGCGCATTTTTCACAAGCAGAGGAGCGGCGATACGATAGAGCTTTTCTTGATTTGCAACGTAGCGAGTCAATTCATCTTCTTGATTGTTAGAGGTATGGCGCTCAAGCTGCAGCATGCTGCTAGAGCAAGCCTGTAAAAGGCTGCAAAAAAATCCAAGAAAAATTATTTTTAAGTGATGAGATTGAGGCGCACAAAAAAATCGCTGTGGGATATTTTCTTTTGTAGCGATGATGTTATGCATTACTGTTGAAAAGCTATGCATAGTTGATCCTTCGCTTAGGATCATGGCTTTATTTTTTTCCAGTACTACCAAAGCCACCGGCGCCTCGTGAGCTGGAATCAAATTCATCCACCACATTAAATCCAACTTGCAATACAGGCACGATAACTAATTGCGCCAATCTATCCATAGGTTTGAGTACAAATTCAGTATTGCCGCGATTCCATGTGGAGACCATTAATTCGCCTTGATAATCTGAATCAATTAAGCCAACTAAATTGCCTAGTACGATGCCATGTTTATGACCCAAGCCACTGCGCGGCAAAATCATTGCAGCATAAGCGGGATCAGCTAAATGAATAGCAAGACCAGTTGGTATGAGATGCGTAGTGCCAGGTTGTATATGCAAGGGTTCATTGATACAAGCACGTAAATCTAAACCGGCACTACCTGCAGTTGCATAAGCAGGTAACTGATCTTTCATACGTGGGTCAAGAATTTTAATGTCTATAGTTTTCATCTTATGCTTCTTCTTTTTTAAACAGGAAGTTGATTAAACAAATACAGTCCTACAGTCTGCGTGCAATTTCAGCTATGAGTTGTTGAGCAAGCGTGTCTTTATCGGCGCGTCCTAATGCATGATGGCCTTGCGCATCAAACAGCACGAGTTCATTCTCATCTTTACCAAAAGTTTGTGGTCCTATATTTCCCACTAATAGTGGTATGCCTTTTTTCTCGCGTTTGGCGTGACCATATTCCAGTAGATTCTCAGATTCTGCAGCGAATCCTACACAATAAGGCGGTTTAGGTAGTGCTGCTACTGCGGCTAAGATATCGGGGTTTTGTTCAAACTGTAGTTCAGGTGAAGCCCCATTTTGTTTTTTAATTTTTTGCTGACTCACTTCACTCACACGCCAGTCAGCAACAGCAGCAACAGCAATGAAAATATCTTGATGTGCGATATTTGCCATCACAGCGTCAAACATATCACGTGCTGTAATGACAGACACCATCTTGATACCAAAGGGTGCAGGTAGAGCAGTGGGGCCACTCACTAAAGTCACTTCAGCGCCAGCTGCATGTGCTGCACGTGCTAAGGCATACCCCATTTTGCCAGATGAGAGATTGGTAATGCCACGAACAGGATCAATCGGTTCAAAGGTGGGGCCTGCTGTAATTAATACTTTTTTAGCTTGAAATAATTTAGGCTGAAAAAATGCAAACAACATTTCCAGTAGTTGTTCAGGCTCTAGCATACGACCTAGTCCTGTTTCACCACATGCTTGTTCACCCGCAGCAGGGCCACATAAGGTCACACCATCTTGCTTAAGTTGGTCTACATTGCGTTGCGTAGCAGGGTTCTGCCACATTTCTACATTCATAGCTGGTGCTACTAGCAAAGGCACTGTGCTAGGGCGTGCAAGACAGAGAGTGGAGAGTAAATCATCAGCAGCACCATGCACGAGTTTGCGTATGAAATCGGCAGAGCAAGGGGCAATTAAAATCGCATCAGCATGTCGCGTGAGATCAATATGCGCCATGTTATTGCTGATGCGGCTATCCCACTGATCGGTAAATACTGGCTTGCCAGTTAATGCCTGCATAGTCACAGGTGTAATGAAATGCCGTGCTGCTTCAGTCATGACAACTTGTACTGAAGCACCGGCTTTAATCAGCGCGCGTGCTAACTCCGCAGCTTTATAACAAGCGACGCCACCTGTGAGACCTAAGACGATGTGTTTACCGTTTAAATGCATATATACGCCAGATAGGGTTTATCGCTTCACTCTGCGCAATTCATCCACCACAAATAATATAGCGCCTATGGTAATGGCACTATCAGCAACATTAAAGGCAGGCCAGTGCCAGTTATTGATGTGCAGGTCGATGAAATCAATCACATGGCCATAGGCGAGTCGGTCTATTAAGTTTCCGACTGCGCCACCTAAGATTAGAGTTAAAGACCAACAAAATAATTTTTGCTCGGCATGGCGTCGTAAGAGCCAAATGATTAGTAGAGAAGCTGCAATGGAAATCGCTGCAAAGAAGTAACGCTGCCATCCCGGTTGATCAGCTAAGAAACTAAATGCGGCACCTTTGTTATAAACCATCACCAGATTGAAATAAGCATTGATGACTTTAGTGGATTCAAATGCCAAAACTCTTTCGAAAGTAATTTTAGTCAGCTGGTCTAGTAGCATGATGATGGCAGCGATACCCAACCACATCATCAGTCGTGGTGAGCTTACGTTAAGACTGTTATCGCCACTATTCTTTTTAGCCATCATCATTCCAAAGAAATAAAAATGTTAAACAGCGTCAGGCTACACGGCGCTGTTCGCCTGATCCAAATAAGTTGGCAACACAGCGACCACAAATACCAGCATGCTCTGCATGTGAGCCTACATCAGCCCTATAGTGCCAGCATCGTTCACATTTTTTATGCGCAGAAGCTTGTACTTGTATACCTACAGTTTCAGCGTTATCAACTTGAATTAATGTTGCATTTGAAGTGATTAAAACAAATTTCAAATCATCGCCTAAACTTTGTAGCAAGTGATATGTATCACCGGAAGCACGAATTTCAACCTCAGCTTGTAAAGATGAGCCTATCGCACCAGACACACGCAAATCTTCTAACTGCTTCAATACATCATTACGTATGGTTTTTATTGCCGTATATTTTTCTAATAAATTGGAAGCTTGATCAATTTTTGGTAAATCATAAAACAATTGTGTAAAAATCGTTTCTTGTGATGCTTGGTAAGTTTTTACATCAGCAAACACAGACCATGCTTCTTCTGCAGTAAAAGACAGTATGGGTGCCATCAAAGGCAAGAGAGATTGTGTAATGTGCCATATTGCTGTTTGGGCAGAACGACGAGCAGCAGAGGTGACACCGCTGGTATATAAACGATCTTTCAGTATGTCGAGATAAAAGCCGCCTAAATCTTCCGAGCAGTACATTTGCAGCTTAGCGACGACAGGATGAAATTCATAATCTTGAAAATGCTGATGTATCTCTGCTTGTAATTGCGTCATACGCGCAATCGCATAACGATCGATTTCTAATAATTCATTAACAGGAACCGCATCTGTCGCAGGATTAAAGTCTGAGGTGTTAGCTAACAAGAAGCGCAAGGTATTACGAATGCGACGATAGCTTTCTACAACACGCTTAAGAATTTCATCTGAAATAGATAGTTCACCAGAATAGTCAGTTGATGCTACCCATAAACGCAATATCTCAGCACCAAGTGTGTCGGATACTTTTTGTGGCGCGACGACATTGCCTTTGGACTTTGACATTTTCTTGCCTTCACCATCCACGACAAAGCCATGTGTTAGCAAGGCTTTATATGGTGCGTATCCATTTAACATAGAGGATGTTAGTAGCGAAGAATGGAACCAGCCTCTATGCTGATCAGAACCTTCTAGATAAAGATCAGCAGGAAAGTGAGACTCAGCAGCATGCGAGCCACGCAAGACTGTTTGATGCGTGGTACCTGAATCAAACCAGACATCAAGTGTGTCTTTGTTCTTTTCATAATGCGTAGCATCAGCACCTAAGAAGCTGTTGATGTCTAAAGTATGCCAAGCTTCTATGCCTGATTTTTCTACCAGCTGCGCTACTTTCTCTAACAAAGCGGGTGTGTCTGGATGTAAGTCGCCGGTTTCTTTATGTACAAAGAAAGCCATAGGCACACCCCATTGACGTTGACGCGATAAAGTCCAGTCAGGACGATTTGCAATCATGCCGTGTAGTCGTGCTTTACCCCAGTTAGGATAAAACTGTGTTGCATCGATAGCTTGCAATGCAGTTGAGCGTAAGTTTGCACCGCCATTTTTAGGTGTGCGATCCATGCTAGCAAACCATTGCGAGGTAGCGCGATAAATAATGGGAGTCTTATGGCGCCAGCAATGCATGTAACTGTGATCAAACATCACAAGCTTGAATAGTGTTCCTGCGTTTTCTAAAGCAGCGCAAATTGGTTTAGAAGCTTCCCAAATCGTCATACCACCAAACAAAGGTAAGGTGGATGCAAAATGGCCATCACCCATCACAGGGCTGAGTATTTGATCATCAAGCATGCCCTGCGCTTTACAAGAAGCGTAATCTTCTATGCCATAAGCAGGTGCAGAATGTACTATGCCTGTACCAGTATCTAGTGTGACGTATTCACCCGGATAAACAGGGGATAGTCTTTGATAGTCTGCATCAGCAGTGGAGAGCGGATGATGAAACTGTATCATCGCTAATGCAGCTCCTGTGCAGGTGGCTATAGTTTTGCCTTCTAAACCATAACGTTTCAGACAAGCTTCAACTAAATCTTGAGCGAGTATGAGTAAAATAGTTTCATCATTACGCACTGTTTCAACTAATGCATAAGTGAATTCAGGATGAATATTTAATGCTTGATTTGAAGGTATGGTCCATGGCGTAGTAGTCCATATGATGATGTAACCTTTTTGTGCAGGCAAAGCGGATAAACCAAATGCCTTAGCAATGCGATCATGCTCTGCAAAAGGAAAACCAACATCAATCGCAGGATCACGTTTGTCTTGATATTCCACTTCAGCTTCAGCCAAAGCAGAGCCACAATCAAAACACCAATTCACGGGTTTTAATCCACGATAAACAAAACCTTTGTCGAGTATGCTGCCTAGAGCACGAATTTCATCTGCTTCATTGCGATAGTTCATGGTGAGATAAGGATTATCCCAGTCACCCAATACACCAAGTCGTATGAAATCTTTTTTCTGGCGTTCTACTTGCTCACTTGCATAAGTACGTGATTTTGCTAATACCTCTGCTGTAGGTAAATTTTTACCGTATTGTTTTTCAATTTGAATTTCAATCGGCATGCCATGGCAATCCCAGCCAGGCACATATTGCGCATCAAAACCATCTAGCTGTCTGGTTTTGACAATCATGTCTTTTAATATTTTATTGACTGCATGGCCAATATGAATATCGCCATTCGCATAAGGTGGGCCATCATGCAAAATAAATTTTGTTCTACCAACTGAAGCTGAACGCAGTTGCTGATAGATGTTTTTTTGCTGCCATTGCGCTACCCATAGGGGTTCGCGTTTAGCTAAATCGCCACGCATAGGAAATGGCGTCTCCGTCATATTCACGGGATATTTATTATCTGCTTGTTTGGCTGCTTTTTTATCTGACATGAGCTTGAAAATAGAAGGCTGTCGGTGAAAATAAAATCTTAACGTTGAAATTAATTAAGACGAAAGAGATAAGGAGTGATTTGTTTCATTACGGTGCTGAAAAAAATCACGTGCTGCTTTAGCATCTGCTGCGATAGCATCGGTTAATTTTGTTAAGTCATCATATTTTTCTTCGTCACGCAGTTTATGTAAAAACTCTACATGTATGAGTTTTCCATAACATTGTGCGTTGTAATCAAATAGATGTACTTCAAGTAGCACGCGTCCATTATCTTCTACCGTAGGTCGTACACCCAAACTTGCTACAGCGGGTAAAGGCGATGGACTTAGTCCATGAACTTGTACGACAAAAATACCAGATAGTGCTGGACGCTTATGCGCAATACGTAGGTTCAGTGTTGGAAAGCCTAGAGTGCGACCGAGTTTTTGGCCATGTAAGACACGACCAGAAATAGAATAAGGATGTCCTAGTAAATCGCGCGCTTGTTCGAAATCACTACTCTGTAGCGCAGTACGTATGGCAGAGGAAGAGATACGTTGATTTTCATGTTGCACGCTATCTAGCGAACTCACTTCAAAGCCAAAACGCTTACCCGCTTCAACTAAGAGAGCAAAATCTCCTGCGCGTTTTGCGCCAAAACGAAAGTCATCGCCAACGATCAGCCATTTAACCTGTAATCCTTCAACCAAAATATCTTGAATAAAGGATGCTGGAGAGAGTGCTGCAAAGCGCGCATTGAAATGTTCAACAATCACTCTATCGATGCCGGCTTCAGCGAGTGATTGCAATTTATCTCGCAAGTTGGCGATACGCGTAGGTGCACGGCTTTCGTCACCACTAAGCTTGGCAAAAAATTCACGCGGATGCGGCTCAAACGTCATCACAGCTGCCTCCAGATGTAAACGTTTCGCAGCCTGTGTCAGATGGGCCAGCAAGGTTCTGTGTCCTTGATGCACACCATCAAAATTGCCTATCGTTAGCGCACATGGGCGACGTGCTTCGGCGTGGGGAAGACTGCGAAATACCTGCATGGAGTGGTGAGTTGTGAGCACTATTGGAAAGCCCTCGATTATAGAGGTTTTCGCTCGGGTTTCCTCTGCAAAAAGGGGCGAGCTGAGTCTTACATCTCACCCCATAGTGACTGAATTGCAGCGAGTGCAGCCAAGCCAGCTGTTTCGGTACGCAATACTCGTGGACCCATAGAGACACAGATGGCACCACGCTGTAGTGCGAGCTCTTCTTCGGTTTCACTAAAGCCACCTTCAGGACCCACCATAATCGTGAGTGCTTGGGCGGGCTGATGCCTGACCCAATCCGATAAAGAAACCGTAGCACGTGGAGAGAGCAGTAAGCGTTTATGCAGGTCAGTCTGCGCTACCCATTGCGTAAAATTCACAGGCTCTGACAGATGTGGCAATCGGTTGCGACCGCATTGTTCTGCGGCGGCAGCCATAATGCCTTGCCAATGTCGCATCTTTTTTTCGGCTCGGTCTGTACTCAACTTAACGACAGAGCGGCTAGCCGCCAGAGGAATGAAAGCAGTTGCACCTAATTCCACCGCTTTTTCTATGATCCAGTCCATCTTATTTGCCTCAGGTAGCCCCTGCGCCAAAGTCAGACTATGGTTGAGCTCAGATTCACGAGCAAAGAAGGCTTTGATTTCCACTACCGCCAGATTCTTCGTTATCTCAATTAAGGAAGCGCTGAATTCTCCACCTTGACCATTGAAGAGGGTAATACTGTCGGGCACAGTCAGTCTAAGCACCTGAATATGTCTGGTAACGGACTCAGGTAGCTTGAGTTGCAAGCCAATTTCTAGCGGCTCTGGACAATAAAAACGCGGCATGAAGGGCTTTTAAAATGGTCGAAAGATGAAAATGAATCGATGGATTAGTGTGGTGGTCGAGATCTAACACCATAATCAAGCTCATAAGAGTAACCATAACTGAGCGCCTGCAGATGCGCCATTAAAATTTAAGTCTTTGTTTTAAAATTAACCATAAAATAAAAGATAACAGTAGCGCATCGATCGTAAATAGCGCCTTCCTATCTGGTAAAATTCCGCCCTTCTTACAGCTCATAAAGACTCATTCTTAATTGCATGAGCAAGCTGAAATCCTTTCTTTTATTTTCTATCTTGCTAACATGATCGCTACTTCACCTAACACCTCCCACATGGCTAACGCGATTCGGGCACTTGCCATGGATGCAGTGCAAAAGGCTAATTCCGGTCATCCTGGCATGCCTATGGGCATGGCTGAAATCGCGGTCGCTTTATGGGGTAGACATTTACGTCATAACCCCACCGATCCTAAATGGATAGATAGAGATAGATTTGTACTCTCTAACGGTCATGGCTCTATGCTGCTGTATGCGCTATTGCATTTGACTGGGTATGCATTATCGATGGATGACATTAAGAATTTTCGTCAACTGCATTCCAAGACACCGGGTCATCCAGAAGTGGATATCACACCGGGTGTAGAAACCACCACAGGTCCTCTCGGTCAAGGTATCACCAATGCAGTAGGCATGGCATTGGCTGAGTCATTGTTAGCAGCCCATTTCAATAAACCTAGTTTTGACATCATTAATCATCACACCTATGTATTCCTTGGTGATGGTTGTTTGATGGAAGGTATTAGTCATGAAGCTTGTTCATTAGCAGGTACTTTGCGTTTATCTAAATTGATTGCGCTGTACGATGACAACGGTATTTCCATTGATGGCAACGTAGAGGGATGGTTCCAAGACGACACGCCTAAGCGTTTTGCTGCCTACGGATGGAATGTGATTCCGAATGTGGATGGTCATGATGTAGCAGCACTTGATGCAGCTATTACTGCCGCCAAAAAAGCAGATAGGCCGACTTTGATTTGCTGTAAGACAGTGATTGGTAAAGGCTCACCTAACATGCAGGGTAGCGACAAAGTACATGGCGCTGCTTTGGGTGAGACTGAAATTACAGCAACACGTGCTGCACTCAACTGGCCTTATGCACCATTTGAAATTCCAGCTGACGTGTATAAAGATTGGGATGCTCGCGAACATGGTGCACAAATACAGTCTGCATGGAATACGATGTTTCAAAATTATCAAAGCAAATATCCTTCTGAAGCGGCAGAGTTAGTGCGTCGTATGAAAGGTGAATTACCGGCTCAGTTTGATAAAACTATCGCAGCTTATATAGCGCAATGTATAGAAAAGAAAGAAACCATAGCAACGCGTAAGGCAAGTCAAAATGCCATACAAGCGATTGCACCGGTGTTGCCAGAATTTTTGGGCGGTTCAGCTGATTTAACAGGTTCGAATCTCACGAATTGGAAAGAATGTGTAGCAGTACGTGCTGACCATGCGGGTAACCATATCAATTATGGTGTGCGTGAATTTGGCATGAGTGCCATCATGAATGGCATTGCATTGCACGGAGGTTTTATTCCTTTCGGTGCAACCTTTCTTACTTTCTCAGATTACAGCCGTAATGCATTGCGCATGGCAGCGTTGATGAAGATACGTGCTCTCTTTGTATTCACACATGACTCTATCGGTTTAGGTGAAGATGGTCCTACGCATCAATCGGTTGAACATATTTCTAGTATGCGTTTGATACCTCACTTAGACAACTGGCGCCCTTGCGATACTGTGGAATCAGCGATTGCATGGGAACAGGCAGTGCGTAGACATGATGGTCCATCTACATTGATATTCTCGCGTCAAAATTTACCGTATATGGAACGTTCAACTTCACAGGTAGATAATATTCGTCGTGGTGCTTATGTATTGAAAGACGTTGAGAAACCACGCGTCATTCTGATTGCGACTGGATCTGAAATTGAATTGGCAATGAAATCAGCTCAACAGCTTGCCGATGAAGGTATCGCAGCACGCGTGGTCTCTATGCCTTGTGCCGATGTGTTTAATCGTCAGGATCAAGCGTATAAAGATAGCGTGTTACTGAAAAATATACCTCGTGTAGCGATTGAGGCAGGCGTATCAGATTTTTGGTTTAAGTATGTCGGTTTAGATGGTGCAGTTATAGGTATCGACACATTCGGAGAATCAGCACCGGCTGGCGCCTTGTTCAAACATTTTGGATTTACAACCGAGAAGGTTGTAGCTGCCGCTAAATCAGTTATCCACTGATAAGCCCGACACGAATACATAAAAATTATTTATCATTATATTTAGATTTAGGAGACACACATGACCATCAAAGTTGCAATTAATGGCTATGGCCGCATAGGTCGCAACATACTACGTGCGCATTATGAAAGTGGTAAAAAGAATGATATCCAAATCGTTGCCATCAATGATTTAGGTAATGCAGAATCGAATGCGCATTTAACGCGCTATGACACAGCGCATGGAAAATTCCCTGGTACAGTCGTGGTCGAAGGCGACAACATGATTGTCAACGGAGACAAAATTCGTGTTTTTGCACAGCGTAATCCGGCTGACATACCTTGGGGTGAGTTAGGTGTAGACGTTGTATTGGAATGTACAGGATTTTTCACTTCCAAAGAAAAAGCTTCTGCACATATCAAGAGTGGCGCAAAGAAGGTCATCATTTCTGCTCCTGGTGGTAAGGATGTGGATGCAACCGTTGTATTTGGTGTCAACCAAAGTATCTTGAAATCCTCTGATACAGTCATCTCAAATGCTTCTTGTACCACTAACTGTTTGGCACCTTTAGTTAAACCATTGAACGATAAAATTGGTTTGGTCAATGGATTGATGACGACAGTGCATGCTTATACGAATGATCAAGTATTAACTGATGTAATACATGAAGATTTACGTCGTGCACGTTCTGCTACACAATCTATGATTCCTACAAAAACTGGTGCAGCTCTTGCAGTGGGTTTAGTGCTGCCAGAATTGGATGGTAAATTAGATGGTTATGCGATTCGTGTGCCAACCATAAATGTCTCTATTGTGGATCTTTCTTTTATCGCTGCACGTGATACCACTGTGGACGAAATCAATGCCCTCATGAAGGCTGCAGCTGATGCAGGTCCATTGAAAGGTATTTTGACTTACAACACTGAACCTTTAGTATCAGTGGATTTTAATCACAATCCAGCTTCAAGCAATTTCGATGCGACCTTAACTAAAGTATCAGGACGTTTAGTTAAAGTTTCATCTTGGTATGACAATGAGTGGGGTTTCTCAAACCGCATGCTCGACACCACGATGGCACTGATGGCTGCAAAATAAATCATCATGAGCTTATAAAAAAACCCTGCAAATTTTGCAGGGTTTTTTATTTCATCCTTAGTTTTTATCCTACAGGATTAATCTGTTCCAAATAAGGGTGATCGCGGTCCATACAATAGACCTCCTGGTTTTAATGTCAGTAATCTCGCACTAGTCATACGAGCGACTGCATGTCCTTGATTGCCAGCACTGTTAATCACCTGTTGAATCAAGCTGACAATAAGCATGTCTAACAGGCTGCCAGAATTACCACTATTCGATTCGGAGCTAGAGGCACTAGCTTCTCCTTCCCACAGTAAGTCGCCGCTGCGTGTATCGATTAGTTTGGCTCTCGCTGCGACAATAATAGAGCTATTTAAGATCTGATATTCAGCGCCGTATCTATCCACAGTGATATACAGAGCTGCATCAGCACCAAAAATTTCAGCTAGTTTTTTCAGTGGGACTTGGTGCATCTCTCCCGGATCAGGTAAGCCATTTTCTTTAAAGGTTTGATCCACTAAAGCCACTGGAAAAACATAGTAGCCTAACTCAGATAGAGGAAAAGTCACGGTAGACATAAAGCTATAACTCGCTCTGACATCAGGTGAGTTATTTAGTGGAGGTAGTACAACAATAGATCGAGGTTTGCTTTGTCTTAAGGCTGTTTTATCAGGTCCCTTACTGGCTGCACAACCAACTAGTAGCGTAATAAGAAATAAGAGCGCACATCTTGTGATAGTTGAAGTCATATTTAAGCTCATTTATTTTTTGATTTGTGCAATCAGTCTATCCATATAGATAGTTGATTCTGGAAAAATGGTTTTTTCAGTTTGAAAAGCAGCGAGTGCTTTATCTAATTGACCAGTTTGAAAATATAAATAACCAAGATGAGCATAATTACCAGGAGGTAGCGTTTTATTTGCTGCACGCGCTTTTTCTAGGTCTTTTTCCATTTCAATAATATGACTTTCGCTGGAATGCTTGCCGGGTTCGTAATAGCTTAGATAGACCATATTCTCGTAACCACCCCAGTGATACAGTTGTCTGTTTTGATTAGCGCAGGCTGTCAGGAATAAACTGAGTACGATGAAGACTAAGTAAAATCGGGATCGCGAAGAATTTGAGTTATTCATTGCTTGCTTTCACAGGTTTCCAAGCACCTTGTTCTAATCCATCCACCAAACGATTAACTGCTTCACGAATTGCGAGATCGAGTACTTTGCCGTTCAAGGTAGAGTCATAACCTGAAGTACCACCGAAACCTATAATTTCACGATTCGATAAAGCATATTCGCCAGCGCCTTGCACGGAAAAAATCACTTCCGAAGTAACAGTATCAACCACATTCAAACTCACTTTGGAATAAGCGACTTGTATTTTTCCTCGGCCGAGTATGCCAAATAATTGTTGATCACCTGTTTCTTTACGGCCGAATTCAGTGACATCACCAGTGATCACATAAGCAGCACCTTTGAGTTGCTGAGTGCGACCACTGAGTTTTGCTTCTTCTTTGATTTCGGTGAGATTTTCACGATCTAAAACAATAAAGCGATTTGATTGCTGTAGATGTGAGATGAGTATGGTTTTTGATTGAGAGCCTAGTCTGTCTATACCATCTGAAAAAATGCCACGTAAAAAACCAGATCGGTTATCAAATTTACCAACTGCAAGTTGATGTTTTTTACCGCTATAACTTGTACCAGCAGATTCCACTTTAGCGGGAGTTAAGGTGACTGATTTTTCAGTTGCACAGCCTACTAGTCCTAGCATCAGGCCAGTAAGAATAAGAGGAGATAAAAGTTTAATCATATTATGTACCTAGAGGAAAATATTGAGGGGTGCTAATACGTATGCAATACAAGATAATTTCATCAATAAAATTAAATGCCATCAACTTTATTATTAAAATAGAATAAATCTAAAATAAAAATGAAGAAAAAGATTATGTTGTTGTTGGAAAAACACATTTCCATAGTTGAATGACGGCTTCAGATTGCGCTAGAGAAATTTCTGGATTGGACCGTGCTTTATCTTCACCGCGCAGTCGTATCTGATGCTGCTTTTTTCTAAATAAACGATAAGCATCGGCAACCGCATGCGCTTGATTTGACGAGATTAAATTATGATCAGCTGCCATTAATAATAAAGCGATATTACCCACATTATTAGTCAAGGCTGGCGTAGTAGATGCATATTGCAGCACCAGATATTGGACAATAAACTCAATATCTATCATGCCGCCAGCATCATGCTTAAGATCAAATAATGCAGAACGATTTGGATGTGCGTCATGTATTTTATGTCGCATAGATACGATTTCTTTTTTTACTGTTATTGCATCCCGATCTAGACGTAAAACCTTTTCGCGCAGCGCATTGAATCGGTCTGCTAACGAAGGATCACCTGCGCAAAAACGCGCACGTGTTAGTGCTTGGTGTTCCCATAGCCATGCGGATTGTTGTTGATATTTCTCGAACGCGGCAATCGAGGAAACCAATAAGCCACTAGCGCCATCAGGTCGTAAGGCAATATCAATATCAAATAAAATCCCAGCGGGTGTGTGACTAGTCATCCAAGTGATAAAGCGTTGTGCTAACTTGGCATATTGTGTTGGAGCGTCAGGATCATCGTCATCATATAAAAAAATGATGTCGAGATCTGAGGCATAGCCCAATTCTTTGCCGCCTAATTTTCCGTAAGCGATAACAGCAAATTTTGGATCATCTCTGTGACGTGTTGTAATCGTTTTCCAAACAGCAGAGATTGTGACCTCGATTAATGTATCAGCTAATGCAGAGAGATGATCAGCTAAATGTTCAACACTTAAGATGTCATCTAAGTCTTGTGCGAGCAAGCGGAATAATTGCGCATGATGTAATTCACGCAACACATCCATTTGTCTTTCTGTGTCACCTGTAAAGGCGTTTAACTGACGCTGACACTCAAGTGCGAATTGAGTCCAGTCAGGTGTTGTATATAAAGTTTGGTCATCTAATAGCTCATCCAACAAAACAGGATGGCGCATTAAATACTGCGCTGCCCATTCACTAGCTGCCATCATACGAATAACGCGTGCCAATGTATGTGGATATTCAGTTAAGAGAGAGAGATAGACTGAGCGTCTTAAGATAGCTTCAAAAAAATCTAATAATCTATTTAAAGTCTGTAAAGAAGAATCGCCACTCATTTCTGCTACTAAAGGCAGTGCTGCTTGCAATAGAATTTGTAATTGATTTTTCGTTTGATCTGAGAGTGCCTGACACTTGGGTGCATGCCAAAGTGCGATCAGACGCTGGGTGGCAGAGGAAGCATCTTGAAAGTGAATTGAGGTTAAATATTCATTCAAGCTCTCTTCATTGATGCTCGGCGCATTAAAAATATTAATCAGGCTGCTTGTAGAATTTTTAGTACTCGCATTTTTATCAATAAAGATCGCATCGAACTGCTGTGCTACCCAATCACGAATTCCTGTTAACTCAGTATGTAAGCTGTTTGTATCTGTATAGCCCATCATCTGTGCAATCAATAATTGATCTTGCTCTGAATTAGGTAAGACATGGGTTTGTGCATCATCCAGATATTGCAGTCTATGTTCTAGATTACGCAGAAAAATGTAAGAATGAAGAAGTTGTTCAACCACTTCAGTTGATAAGAGATTGCGTTGTGCTAAAACTTGTAGCGTAGTTCTTGTAGAGCGATCTCTTAATTCAGGCTCTCGACCTCCACGTATGAGTTGAAAGACTTGGGTAAGAAATTCAATCTCACGTATTCCACCACGACCAAGTTTGATATTGATGTGGCGCTCAGGATGACGTGTTTCTTGTCGTATGACTTCGGCGCGTATTTGTGCATGCATATTTCTTAGTGAATCGATGGCACTAAAATCTAAATAGCGTCTATACACAAAGGGCTGCACCATTGCTTCTAATGTTTTTATATCTTCAGGCAATCCTGTTAACGCACGTGCCTTAACCCATGCATAGCGTTCCCATTCTCTACCTTGAAGCATGAGATAGGTTTCCAACATAGAAAAACTTATGGCTAATGGACCTGAATTTCCATTGGGACGTAACGCCATATCGACTCTAAAGGTATAACCATCGCTAGTAATTTCTGCGATATCTGCGATAAGTTTTTTACCTAGCTTGATAAAAAATTCATGATTCGATAACGATCTTTGTTCTGCTGACAAGGCAAGCGTTTCGCCTTCTTCGGGATAGATAAAAATCAAATCAATATCTGATGAGACATTCAATTCTCTACCACCTAATTTACCCATACCGAGGACGAGCATTTGTTGCGCAAGACCTGATTCGCTTCCTATAGGTTGACCGTGTTGTGCTACACACTCAGCATGTCTGGCAGCGAGATGAGTTTGTACTGCAAAGTCTGCAAAGGCGGATATGCTGTATAACACTTGATTGAGGTCAGTCGTGCCTGATAAATCTCGAACTGCTAAAGTAGAAAAAAGTAAATTGCGACAGCGTCGCATGGCAGCAGGTAGCGTTATTCCTAAATCCAGTTGTACTTGAAGCAGGGACTCAAACGACACTTCAGCTAAGGGAACTGTGCACAGCTTCTCTAATTCATGCGCATGTTCTGGCTTTGCAGCTAACCAGCGTTGAACAAATCGCGATCCACGATCAGGAATGCTGAGATGAGGCTTCATAGAGTTGAATTCGGCGCTGAAATGGGTTGATAGGTTTGCTAAGACTAAGATTTATAATACGGTAATATAAATATGATAACGTAAGGCTTTATGAGTCTTGCAGCGTGTGTACTTAAGATTTGGCACAATGCTTATACTCTCAGAGCTTCATTTCTCTTAAGACTACTGTATTTGTAGATTAAGGGTGGCAGATCCTTAATGGCCGCCAGATTTGCACAATAAATTTCTATTTTGATGCCTCGTTTTTTAATCCTACTAAATCGTATCAAAGAGTCCCTGCAGTCAGGCTGGACTAGCTTTTTTACGGCATATCAAGCGTTTAATTACAGATCACATCGCCTATTGCGCTGGAGCGTAGCTGCAGTATTGATCGCTTATTTTCTATTTTGCGGTGTTTTTTTAACGCTGCGTTATCTAATTTTGCCGAATGTAGGTTTATATAAATCAGAGATTGAGCAGGTAGCGAGTCAATTTGTTGGTAAGCAAATAGGTGTTGATGAAATTAATGCGAGCTGGAGTGGATTGCATCCACGATTGCAATTAAAAGGTGTGGTGATTCATGGGGATAGTGATCAAGCAGTGCTTACTTTGCCAGAAGTGGACGCCACACTATCTTGGATAACCTTAGTTGCAGGGCAGTTGCGTTTAGAAGAACTTGAAATTTTGCAGCCAGATTTAGAAATTATGCGTGATGAAAAAGGAAAAATTTTCATTGCCGGCATAGCCTTGAATATGGATAAATCTGGAGATACAAAAGGTTTAGATTGGTTGCTGTCACAAAAACAGATTTCTATTATTAACGGATCCCTGCGTTGGCAAGATAAATTGCGTGGAGCACCAGAGTTAGAACTAAAAGATTTAACTTTTATTTTACGTAATCAGTGGTTTGGTAATCATTTTTCTATCAAAGCGACTCCACCAGCTGAATTAGCCGCTCCTATCGATGTAAGAGCGCACTTCACTCATCCACCTTTTAGTACATCAATTTCAGATTATCAAAAATGGAAAGGAGAAATTTATCTTGATTGGCGTAATACACGCTTAGATGATTGGAAAAAATACATAGACTATCCCTTTCAAGTAGAAGGTGGGCAGGGTTCAGTCAGAGCATGGTTAAATTTTGATCATGCAGTGGTCTCAAATTTCACTGCAGATGTAGCGCTTAAAGATTTAACACTACAACTAGAGAAAAATTTAGCTCCGCTAAAATTAGTTGAAGTGAGTGGACAAATTTTTGCAGGTGAAGCAGCAGTGGGACTAAAAGAAAGGATTTTTTCTTTTGGTCGGCATGGACATGCTGTGAAGTTAACTAATTTTTCATTGCAAACAGATCAAGGCGCCGTCTTACCCGCTACAACAGTCAATAGTATTTTTATAGCAGGCAGCGCATCTAAACTAGAAAAACATGAAATTAGTGTGGTGACTTTAGATCTTGATACTCTAGCGCAGTTAGCGAGACATTTACCCTTAGGTGAAACAGAAAAAAAATTACTGGAAGAATTTAGACCGCATGGCAATTTACAAGATTTTCTGATTCGTTGGGAAGGTGAGCAATTAGGTGTAGCGAATTATGAAATCAAAGGAAAATTTTCTGGGCTTGCACTCAAGGGACAAAAGAAATCTGTAACGAATAGATTAAAAGATGAGATTGCTTTTATTCCTGAATTTGAAGGCTTGTCAGGCGAAGTGATCGCAAATCAATCCGGTGGCACACTAAATCTGCAAGGTGATCATGCAAAAATTAGTTTGCAAGGTTTATTTGCACAGTCTGATTTTAATTTTGAACAACTCGATTTGCGATCTGGCTGGTCTTTCAAAAAACGTGATCATGTCAGTATCAATATTGGCAGCTTAGAATTTTTGCAGGACGGTATACAAGCTAGCGTTTCTGGGCAATATAGTTTGCCCCTCAAGACAGATAATCCATCATCTGGAATTTTGGATATAAAAGTACATATACCTGAAATTGCTTTGAAAAAGATTTATAAATATTTGCCACTGACTATCCCGCGTGATACGCGTGACTGGATGGCAGGTGCACTGTTAGATGGAAACGCAGAAAATATTGATCTAATTGTGCAAGGTGATCTTGATCAGTTTCCCTTCGAGGTAAAACAATCGGATAGCAAGCCCTCAGGTGTATTCAAAATCACTGGCAACATCACAGGTGGAAAACTAGATCCAGGTTTCGGATTACAGCGTGCAGGACAATCAGCTGCATGGCCTAAGTTAGAAGAGATACGTGGTCAAATCGTATTGGATAAAACAAATTTAAAAATACACACCGATACAGCACGTACAGCAGAGCTTAATTTATCGGATGTGAATGTGGAGGTGCCTAACTACTGGGTCATTAACAGTATGTTAGAAGTGAATGGACTTGTCGCGGGCTCACTGCAATCTATGGTGAGTTATGCAAATGCTTCACCAGTATCAGATTTTATCTATCAGGTTACGGATGAGATGCGCGGTACTGGCAACGCTAAAGTCAATCTACGTATGAGTCTTCCCTTAGGCTTGATTGGTACTGAGACCATACAAGGTAAATTACTATTATCAGGCAATGATATACAGCTGTTTCGGGGTACACCTTCATTGCAGCAGATGCGTGGAGAGATAGGTTTTACTGAAAAAGGATTTTTCCTAGCTGGAGTACATGGTAGTTATTTAGGCGGACAAGTTAATTTTAATGGCGGTATACAGCGCGATGGTAGTTCGCAGGTGAATATAGATGGCGCAATAACGGCAGAGGGATTGAGTAAAGCCTTTCTAAGCACATCAATGCGTAAGCTGAGCAAAAGATTTACTGGTAGCACACGTTATAACGCTACTTTGCGTTTAAAAAATCAACATGCTGAATTTAGCTTTGATTCAAATCTTATTGGATTGAGTATCGATTTACCTGCGCCATTAGGTAAATCAGCGCCAGAGGCACTGCCACTAAAATTTTCTTTAATACCCATATCATCTGATAATTTGAACCAGACTCAAGAAGCACGATTAAATTTAGGCCGCGCATTATCAGCGCGCTATGTTTTACAAAAACCGAATACGAAAACTGCAACTTGGAAAATGGTACGAGGCGGTATAGGAGTTAACTCTACGATTCCGCAATCTGAACAAGGCTTAGCATTGAATGCAAGCTTACCCAGTGTGAATACGGATAGTTGGAATAAGGTCATCTCAGCGATAGCGCCTGATCCTGCCATCGCGCGTATTGCTACTGATGCAGGCTTAGATTTTTCTCCCTATGTCACGCCAGACTCAGTCAGTTTACAAACGTCTGAGTTGATTGTCTCAGGTAAGCCATTGACTAGCGTTGCTTTGTCTGCCACGCATGCACGAGATGGATGGAATGTTAACTTGCGCTCAGATCAAGCTGTCGGTCAGTTGTTATGGAGTGATCCTAGTTCAGAGCGTGGCGCAGGAAAAATTACCGCACGTTTGGTTGCTCTTGTTATTCCAAAATCAAACACAACAGAAGTTACAGAAATTTTAAGTGGTAAAGCATCTGGTATGCAGTTACCAGGCATAGATTTGGTAGCGGATAACCTAGAACTCATGGGTATTAAACTTGGTCGACTTGAACTATCTGCTACTAACTCTGGCCCTATCATGGCAAGAGAATGGCGAATAAATAAATTGATTGTGACAAATCCAGATGCCATCTTAAAAGCAAGTGGTAAATGGACTAGTGCCACGGGAGATGGTCAATCAGCAATGACAGTAGATTTAGAGATTATTGACGCTGGTCGTTTACTTGATAGATTTGGTTTTGAAAAAATGCTCAAAGCAGGTAAAGGAAATATAGATGGTGAGCTTTTTTGGAAAGGTGCGCCATATTCATTCGATCCGCCTACCCTATCAGGTAATTTGAGTATGAAATTAGCGAATGGTCAGTTTTTGAAAGTTGAACCTGGTGTTGCAAAATTATTAGGTGTGATGAGTTTGCAGGCTTTACCTAGAAGATTGACTTTAGATTTTCGTGACGTCTTTTCTGAAGGATTTGCATTTGATGGAATTGCTTCAACTGCGAATATTTCGCGCGGTGTGATTAAAACTGATACCTTTAAAATGCGTGGAACGAGTAGTGTGATCTTGATGGATGGCACGGTGGATTTGAAAGATGAAACACAGAACCTGAATGTGGTGGTGATACCTGAAATGAATGCAGGAGCAGCATCGGTGGCATATGGTCTCGCTGTTAATCCCATCATTGGTCTAGGAAGCTTTTTAGCGCAGTTTTTATTAAAAAATCCTCTCTCACAAGCCTTCACGCAGGAATATCAAATTACCGGTCCATGGAAAGATCCTGCCATTAAAAAAATAGCGACTAAACGTAAAACTACGAATGATCCAGCTGATGCGGTTCGTTAAAACGTATAAAGTAGTTTTACTTAGTTGATGACGATAGCATTTTGTAGAATTTTTTTGAATTAAAGGTTTTCCTTCTTTTATGCATACGCCTTTAAAAATCGCAGCAATACAAATGATCTCTTCTATTTCACCTGAGATCAATATGCAACATGCTCGTAAGTGGGTTAGCGCAGCTGCTGAAGAAGGTGCAAAAATAATTTTATTACCTGAGTATTGGTCGATTTTAGGGCGGCACGATACGGATAAATTAGCGTATGCAGAAGAAGCCGGTATTGGACCTTTACAAGATTTCATGTCCAATCTTGCGCGTGAATATGGCGTATGGTTAATAGGCGGGACTATTCCACTAAAGTCGCCAGAACCAAATAAAGTACTCAATACCTTAATAGCCTACGATACCGAAGGTCATCAAGCAGCACGTTACGACAAAATGCACTTGTTTGGTTTTACGCGTGGTGATGAATCTTATGATGAATCACGTACCATCACAGCTGGTGAAGATGTGGTGGTGTTAGAAACACCGCATGGACGTATAGGTTTAGCCATTTGTTATGACTTACGTTTTCCTGAATTATTCCGCGCTATGCAGGTATGTGATCTTATCGTTATGCCCGCCGCATTTACTTACACCACGGGTCGCGCACATTGGGAAATTTTATTACGTGCTCGCGCGATAGAGAATCAATGTTATGTACTAGCTGCAGCGCAGGGTGGTGAACATGAAAATGGTCGTCGTACTTGGGGGCATAGTATGTTGGTCGATCCTTGGGGCGAAGTACAAACTGAGCTAGCTGAAGGTGAAGGTTTCGTTATTGGCGATCTTGATCCGACTAAGCTCAAGGAAGTGCGCAACAGCTTGCCCGCCTTGGAGCATAGAAAGTCCCTATTTTCTTTATGAGTCCGTGCTTCAGCGCGAGAAGCCGCAATCCAGTATGATTTCTATGTTTTGTATAGCAATTTAAGCATCATCTTGCATGCCCCCCGTTTTTTGAATCCCTGTTGACTACGATAAATCCCATGAAGCTCACTGAACCTAATTTACATACCCAACGCATAGCGCGCGATATTTTGCTTACACCTTACGGCTTAGATGAGGGACATTTACTCAAGAGTTTGGGTGCCATCTTTACCCATCGTGTGGATTATGCAGATTTATATTTTCAATTTACGCGTAGTGAAAGTTGGAGTTTAGAAGAAGGCATAGTCAAGACAGGTAGCTTCTCAATTGATCAAGGTGTAGGTGTGCGTGCAGTTTCAGGTGATAAAACTGCATTCTCCTATTCTGATGAAATTTCTGAGCATGCCTTGCTACAAGCAGCTGCAGCGACACGCACCATCGCACGTCAAGGTGCAGGCCGTATCAAAGTCGCTTCCACCATACAACCAGGTTCAGCGCGTGCTTTGTATGGCGAGCATGATCCCTTAGCTTCACTGGATGCCACTGCAAAAGTAAAGTTGGTTGAAAAAATAGAACGCATTGCACGTGCTAAAGATCCTCGTGTGTCACAAGTCATGGCAGGTTTGTCTGGTGAATATGATGTGGTGTTAGTCGTGCGTAGTGATGGCGTGATTGCTGCTGATATCCGACCTTTAGTCAGACTTTCATTGACCGTGATTGCAGAACAAAATGGTCGGCGTGAAGTCGGCAGTGCCGGTGGTGGCGGTCGCTATGACTACAGCTATTTCACGGATGAACTGTTAGAGAAATATGCCAGTGATGCAGTCGCTTCTGCCTTAGTG
>JBEDCU010000167.1:0-21267 GCA_041176585.1 Pseudomonadota bacterium
TCTCTAGATTTATTGCAAATAAGAAAATAAAATAGATTTTTCCTGCGTTTAATGTAAATTCTCAGGGTGTTGTGTTATATTTATCACAATAAATTTGATAAAAAGTAATTTTTTACTTTCAATTTGCAATGAAACGCTTGAAAATGTTGCTGTGATGACATATAAATTAGCATTCGAGTAATGTACTAGAAAAATCTGACTTGTTTAAAGTCCTTAAGGTCTTTGAACGGGTTAACTGTCCGTTTTAATTTTGAAGGGGGAGAGACACCATGGATCAACATCCACTGGTTTCGCAAGATGGCTACGATCCAAATCGACTGCTAGACGCGTTAATCCAAAAATTGAATTTAAAAAATGACGCAGCCTTGTCTCGCGCTCTCGAAGTACGTCCACCAGTTATTAGCAAGATCCGTCATCGGACCTTGCCAGTCGGTGCGTCCTTGTTGATCCGCATGCATGAAGTGACAGATCTGAGTATTCGTGAATTGCGTGAGTTGATGGGTGACCGTCGTAAACGTCTACGTATTAGCGAAGTTGATGGTAAGCCACGTACTATTGAGGATGATGAATAAGCTTTTTAGTTAAGCTCTTCGTTTTCTGTTTGCACCTTAAACTTTGACTAGTCAAAGTTTGAAAACAAAGCGCCTGATCTTGTAAAGATTTCAGGCGCTTTTGTTTATCCCCGTAGATTAGCGCCTGCTACCGTTGCCGCTAATAGAAGCACCACAGTAGTAGTCAGACGAGTGCGCAGGGTGATCAGCCATTCTGGCATGCCATAGTGCTTATACAGCGCCTTATCAGCCTGCCAAGCGACGATAAAGCCGGCCATGAGGAGGGCAAATCCAAATCCCTCTAATAAAGTGGCAGTCCACGCGATCAGAGACGGGATAACACCCCAGATCAAAGCTTGCTTGGTGTGCTTTAGCGAGAGATCAGCGCACAGCATGGCAGCGCCCCAATGTATCCCACCTAAAAAAGACAATATCACCATGCCATAGGCTAATTGGCCGCGCACAAAAGCTGCGATCCAAAGAGGGTCTGCTAGGCAGGTGCCTAACAACAGTAAAACAAAGGGAATTAATCCGGCAAAGCCTAATAAATGCGAGAGACGTTTATTTAAAAAATGAGGATTCATAATGTGCAAGAAATAAAAAACAATCTGCACATTGTAAATGCGCATAGATTTTAATGCTGTGCGTTATGGCTTGTTATGAATGCTTTGACTGCATTATTTAATGCGAGAGGCTGATCTTTATGTGGAGAGTGCCCGCATGAAGGAAGCTCTAGCAGGGTGGTGTGAGGTAGTTGATCGCGTATGCCATATATTTGTTGCATGCTGCCGTATTCATCTTCCACACCTTGTATGGCTAACAGTGGGCACTGAATCGTAGAAAGTTCAGCAGTGATATTCCATGTTCGGAAAGCAGGATCCAACCAGATGTTATTCCATCCATAAAATGCAGAATCAGGATCGCTGTGATGACGTGCGAGTCGTTCACGTAAGCCTTGTTCTTCATAAGCGGTACGTGCTGCTTGTATGCTGCTGATGCTGATATCTTCCACCATGATATGTGGAGCAAGCACGATAGCTCCGGCTAGATGCTTAGGAAAATGCGCTGCATATAACAAGGCGATCGATCCACCATCGCTATGACCAAATAGCCATGGATGATGAATATCGAGTTGCTTGAGCAATTCAGGTAAGACAGCATGCGCTTGTTGATACATGAAATCTACGCCCCATTTTTCATGCAGCTTACGTGGTGTGGATTTGCCATAGCCAGGACGTGAATAAACAAGTCCACGCATATTGAGCTGTTGACATAGTTGATCGGGATAGTCGCGCCATAATGAGACTGAACCCAAACCCTCATGTAAAAAAACCATGACAGGTGCAGATAGATCTTGTGAGCCTACCCACGCAATTTCTAGTTGAGTGGGTGGACCATTCCAATCCAGATTGATAACACTATTCATGGAGTAGTAATGCTAAGCGTAATCAATTTTTATTAATGAGTGTCGATTAATGCGAATCAGATTCACGCAATTTAAAACGCTGTATCTTGCCGGTAGCAGTTTTTGGTAGATCTTTGATAAACACAATCTCGCGTGGATATTTATGTGGTGTGAGTCGTGTTTTAACAAAAGCCTTCAAATCAGATTCCATGTTTGCATCTGCGGTATGTCCATTTCTTAAGACAACATAAGCAATGGTTTTAGTTAAGCCTTGCTCATCTGTTTTCCCTACCACCGCGCTTTCTAATACAGCTTCATGTCCCATGAGTGCAGATTCCACTTCAATCGGTGAAACATATTGCCCACTGACTTTTAACATGTCGTCACTACGACCTGCGTAGTGATAATAGCCATCTGCATCAAGAATATATTTATCGCCACTCTTGACCCATTTGCCTTGGAAGGTAGAGTGCGTTTTTTCGCGATTAGTCCAATACAGAACAGCTGCACTAGGCCCACTAATAAATAAGTCACCGACTTCACCTGTTGCTACAGGATGGCCTGATTCATCACGTAACTCAACTTCATAGCCCGCCACTGGTTTACCTGTTGCGCCATAACGTACTTCACCAGCGCGGTTTGATAAAAAGATGTGCAGCATTTCTGTTGAGCCTAAGCCATCAAGAATTTCACAAGCAAAATGTGCTGTGAATTTTTCTCCGACTTCTTTTGGCAAGGCTTCACCTGCAGATAAGCAAAGTCTTAGTGCGACATTTTGACGTGAGGGTAGTTGATCGGAAGCGAGTATCGCTACATATAAAGTGGGCACACCACAAAAAATCGTTGGTTTGTTTTTTGTGAGACGTTCAAATACAGCATTGGGCGTAGGTCGCTCTGCCATCAAAATCGTGGTGGCACCAACTGAAAGAGGGAAGGTGAGCGCATTGCCTAAGCCATATGCAAAAAATAATTTAGCCGCTGAAAAAACGATGTCCTCTTCACGCACTTGCATCACAGGTTTGCCATACAGCTCGGCAGTCCAGTAGAGATTAGCGTGGGTATGTACCGTGCCTTTAGGTTGACCCGTAGAGCCACTAGAATAAAGCCAGAAAGCGAACTGATCAGCATGTGTGTTCGCGGCTTGTGTTAATGGCGTAGTTTGAAGAAAACTTTCAAAAGCAGCGCCTGCATCATCTGCTTTGCCAGAAATTAATAGCGGTGCTGTATGAGACGATTGCTGTAGAGCTTGTTGTACGACAGATAGCAATGCATCAGACACAATCACCAGTTGTGCATCGCTGTGCTCCAACATGTAGGCGTAATTTTCTGCGGGAAGTAGCGTGTTAACTGGTACTGGAATAACGCCTGCATATAAGGTACCTAAAAATGCTACAGGCATATCGATAGTGTCTAACATCACGAGTAATACACGTTGCTCAGGTTTTACACCATGCGCCAGTAAACTCGCTGCAAAACAACGAACACGCTGATCTAACTCACCATAGGTCAGTGTGTGATGATCATCACGATAAGCAAGCTTAGCGTGACGATCTTTATTAAGCCTGAGTATGTGTTGCGCAAAATTAAAGCGCTCAGGCAAAGCGGCATGCGCTGCATGCATAACTGTCTCCTCTACACGGGGTGATTATTTTTAATATCCCGTAATGAAAAATTTAAAGCTATTTATTTTTATATTTGAAACGTGTTGCGTGTTATTCGTATAACGTGTTTAGCTATTCAAGGCTGTGCTGCTATTACTGAGTTCAGTCAATACAACAGAGGAAGCTTGAATTGCACTGCGACGATGATAAAAACTTAGTGCACGTAAACCACCTAATTCTTCACCACCACCTGCACGTCCAGGGCCGCCATGTATGGATGCAGGCATCACATTGCCATGGCCGGTTTGAGTTTTAGCTACATCTGAACTGACTAAATGCACACGACCATGTGAGGTTGCAAGCTCACGTGCAGAGCAAGCCATCAGAGCTGCATCATCACTGTAAACAGAAGCGACTAATGAACCCTGACCACGATGGGCAATGTTCATAGCGTGTGCAGTATCGCGATAAGCAAGGAGTGTAGAAACAGGGCCAAACACTTCATGATCATGCACCAGTTGTGAGTGATCAGCGTCCTTAATACCTAACAGAGTCGGTGCAACACAAGCTGATTTGCTATCTGCATCCAACAGAGTTTGTTTACTGCCATCAAACACCACACTGGCTTCTGTTTTTAAACGTGCTAAGCCTTCTTGTACGCTGTCAAATTGTGAGCGACTTACTAATGCACCCATGGTGGTTTCTGCATTGCGTGGATTGCCAGCACGAATCGCTGCGAGTTTTGCGCTAGCTGCTTCGGATACAGCATCAAATAAATGTGCAGGAACGAGAGCGCGACGTGGAGCAGTACAACGTTGACCTGTTTTAATAGTCATGTCACGCACTAAATTGTCGACAAATAAATCAAAGGCAGCACTACCTGCAGTAGCGTCTTGTCCCAAGATGGTGGAATTCAAACTATCTGCTTCAATATTCACACGCACTGAATCACGCGCAATTGCATTATGTGTACGTATGCTTGCAGCGGTATCTGCTGAACCAGTGAAGGACAACACATCAAATGGTGTTAATGCATCGAGTAAGCCAGTTGAATTACCGCACACGATAGAGAGTGCACCTTTAGGTAAGACACCGGCTTCAATCACATCGGCCACCATACGATGCGTGAGCCATGCAGTTGCGGTTGCAGGTTTAATCACAACAGGCACGCCGGATAATAATGCGGGTGCTGCTTTTTCCCACAAGCCCCAACTAGGAAAGTTAAAAGCATTAATAAATAATGCGAGACCACGTATAGGTACCATGATGTGCTGCGACTGAAATAACTGATCCTTAGACATCACTGCAGCACTACCATCCATGAGCGTGTGTGCTTCACCTAAATTTGCTCCGAGCTTGGCGTAAAAACCTAAGGTAAATAAACCACCATCAACATCTATGCCTGTGTCAGCTTTGGTTGTGCCTGAATTCGCTAATGAAATTGCATAGTACTCATCACGTTTTGCTTGCATGACTTTTAACGCTTCACTCAACATCGCAGCACGTTGACCATAAGTCATCGCTTGTAATGCATGCGCACCTTCTTTACGTGCATAAGCAAAGCCTGCTTCTAATCCTTGGGCAGCGCCACCTGTTGTAGCGAGTTCTTCACCGGTGACTGGATCGAGCAGTTTGTTGACGACACTGCCTGCTGTTTGCCATTCGCCGCTGAGATAGTTATTAAGAAAAGTTGTCATGGTCTGTTTGCTAGTTAAGGTGATAAATCAAATGATGAAATAGTTCGTGCTGTTGTTACGTAGATCAAATCGAGGTGGAATAGGCTTAAGTAAATTGAATCGCGCCTTGTGGCAGTAAATACAGCACTAGCGCTTGTCCTGCGTTTACAGTAGGTGAGTGTGCACTGCCAGCTTCATACACACACCATCCTGCAAGATGACCATCAAATGTTGCGCCTGCTGTTAACGGCATGATGAGATCAATTTCTCCATGAGGATGCACGTGATGCGGACCTGCGATGTTGTTCATGTCGACTACATCAACTGAAAAATCATGGGTTTCAGCTCCCGCTTTAATCACACGGCCGTAGCGTATGCCGCCACCTTCATGCTTACACATCCAACCTTCTGCAACACCTGCCTGACAAGCTGCAAACAATTCTGCAAATAAAGGACTATCTGCGCCATGTTGTTGATTGAGATGCTGCGCCAACTCTTGGTTTAGCGGCATGTTCGCTATTTGAGAGGTGAGTCCCGCGATTAACTGGGTGAAGTGTTCTTTGCTCAAGGCTGATTCCCCGTGAATAAACATCATGTTGTGCTTAGCTTGATAGGCTAGAAAAGCCTGCAACAAACTGCAAGTTGGAATTTTTTGGTGTTGAATTTATAATTCATGCAGATTTAAGTTTAAATGCAATATCTTGCGTGCGTCAACCATCCATTCCATAAACCGGCCCTTGTTGTGAATACTCTTACTGAAGACTATAAAGATCCGTTTTTGATTGCCTTGGGCGAGAGGCTCAAGCTTTTGCGTGCTCGTCGAGGTTTAACCCGTAAGGCGCTGGCTCAACTGGCGGAAGTCTCGGAACGGCATGTGGCGAATGTGGAGTCTGGTGTGGGCAATGCGTCCATACAATTCTTGCGGCAGTTATGTGCAGTACTGAATTGCTCATTAGCTGAAATGACGGGTGATGAAACCACGTCTACGCCGGATTGGTTGATGATTCGTGAAGTGCTACGTGGTCGCAACGAAGCCGAGTTAGCGCAAGCACGTACCGCTTTGGCGGATTTATTTGAGTCGCCAGTGAGCGAATTATCGCGTCGTCAGCGCATCGCATTGATTGGTTTGCGCGGTGCGGGCAAGTCTAGTTTGGGTCGATTGCTAGCGGCACAATTGCATGTACCTTTCATAGAGCTGTCCACGCAAATAGAGCAATTAGCGGGCTGCGGCATTGCGGAAATCCATGCTCTGTATGGACAAAATGCCTATCGCCGTTATGAGCAACGCGCGATTGAAGATGTAGTCAGACATTATCCGCAGGCAGTGATTGCTACCCCTGGCGGCATCGTATCTGAACCCGCGACCTATAAGCTTTTGCTGTCACATTGCTATACGGTTTGGTTGAAAGCTGAGCCAGAAGAACATATGGATAGGGTCTTGGCGCAAGGAGATAAGCGTCCCATGTCGGGTAACCGAGAGGCGATGGAAGATCTGAAGCGCATATTAGAAAGCCGTACCCAGTTCTACTCAAAAGCGGACAAAACCGTGGACACCAGCGGCCTGACATCTGAGCAGGCTTATAGCCAATTAATAGCCCAACTGCAGCCGCTACAAACGGTTATGCCGAATCTGCTGACTGCCTAGTTTTTTCCTAGCTTGCGATATTTTTGGCGACTTAGATCGGGGTTTGACCCTGAAATAATAATGCAATATAATGCTTATTCTTAAAATCTAATGCACCATAATGCAATTAGGAGATACATGAGCGCCCAGTTTGTCGTCAATTACGAGACCTCTCCAGAACATTATCGCCATTGGACTTTGACCGTCGATGGTGTCATCGCTACCTTGACGATGAAAGTCGATGAAGATGGTGGGCTGAAAGAAGGTTACAAGCTCAAACTCAACTCTTACGACTTAGGTGTGGATATTGAGCTCTTCGATGCGGTGCAACGTATACGCTTTGAACATCCGACTGTAAAAACAGTAGTGATTACTGGTGGTCGTGATCGTATCTTCTGTTCGGGCGCAAATATTTTCATGTTGGGTAAATCCTCACATGCATGGAAAGTCAATTTCTGTAAATTCACTAATGAGACACGCAATGGTCTAGAAGATTCTAGTCAGCATGAAGGCTTGAAATTTTTAGCAGCAGTGAATGGTGCTTGTGCAGGTGGTGGTTATGAACTCGCTGCAGCTTGTGATGAAATCTTATTAGTTGATGATCGTTCTTCTGCAGTCAGCTTGCCGGAAGTGCCTTTGCTCGGCGTGTTGCCAGGCACAGGTGGACTGACACGTTTAACTGATAAACGTAAAGTACGTCATGATCATGCAGATATTTTTTGTACGACATCGGAAGGTGTGCGTGGACAAAAAGCGAAAGACTGGAAATTAGTCGATGAGATTGCTAAGCCAGCAGTGTTTACACAAGCAGTGCAAGACCATGCAATGAAACTTGCTGCAATTAGCAACAGACCGAATCAAGCACAAGGTGTGAAACTCACGCCTTTATCACGCAAGATAGCAGCTGATAGCGTGCACTATGAATTTGTGTCCATCGATATAGATAGAAACGGTCGCACTGCTACCTTGCATGTTAAAGCGCCAAGTTCCGCGCCCGCAACCGATGTGGCTGCAATTGAAGCGCAAGGTGTGCATTGGTGGCCATTGCAAATGACCCGTGAATTGGATGATGCGATTTTACATTTACGTACCAATGAAATCGAAATTGGTACATGGTTGTTAAAAACCAGTGGTGATGCGAAGCATGTATTAGCTGCAGATGCAGCAATCGTTGCGCATCAATCACATTGGTTAGTGCGTGAAACCTTAGGTCTCATGCGTCGCACCTTTGCACGTATTGATGTATCTTCACGCAGCTTGTTTGCATTGATCGATGAGAACACCTGCTTTGCAGGTTGTTTAGCAGAGTTTGCTTTCATGGCAGATCGTAGTTATATGTTGGCACTACCAGACTCACCAGAGCAAGCACCGAAGTTCACTTTGTCAGCGATGAATTTTGGTCTGCTGCCTATGATTACAGGTCAGTCACGTATAGCACGTCGTTTTTATGATGATGCAACTAGCATCGCTGCTGTACAAGCGCGTGTAGGTGAGGCATTGCATGCAGAAGAAGCGATGCGCTTAGGTTTAATCACTGCGGATTTAGATGATATAGATTGGGCAGATGAAATTCGTATGGCATTAGAAGAGCGTGCCAGCATGTCGCCAGATGCATTAACCGGATTGGAAGCAAATCTGCGTTTCAATGGCAAAGAAAATATGGCAACCCGTGTATTTGGTCGTTTGTCTGCTTGGCAGAACTGGATATTCATACGACCGAATGCAGTTGGTGAAAGCGGCGCATTAAAAGTTTATGGCAGTGGTAGTAAAGCAAAGTTTAATTTTGAACGTATTTAATTTTTGATCAAATAAAAACATTCCATTCAGGAGAAATCGTGAGCGCTATTGATTACAGTGAAAAAATTCCGAATAACGTGAATTTGTCAGAAGACCGCACCTTGCAACGTGCGCTTGAACATTGGCAGCCTAATTATCTGCAATGGTGGAATGACATGGGTCCAGATGGTTCACAAGGATTCGATGTCTATCTGCGTACAGCTATCAACACCACGCCTGAAGGTTGGGCGCAGTTTGGTCATGTGAAGATGCCGGATTATCGTTGGGGTATTTTTCTAGCTGCACAAGATCAAGAACGTAAAGTAAATTTTGGTGAGAACAAAGGTGAAGCAGCATGGCAAGACGTGCCTGGTGAACATCGTGCAAATTTACGTCGCATCATCGTCACACAAGGTGATACCGAACCTGCATCAGTAGAACAGCAACGTCATTTAGGACTCACTGCACCTTCACAATATGACTTACGTAATTTATTTCAAATTAATGTAGAAGAAGGTCGCCACTTATGGGCGATGGTGTATTTGCTACATAAATATTTTGGTCGTGATGGTCGTGAGGAAGCGGAAGCACTCTTGCATCGTAATTCAGGTGATCAAGATAATCCACGCATACTCGAAGCCTTCAACGAAGAAACGCCAGATTGGTTAGCGTTTTACATGTTCACGTATTTCACTGATCGTGACGGTAAATTCCAATTATGCGCATTAGCGGAATCAGGTTTTGATCCACTCTCACGTACTTGCCGTTTTATGTTGACCGAAGAAGCACATCACATGTTTGTGGGTGAGTCTGGCATTTCACGTACGATTCAACGTACTTGTGAAATCATGAAGCTGCATGGCATAGAAGATCCAGAGCAAGTACGCTCACATGGTGTGATTGATTTACCAACCATTCAACGGTATTTGAATTTCCATTTCAGCGTCACTATCGATTTATTTGGTGCCGATCAATCTTCAAATGCAGCGACTTTTTACAGTGCTGGTTTAAAAGGCCGTTACGAAGAAACCAAACGTACTGATGATCATATGCTGAAAGGTGATCACTATAAAATTCTCGAAGTATCAAACGGTAAATTAGTCGAGCGTGAAGTGCCACTATTGAATTCATTGAATGAATTGCTGCGTGATGATTACATCAAAGATTCTGTAGCTGGTATTAACCGCTGGAACAAAGTGATAGAGAAAGCAGGTTTATCTTTCCGTTTGCAAGCGCCACATAAAGCATTTAATCGTCACATTGGTACCTTTGCTGGTATTCGTATTTCGCCAGATGGTCAGATTTTGTCTGAGACAGAATGGCAAGCACATGTACGTGATTGGTTGCCTTCAGAAGAAGATCGTGCCTATGTTGCATCACTCATGGGTCGTGTGGTTGAAACTGGCAAGATGGCGAATTGGATTGCGCCACCTAGCATAGGTATCAATCGTCAAGCTGTAGATTTTGAATACATACGTTTCAATTAATCTATGGGTGCTTCCGAAGCTGAGGTGCTGCTTAAGCAGCACCTAATTGACCCCGAGGTTTGCATACGTTGCAATACCTGTGAAGAGACTTGTCCTATTGATGCGATCACGCATGATGATCGTAACTATGTGGTTGATCCTTCTATTTGCAACGGCTGCAATGCTTGTGTGCCACCTTGTCCTACAGGTTCGATTGATCACTGGCGCACTGTATTAAAAGTCGCGCCTTATTCAGTTGATGAGCAATTACAGTGGGATGAATTGCCAGTGCCAGTTGAATTAGCTGCGCATGGTTCATTGCCAGATACAGCAGAGACCAATCAACAAAATGCTGCGACCTCGCATTCTTTGCAAGCTCCGCATTCTGCGCTACAGCCTCATTTACATTTACATGATTTAAAAAATCCTCTTACCGTGACAGTCGCCGGTAATTTCCGACTCACTGAAGCAGATGCTGAAAGTGATATTCGTCATATCGTGCTCGATTTTGGGAATCAGATTTTTCCTTTGTTAGAAGGACAGTCTGTTGGTGTGATCCCACCTGGAGTAGATGCATCAGGTAAACCACATTATTTACGTATGTATTCTGTGGCGAGTGCACGAGATGGTGAACGCGAAGGACATAATAATTTTGCACTCACAGTAAAACGTGTTGTGAGCGATCACGATGGTAAGCCTGTGCATGGTGTAGGTTCAAATTATTTATGCGATCTGCAAAAAGGCGACAAAGTGCAAATCACAGGTCCTTATGGTGCTAGCTTCTTAATGCCAAATCATGCGGGATCTAATTTGATTATGATTTGCACCGGCACGGGTGCTGCGCCTATGCGAGGGATGACAGAGTATAGGCGTCGTTTACAAGCTAAGGTTGCGGGAGTAGGCGGCAAGATGATGTTGTTCTTTGGCGCACGCAGTTCCGGTGAATTACCTTACTTTGGTCCTTTATTAAAATTACCAGCTGATTTAATTGATGTGCATTTAGCTTTCTCTCGTGCTGAAGATCAAGAGCGTGCTTATGTACAAGATAAGTTGCGCGATGCTGGTGCAAGCGTTGCGAAACTTTTGCAGTCTGATACCTATGTTTATATTTGTGGTCTTAAGGGTATGGAAACAGGTGTCATGGATGCATTCCAAACACTATGCGATGAAGCAGGATTAAATTGGCCAGAATGCCATGAAAAAATGGTGAGTGAAGGTCGCTTCCATGTTGAGACTTATTAATAACTATGTCCCTACAGTCTAATGCAGTGATAGGTGTGGTTGGTGCAGGCACCATGGGTGCGGGCATTGCACAAGTCGCTGCAGCAGCAGGGCATGTAGTTAAATTCCTTGATGTCAGAGAAGGTGCAGCTGCATCTGCTCACGCGAGTATTGCCACTGCTTTGTCAGGGCTAGTTAGTAAGGGACGCATGGATGAAGCGCAACGTAGCGCTCTCTTAAGTCGTATCACACCTGTTACTAAGCTCGCTGATTTTTCTGATGCTGCTTTAGTAGTTGAAGTTATCGTAGAAAATCTGGAAGCGAAGCAAGTCCTTTTGCGTGAGCTAGAGCAGCATGTAACTAGTCACGCAATTTTAGCGAGTAATACTTCTTCTATTTCTATCACCGCGATTGCCAATGGTTTGCAACATCCCGAGCGTGTGGTGGGTATGCATTTCTTCAATCCTGTGCCACTGATGAAATTAGTCGAAGTGGTATCAGGTGCAGAGACGCAGCAATCTTATGCTGATGCAGTTTTTGATTTAGCACAGGCATGGGGTAAAACTGCTGTGCATGCGAAATCTACTCCTGGTTTTATTGTTAATCGTATTGCGCGTCCTTTTTATGCAGAGACACTACAGCTCTTGCAAGAACAAGCTGTAACGCCTGCGCATATTGATTTAGTAATGCGTAGTGTAGGTTTCCGTATGGGGCCTTGCGAGTTAATGGACTTAATTGGTCATGACATTAACTATGCTGTGACGAATTCAGTCTTTGATGCAAATTATGGTGACAAACGTTATCAACCATCCTTGGTACAAAAAGCTTTGTTAGATGGTGGACGTTTGGGGCGTAAGGTAGGTAAAGGATTTTATGAGGGTATACCTGTGCCTCTCGCACTTCAAGCGCCCACTGGTCCAGCAGTTACAATACAAGTGATGGGTAACGCACCTTTGCTACTGCGTTTTATGGAAATTGCAAAGCTACGCGGAGTCAAGGTGTCGCATGATGCAGATGCCGATTGGCAGGGGCTGTTTATAGATGAAACAGAATGTCATTTATGTGATGGCAGAACAGCAGTGCAATTATCATTTGAGCGAGGTCATGCAAATTGTGCCGTTATAGATTGGCCAGTTTTCACAGATAAAAGTGATGCATTGCCACTTGCGTACGCACCATCACTGGACGCAACGCAGCGCTCACAGATTGAAGCGACATTGCAGCATGCAGGACTTCAGCCTGTGGTCATGCGCGATGTCTCTGGCTTACTCATAGCCAGAACGATTGCTATGTTAATTAATGAAGCTGCAGATGCAGTTTGGCAGGGTGTGTGTAGTGAGCAGGCAGCGGATCAGGCTATGAAACTAGGAACGAATTATCCAGCAGGGCCTTTTGAATGGTTGCAGCAGATTGGTGCAGTCTCGGTGTCGCAATTGCTAGAGCATTTGTTTATGATGTACCGCAGTGAGCGTTATCGCATTAGCCCACTATTGCATCAGCGTTATTGGCAAGAATTAGCAAATTAAAACTTAAAAAAATTTCAATCTTGCTATGTTTTTGTAGTGTAGTTGAGTTTGTGCAGCGCAAGATGACTTATGCGTAGAACTCAAGCAAAATGATTTTGCAGTTAAAAAAATAAATCTATCTCTAGAAGAGTTTGAGAGGGGACAACAACCCGCTAGGAGTCATTTCTTAGCGGGTTTTCTTTTTTTGTGACGCAATGTCGCGTTGTTAATCTAAGAACCATGCTGCAAGGTTCACTAAACATTTCATTTTGTTTGTGCATGGATTACTTTTATTAGCGTTCTTCTGAACATGAGTCTGTTTTTATTTATTCATGTTGCTGCATTTTGCTCACCTTGAGATCATCGATAAACAAGTGTGATAAATCAAACGCTTAAGTCTGATCGAGATGATTTATCCACAGAGCTATCCACGGAATCTGTGGGTAACTTTTTTATTTGCTACGCTGAATTGAGTAAAGACTATCTAAATATTAGGATCTCACGATAAACAGCAGGTAATCATTAGACTTAAGAACTCAAAGCAGCTAAACTCTCGCCTTGCTAAAGAAACGGATGACTTGCTCGTGATTGTCATTTCGTTATGTGCGCTCCATCACACATCACTTTGCTTTGTTGTACTGTGCGAATGTGTTGTGATAACGAACAACGTATTCCAGATTTTTTCTCAATTACCATTCAAGCATGAGTAGTCAAACTGAATCCGATTCCCTTTCTTCGCAACAGGAAGAAAGTGGAGGTGCCAATCCTGTTGTTTCGCGTGATTTAATCAAGCGCGAAGTGGCTCGTCGTCGCACCTTTGGGATTATTTCGCATCCGGATGCAGGTAAAACTACGCTGACTGAGAAATTGCTCTTGTTTTCAGGCGCAATTCAATTAGCAGGTACAGTCAAAGCGCGTAAGAGCGGCCGTCACGCTACCTCAGACTGGATGGAAATTGAAAAGCAGCGTGGCATTTCTGTAGCCAGCTCGGTGATGCAGTTTGAGTATCGCGATCATGTGGTGAATTTGCTCGACACACCGGGTCACCAAGATTTTTCTGAAGATACTTATCGAGTACTCACTGCAGTCGATTCTGCATTGATGGTGATTGATGCTGCAAAAGGTGTAGAAGCCCAAACGATTAAGCTGCTTAATGTTTGTCGTATGCGTAATACGCCTATCATTACTTTTATGAACAAGATGGACAGGGAAACCCGTGATCCGCTTGAGTTGTTAGATGAATTAGAGTCGGTATTAGAAATTCAGTGTGCGCCAGTTACTTGGCCTATCGGTATGGGTAAATCATTTCGCGGTGTGTATCACTTGCTGCGTGATGAAATCATGCTCTTTGCTGCTGGTAGTGAAAAAGCTGATCAAGAATTTGAAATCATTAAAGGTATAGATAATCCTCGTTTAGCTGAGATGTTTCCTCTAGAAATAGAGCAGTTAAAAATGGAAGTAGAGTTAGTGCATGGTGCATCGCATCCATTTGATTTAGAGGCTTTCTTATCTGGTAAGCAAACTCCCGTATTTTTTGGTTCAGCGATTAATAATTTCGGTGTGCGTGAAATTTTGGATGCTTTATTAGATTGGGCACAGCCACCACGCGAACGTGATGCTACTGCTCGTCTTGTACAACCGGATGAACAACCTTTCTCTGGTTTTATATTTAAGATTCAAGCCAACATGGATCCGGCGCATCGTGATCGTATTGCTTTTTTACGTGTGTGCTCTGGACATTTTGAACGCGGCATGAAAGTTAGGCATTTGCGTTTAAATCGCGATGTTAAAGTCTCTTCGGTCGTAACCTTCATGGCTTCATCTCGTGAACAAGTAGAAGAAGCTTATGCAGGTGACATCATCGGTTTGCCGAATCACGGCAATATGCAAATTGGCGATAGTTTCTCTGAAGGTGAAGCATTACAGTTCACTGGCATTCCTTATTTTGCACCTGATTTTTTTCGGGTTGTGCGTATCCGTAATCCATTAAAAATTAAACAGCTGCATAAAGGTTTGCAGCAGTTAGGTGAAGAGGGTGCTGTGCAGGTGTTTAAGCCTGTAATCGGTGGTGATTTGATTTTAGGTGCGGTAGGTGTACTGCAGTTTGAAGTCGTTGCCAGTCGTTTGATGAATGAATACGGTGTAGATGCTGTATTTGAAACCGCGAGTATTAGTAGTGCACGTTGGGTTTCGTGCGATGACAAACGTATGTTGGCTGATTTCGAAAAATCTTCAGCGGGCGCCAATCTCTCGCATGATGCAGCAGGCAATTTAGCTTATCTGGCTAGTTCTGGTGTGAATCTCAAATTAACGCAAGAGCGCTGGCCAGCTGTAACTTTTCACTCCACGCGTGAACACGCAGTAAAAATCGCTTAAGTCTGTTTGCACGCTGTTTTCTTGCGCGCTCTTGTTTGATTATTTTGTTTTTGCTCAAGCGCGTGCTGCATTCTTGTTCCTATACTAGAAGCTCCAATCTAGGATGGCTCAGGAACTGCAATGCTTACTGCTACCTATTCAATCGTGACTCTCAAACTCGAGCAAGAAAACATGCGCTGGAATTTTTCAGCTTTGCAGCAAACTATCTTGAGTAGTATTAAAAATCTTAATCATGTCAGCAGCATGGAATTTGAATCCATGTTGAATCGCCTTTCACAATTTGAGCAATATTGTCAGCAACGTAAAGTCGAAATTTTTATTGTTCCTGCTTTGCGTAAATTCACGCGTGAGGCAGATACCTTGCTCGATGAATTAGATAGCCTTAGCCAACATTGTTTTTCTATCTTGTGCAAATTACGTGTGCGCTTGCAACAAGTCATGCGTGAAGGATTGTTGAAGATGGAAGAAGTTTGTTCGTCGATTGAATTATGCTGTTCAACGATTTACACACGTTTATGCAAGCGCGAGGAATTGGTTGAACTAGCTGAAAGAGTTATTCCGCATGAAGAATGGTTTGATCTAGCAGCAAGCTTTATGTCGCATGACAGAATCAAAGCTGGGCAACTGCCTTTCTCTTTTCAAGAGGAAGAAGAGGAATAAATTTTTCCATTAGCCTCGACTGAACTTCACTCAGTTGGAGGAAATTTTTCAGTTTTTTCTTCCATATCATCCGCTCAAGATTTCCTTCCAAGTTCTATTTTGGTGCAAAAATAAGAGAAAATTCAGAAAATGCACCGAAATAATGCATGCATTTAAATTCTCCATCACCTCACTTTTTTTCTTGGCTATAAGATTTTGCTTAATTGCAGCTAAATGCTTGGTTTCATCGCTCAAATGGCGCGTAGTTGTTCTGCGTGGTGCAAGCGGGGAAATGGGAAGTCTGTGGCATGGAATCTGCTATCATCTCTGGCTACGTTCCACCTGGAAAGTCGTTGGTGCAACATGGAGTCGTGCTGGTCACCTCGCGCTCACTGTTGTGCTGTCGCCCCCCATTTTTTACTACGCTAATGTTAGGAGATACGCATGTCAAAGACCGCGGCTGATATATTGAAGATGGTGAAAGAAAACGAAGTTAAATTCGTTGATTTTCGCTTTACCGATACGCGTGGCAAAGAGCAGCATGTAAGCGTTCCGGTTTCCCACTTCGATATGGATAAATTCGAAACCGGCCACGCATTCGATGGTTCTTCAATCGCTGGATGGAAAGGCATTGAAGCATCTGACATGTTGTTAATGCCCGATCCAAATACCGCAAATATCGATCCATTTATGGAAGAAACCACATTGTTTATGCAATGTGATGTCATCGAGCCTAGCGACGGTAAAGGTTACGACCGTGATCCACGTTCGATCGCAAAACGCGCTGAAGCATATTTGAAATCCTCAGGCATAGGCGACACCGCTTACTTTGGTCCTGAGCCAGAATTCTTTATTTTCGATAGCGTACGTTGGAATGTAGATATGTCTGGTTGCTTCGTGAAGATTGATTCCGAAGAAGCTTCTTGGAGCACAGGCGAGAAAATCGAAGGCGGCAACACTGGTCATCGTCCTACAGTAAAAGGTGGTTACTTCCCAGTGCCTCCAGTCGATAGCTTCCAAGATATGCGTTCAGAAATGTGCTTGATTTTGGAATCCTTAGGTATTCCAGTTGAAGTGCATCACCATGAAGTTGCGGGTGCAGGTCAAAATGAAATCGGCACCAAATTCTCAACCTTGGTTGAGCGTGCTGACTGGACACAAAATCTGAAATACGTGGTCTTTAACGTAGCGCATAACTACGGTAAAACAGCGACCTTCATGCCTAAGCCTATCGTTGGCGATAACGGTTCAGGTATGCACGTGCATCAATCAGTTTGGAAAGATGGCAAAAACCTGTTCGCAGGTGACGGCTATGCTGGTCTGTCAGAATTCGCGTTGTACTACATAGGCGGCATCATCAAACATGCTCGTGCCTTGAATGCGATTACTAATCCTGGCACCAACTCCTATAAGCGTTTGGTTCCTGGTTTTGAAGCACCAGTTAAACTGGCTTACTCTTCACGTAATCGTTCTGCTTCGATTCGTATTCCACACGTGCCGAATCCTAAGGGTCGTCGTATTGAAACCCGTTTCCCAGATCCTTCAGCTAACCCTTACCTCTGCTTCGCAGCATTGTTAATGGCTGGTTTGGATGGTGTGCAAAACAAGATTCATCCAGGCGAAGCAGCATCGAAAGATCTGTACCATCTGCCACCAGAAGAAGATGCAAAAATCCCTACCGTTTGTTCCTCATTGGATCAAGCACTCGAGCATCTGGACAAAGACCGTGAGTTCTTAACCCGCGGTGGTGTGTTCAGTGACTCTATGATCGATGCATACATCGATTTGAAAATGCAGGAAGTCACACGTTTCCGTATGACGACCCATCCAGTCGAATTCGATATGTACTACTCCCTGTAATTTGTCTTAAGACATCAGGAAATGTAGGGCAGCTTAGGCTGCCCTATTTTTTTATTCAAAGTGTTGTTTTTATGACAAATAAATTGCGTTGTGTTTTGGTATAAGAACGCTATGCGAACTTCAAAGTCAGTTACGCAAATGAGCTTCACGCCAACTTATTCCTTCTTTGCTGAATCACGACAACTTATGAAAATTCTCAGTACTTTATTTATGTTTTTGTTTTTATCCGAACTGCGTGCAGAAGGAATCTACATTTGCAGTATGCCGAATGGCTCGCGCGAGTATCGCAATACCGGCGATGTGAAAGGCTGTAAAAAATTGAATGTAGAAGCTGTGTCTGTCATTCCTTCAGGTTCAGGAGGGAATGCATCTGGGGATAGATCAAAAAACAGCGCTGCGCCGGATGGCTCATTTGCTCGCATTGATAACATGCTTCAAAAACGACGTGATCAAGACCGCATGCAGATCTTGCTCGATGAAGTCAAACGAGAAGAGTCACGGTTGATAGACCTTAAGCAGGAATATCAGAATGGCGAGCCCGAACGTTTAGGTAGTGAACGTAATTATGCAAAGTATTTAGAACGTGTTGCCCAGCTCAAAGAAGACATACAACGTTCAGAAAAGAATATAGAAGCACTCAAACGGGAGATCAGTACTTTAAAATAGGGTTGGGCTTTATAAAGACAAACAAGGCCGGTTAACGGCCTTATTTTTTGGATCAACGTGAATATATTTTCCACCTCGCTAGGCGGTCTCGATTTACTGGCTTCCGCAGTCTTAGTGCTCGACGTGCAAGGGCGCATCACCTTTGCCAATGCCGCTGCGGAGAATTTGCTAGAGAGCTCTTTTAAATTACTTCACACTCAGCGCATGGCGGATTTATTCGTCAACGGCGACAAATTAGCTACGATCTTTACGCAGGCTCAACAGCATCAGTTCTATGAAAAACGTGAAGATCTCTTTTTAGAGCGAGCCGGAGGCAGACTGCCTTTGCAAGTCAATATGATCGTCACCATTCTGGATGATCCTGAAAATCCCTTACTTATAGAATTACGCGAAAACGATCAGCAATTAAAGCTGGATCGTGAAGAACGTTTATTAGGTCAGACCCAAGCGAATAAAGAACTGATTCGCAACTTGGCGCATGAAATCAAAAATCCACTAGGAGGAATTCGAGGTGCTGCACAGCTGTTAGAAATGGAATTACCCGATCGGCATTTGAAAGAACTGCGTGAATACACACAAGTCATCATCAAAGAATCTGATCGTCTGCAAACTCTAGTTGATAGACTGCTTGCCCCGCATAGAAGGCCGCATATCGTGGGTGATGTGAATATCCATGAAGTATTTGAGCGTGTGCGTAGTCTCATCGTGGCCGAGTTTCCTCATGGTTTAACCATCAAGCGTGATTACGACCTGTCCTTACCCGAATTTCGCGGTGATAAAGAGCAACTCATACAAGCTGTGCTGAACATCGCGCATAACGCTGCACAAGCGCTTGCATCTCGCCGTGAACTAGGTGATGCAGAAATCATTTTCCGTAGCCGTATTCTTCGTTCTGTCACCATCGCAAAGGTCCGCTATCGGCTGGCACTAGACTTGCATATCATCGACAATGGTCCGGGCATACCGGCTGAATTGAAGGACAGGATTTTCTACCCCTTAGTCTCAGGTAGGGAAGGAGGCAGTGGTTTAGGCCTCACACTGGCGCAAACCTTCGTTCAGCAGCATATGGGCGTGATTGAATGCGATAGTCGCCCTGGCCATACTGATTTTCATATCCTAATTGCATTGCCCTGATCTTGTGCAGGGCTATCTAAGCGGGAGCCCTGAGAGAGATTAGAATGGCAGAGAAAGCACCAATTTGGTGCGATGCTGCGAATGCGAGAAGCGAACCTATGAAACCTATTTGGATAGTTGATGATGATGAATCGATACGCTGGGTGCTGGAAAAAGCCCTCGCGCGCGAGAATCTAGCCACCCGCAGCTTTGCCAACGTAAGAGACACCGTCGAGGCGCTTAAAACTTCCACGCCACAAGTTCTGGTTTCAGATATCCGTATGCCGGGTGAATCGGGACTAGAACTTTTGCAATTAGTCAAAGCGCAGCATCCTGGTTTGCCAGTCATAGTCATGACTGCGTTCTCCGATTTAGATTCTGCCGTCGCCGCCTTTCAAGGTGGCGCGTTTGAATATCTCGCTAAGCCTTTTGATTTAGATAAAGCCGTTGAATTAATCCGTCGTGCTTTAGATGAAAGTCTGCGTGAATCTGATGTCGATCAAATCGCTTCAGAAACACCAGAAATTCTTGGTCAAGCAGCAGCCATGCAAGATGTGTTTAGAGCGATAGGACGTCTTTCACAATCGAATGTCACAGTACTCATTACCGGTGAATCCGGCACTGGTAAAGAATTAGTAGCTCGTGCATTACATAAACATAGTCCACGTGCTGTACAACCTTTCATTGCACTCAACACAGCAGCTATACCCAAAGATTTACTTGAGTCAGAATTATTTGGACATGAACGTGGTGCCTTTACCGGTGCGCAATCAACCCGTCGTGGTCGCTTTGAACAAGCAGAAGGAGGTACTTTATTTTTAGATGAAATCGGTGACATGCCATTTGATTTACAAACACGTTTATTACGTGTTTTATCCGATGGACATTTTTATCGCGTAGGTGGACATCAATCACTCAAAGCCAATGTACGCGTCATTGCTGCTACCCATCAAAATCTAGAGCAACGTGTACGCGAAGGTTTGTTCCGTGAAGACTTGTATCATCGTTTGAATGTCATACGACTACGCTTACCTTCGCTACGTGAACGTCCAGAAGATATTCAATTATTAGCACGTCACTTCTTAACGCAAAGTGCACGTCAACTCGGAGTAGAAGTAAAACGTTTATCAGAAGCTGCCATGCAGTTTTTATCTAAGCTAGATTTGCCTGGCAACGTAAGACAGTTAGAAAATTTATGTAACTGGATCACCGTCATGGCGCCAGGGCAAACTGTAGAAGTAAAAGATCTGCCGAATGAATTCACCACTGGCAGCATGACAGACATCACACCAGCAGCATCACCTTCAATGGTCAGTAGCGTCTTATCAGAACCATTGCCAGCAGGATCATCCTTAGATCGTGACCCCAGTGCTCCCATCATGGTGGGTGCACCCATGCTCGATCGTGGCAGTTGGATCATGTTGTTAGAAGCGGAAGCAGCACGCATGCTCGCAGCAGGTAAACCCGAAGTCATGGATACCCTAGGTAGAGATTTTGAGTCAGCACTTATTAAAACTGCACTCAAACATACACACGGTCGTAAAAACGATGCCGCAATTCGATTGGGTATAGGACGCAATACTATAACTCGCAAGATTCAGGAGTTGGGCATCGAAGGCACCAAAGAAGAATAAACTTGGTTTAGTTGATCCGCTGGCTGCGTTACGCTGCCTTACTATCGAGATTAGTAAGTAGGGCGCAATGTATTGCGCCGCATGGAAGAGCTATCGATTTCATCAATAAAAAATAATTTGTATCTAAATTTTTTGATGTGATTGAGATTTATAA
>JBEDCU010000168.1:0-5229 GCA_041176585.1 Pseudomonadota bacterium
GCTTCAGGTGCTTTAGCTAAGCCATCTGCAATCGTTTCGCGATATTTAATTTTTCCGGTTGCGACCAGAGTGCCTGTTTCAGTTAAGCCTTGTGGCCATAATTCCATATGTTCGGAAACAATAAAGCCTTGTAAAGTTAAACGCATCGATAACAATACGCGCATATTATGAATCGGCATAGGTTCACCGTCATAACCAGAAATCAAACCACATAAGGCTATGCGTCCAAATGGATTCATACGTGCCAATACAGCATCCATCACCACACCACCAACATTTTCAAACAAGCCATCAATACCATTTGGTGCAGCAGCTTTTACATCTTTGTATAGATTGCCGCCTTTGTAATCTATGCAGGCATCAAAACCAAGTTCATCAATCACATAGCTACATTTTTCTTTACCACCTGCGATACCAATAACACGGCATCCACGTGCTTTAGCTAATTGACCAACCACACCACCGACAGCACCACTAGCAGCAGACACAGCAATCGTGTCACCTTCTTTAGGTTTAATAATTTGCGTTAAACCATACCAAGCTGTCATACCTGGCATACCAACTGCACCGAGATAAGCAGACAAAGGAATATGCGTGGTATCGACTTTTTTCAACATACTGCCATCGTCCACACCCATCTCGCTCCAACCCAACATGCCGACTACTTTGTCACCGACTGCAAACTTAGGATTATTCGAAGCCACGACTTCACCAGCAGTGCCACCTACCATCACTGCATCTAAAGCTTGCGGTGCTGCATAGCTTTTTACATCTTCCATACGCATACGCATATACGGATCAAGTGAAAGATAATGATTTCGCACTAACACCTGCCCTGCACTAATTGATGGAATAGGTGCTGACTCCAATCGAAAATTATCAACACTGACTACACCATTCGGACGTGAAGCTAAAACAATATGCTGATAAGTCGACATGTGATTTCCTATTAAAGTGAGAGGTGGATAGGTGAGCTGCGTTTATAACTTAGGTGCGATATCAAGTCGCTTAATGTATTTGAAGGTACCCATAGCTTTGGCGACTAATTTATCACCATCACGGATTTCACCTTCACAAAAACACATAGTTGTGGAACGATGAAAAGCAAAGCCACTAGCGATTAAGCGATGACCTGATTTACCAGCAGGTTGTAAAAAACTGGTTTTCATTTCTACTGTGACACCAGCGCGTGAATCAGGATCAAGTGATCTACCTGCAAGTGACATGACGACATCTAATAGCGTCATCGTCACTCCGCCGTGCGTGACATGCCAACTATTCATATGCTCAGGCTTAAGATCAAGCGCGATACGCGCTCTTCCTTTTTCCATCTCGAGAAATTCAACACCGAGATGATTAAGAAAAGGAATCTCTACTGGAAAAGGTTTTGCTGCTGACATGTTAAATGTTTAACTCAAGACCGCAGAAACACCACCATCCACTGCGAGTGTCTGACCGGTGATGTGTTTACCTGCATTGCTAGAAAAGAGTAAGACAGCACCTTTTAAATCTTCATCATCACCAAGTCTGCGTAAAGGTGCACGCTGCGCCATTTCTTCTGCTCCTAGTTTTTCTAACAAACCTTTAGTCATCTTGGAAGGGAAAAATCCTGGTGCAATTGCATTTACTGTAATGCCATATTGGCCCCATTCACCAGCAAGTGTACGAGTGAAATTAATCACTGCTGCTTTAGAGGTGTTGTAAGCGATAGTTTGCATACTCGACGCACCATTCCCACCTAAACCAGCGATTGAAGCAATATTCACAATGCGACCGTAATGGCGTGGAATCATAGATTCTTTACCAATAACTTGTGATAGCTGAAAAATACTACGTATATTCAAATTCATCACTTTGTCCCATGCTTCCAATGGATGATCTTCAGCAGGTGCGCCCCAAGTCGCTCCTGCGTTGTTAATTAAAATATCAACATGACCTAAATGCTTAAGACTAGCTGCAGCGAGTGCTTGTGGTGCTTGTTCTTGTCCTAAATCAGCAGCGATAGCAATTGCATTAATGCCGCGTTGTTTTAGATGTTCAATTGCTTCATCTAATTCATGTTGTTTACGTGAAGAGATCACAAGTTTCGCGCCTTGCTCACCTAAAGCTTCAGCTAATTGCAAACCTAAACCACGTGAGCCGCCTGTGATGAGTGCGGTTTTACCTTTGAGATCAAATAATTCTTTAATGGTGTGCATGCTGGTCTCTTGTTGTTGATTTTATTTTTGTCGTTATTTATTTAACTTCATAATCCATACATTGACGCGCTAACCTAACGGCACCTACAAAAGGTTTTAAAGCCAGATGTTGCGGATGATTTTGATACCCATCTAATGCTGCGGCAGATTCAAACTCGGAATACAAGACCACATCATAAGTGGCTTCTAAGCCTGTTTGCGCAATCGCTACTTCTAATTTCACTATGCCGGGCACGATATCTGAACAAGCATCTAATAATGCTTTCATCTTAATGGTATTCGTCGCTTTATCAGCACCTTCTGCATGATCCTTTAATTGCCACATAACGATATGTTTAATCATAAATTTTTCTCTTAAAACCAATTATCTTGCATTGCTAATGTTGTAGTATCGAGCGATACAAGCAATGCTAATTGTGCATCGACTTTAGGCAACTCATAAAGGAAAAACCAACGACAGGCTTGAAGTTTGCCTGCGTAAAAATCTTGATCATTATGTTGAGCATCAAGTGCACTTAAAGCCTGACTCAACCAAATCCAACTCACCACAATGTGTCCAAATGCTTCGAGATAAATAGAGGCATTAGCGAGTGTGGTGTTCACATCACCGCTTTGATGTAATTGCGTTGTGACATCGAGCAATCGCTGCCAACGCTGTAGTAATGCACCACCCAGCTCTGATAATTCAGTGGTGCCGGATTGCGTAATCGTGGCACGCACTTTTTCACCTAGTAAAGCAAGCGCAGCACCATCACGCATGACGACTTTACGACCGAGTAGATCTAGGCCTTGTATGCCATGCGTACCTTCATGAATAGGATTAAGGCGATTGTCACGATAAAATTGTTCAACGTTATATTCGCGTGTATAGCCATAACCACCATGTACTTGTATCGCGAGATTATTCGCTTCTAAACACCACTGTGACGGCCATGATTTTGTAATCGGCGTCAAGATATCGAGTAGCGATGTTGCATTGGTCCGCGCATGTTCTTCGCTTGCTGTTTTTTCTTCATCGACTAAACGTGCGCAGTACAAGGTCAGTGCAAGTCCACCTTCCACATAAGCTTTTTGCGCAAGCAGCATGCGCTTTACATCAGCGTGTTGAATGATAGGAATCTGCGCTTGAAGTGGATCTTTGTTCGCAGCATGTCTTCCTTGTGGTCGATTGCGTGCGTAATCGAGTGCATGTAAATAACCGGTGTAACCTAACATCACTGCACCTAAACCTACACCTATGCGTGCTTCATTCATCATATGAAACATAGCAGCAAGACCTTGATGTAAGTTGCCGACTAAATAAGCTATTGCACCTGCTTTTCCATTCGGTTGGAATTTGCCTTCACCGAAATTCAATAAGCAATTCGTGGTACCGCGATAGCCCATTTTATGATTCAGGCCAGCTAAGACCACATCATTACGTTCACCTAATGTGCCATCTGCATGTACGATTTTTTTAGGAACGATGAAGAGTGAAATACCTTTGACACCAGGAATCAATTTGCCATCAGGTCCAGGCACTTTAGCGAGCACTAAATGAATGATGTTTTCAGATAGTTCATGTTCACCACCTGAGATCCACATTTTGTTACCACGCAAACGATAACTACCATCTGGTTCTGGATCAGCACGGGTAACGATGTCAGACAAACTAGAACCGGCTTGCGGTTCAGATAAGCACATGGTGCCAAAAAAACGACCAGCTAACAGCGGTTTGACGTAGCGTTCTATTTGCTCAGGTGAGCCACACTTGAGTAAGGTGTTGGCATTACCGATGGTGAGAAAAGGATAGGCTGAGGTAGATACATTGGCGCCTTTAAACCACGCGAATCCTGCTTTTTCAATCAAACAAGGTAGCTGCATGCCACCCATTTCAAAATCTTGGCCGGCAGCCATTAAGCCTGCATCACAAAATGCCTGTAATGCTGCGCCTACTTCTGGAATCATGCTGACGCTGTTGCCGTCAAACTCAGGCTCGTGTTGATCTGATTTTTTATTGTGTGGTGCGAACTCATCCGTTGCCAAGCGTTCGCATAAATCTAAAACAGCATCAAATGTTTCACGATTATGCTCAGTAAATCGCTCGCGCTGCGTGAGCGATAAAGCATCCAGCCATTCGTAGAGTAAAAAGTCCAGATCACGTCTGGACAATATGAGGGAAGACATTATCGCGCCCGCATCAATGCCAGCACTTAGACAACTTCAAATAAGCCTGCTGCACCTTGACCGCCACCGATACACATCGTGACGACCACATATTTTGCACCGCGACGTTTACCCTCGATTAAGGCATGGCCAGTTAAACGTGCACCGGATACACCATAAGGATGACCTAAAGCGATAGCACCACCATTCACATTTAGTTTATCCATGGGGATGCCGAGTTTGTCTGCACAATATAAAACCTGCACAGCAAACGCTTCATTCAATTCCCATAAACCGATGTCTTCCACTTTTAATCCCGCTTTTTTCAGTAGCTTAGGAATGGCGAATACAGGACCTATGCCCATTTCATCAGGTTCACAACCAGCCACAGCAAAACCACGGAAAATACCTAAAGGAGTTTTACCAGCCGCTGCTGCAGCTTTATCACTCATCACAATTGCAACCGATGCACCATCAGAAAACTGACTAGCATTGCCGGCTGCAATTACACCACCTGGAATAGCGGGTCGAATTTGTGATACGCCTTCGTAGGTCGTGTCAGCACGTATACCTTCATCCATAGCAGCAGTGACTTCTTTGGTGACGATTTGTCCTGTGTTTTTATCAGCGACAGCCATGGTGGTTGTCATGGGCGCGATTTCATCATTGAACTTACCTGCTACTTGTGCTGCTGAAGCGCGTTGTTGACTTTGTGCGCCATATTGATCTTGACGCTCACGTGAAATGTTGTAACGCTTAGCCACAGTTTCTGCGGTTTGCAACATAGGCCAGTAAATTTCTGGCTTATTTTCCTTTAGCCATTCGTCACTAATCATATGCATGTTCATTTCATTTTGAACGCATGAAATTGATTCCACACCACCAG
>JBEDCU010000169.1:0-6744 GCA_041176585.1 Pseudomonadota bacterium
ACAAACACGCTATTTTGCTCACCACGGATTTTCTGTTTTAGCCGTTGATCTGCCTGGGCACGGTCGTAGTAAAGGTGAACCACTGAAAACTGTGGAAGCCATGTCAACATGGTTAGAGGCATTGTTAGAGGTAGCGCAAGTGCAGCATGCTGTTTTAATTGGGCATAGCATGGGTTCATTGATTGCCTTAGAAACTGCTGCGCATCTCACCATAAAAAATTCAGCTCTGATTAAAGCGATTGCCTTAGTCGGCACCGCTTACCCCATGAAAGTATCTCCACAATTACTGCAAGCATCACGTGAACGAGAACACGATGCTATAGATATGGTGAATATTTGGTCGCACTCAGGCATTGCACAAAAACCTTCATTTCCCGGCCCAGGATTTTATGTACAAGGTGGGAGTAAACGCTTAATGGAATATGTGGCACGCCATAATGAAAAGCCAGTTTTTTTAACTGACTTTAGTGCTTGTAATGATTATCAAAATGGTGAAGTCGCTGCCGCTGCTGTCACCTGCCCCGTTTTATTTTTATTGGGTAAAAAAGATATGATGACCACACCCAAAGCAGCAGCGCCATTACTTCAAGCATTACCTGCTGCAAAAATTATGCAGCTTGAAAATTGTGGCCATGACTTAATGGGTGAACAACCAGATCAAGTTCTTGATTCACTGTTTAATTTTGCATCGGGCGTATTGAAATAATCCGCTAGCGAGAGTGACAAACCACGATCTAGCAATTGATTAATTTCTCTACCTAATGCATGCGACGATTCTGAAAAAGCAAACAGCTTCATTACATCGGCTACCACCAACTTATTTGGATTGATAAGTAAAGTCCAATGATCATGTTCGCCACGTGCCAACTGCAACCATCTACTAGCTTTATTTTTGACGACTTCAACCCGTCCCACCCAACCTGCTTCTAACAGACGTTGTAATAAAGATTCTGCTTCATCAAAACCCAAACGGGTTTTACTGCGTATAGACAATAAACTAATCACACCTTGATGTTGATGAGCATGTACTAAAACCTGTAACACCGACATCGCATCAATAAATTCTCCACCTGGCACTGGCTTATGCCACCAGCGCTCATGTTTTACCACCGGTAGCGCAACTGCTAACACAGCACCTAATAAGGTGATTAACCAAAATAAATACACCCACACCAGAAAAATAGGTACAGCAGCTAACGCACCATAAATCACACGATAACTAGGAAATTTTGTGATGAAGAATGCAAAGCCACGATTCGTCATTTCAAATGCGATCGCAGCTACTAAGCCTCCAATTAAGGCATCACGCCAATCCACTAAGCGATTTGGCACAATCAAATACAACAAACCAAAAAACATCGTCATCAATAGCAACGATACCGAGATAGCAGCGACCGTGCCCATCCAAGGTAGTTGTTGCGCCAATGTGCTCGCTACTGGAGATACTAATGTTGTCAACGATAAGGAGGCACCGATTAATAAAGGGCCTAAGGTCATGATGGCCCAATACACAATCAAGCTTTGGGTGAAGCTACGCGGTGTTTTAACGCGCCAAATACGATTCAAGCTACGGTCTACAATCGCAAACATCATGATAGCGGTCAGCACTAAAGTTACCGCACCCACTGCAGATAGACGATTAGCTTTAGCGGCAAACAAACTCAGGTTATCGAGTATGGTGTTGGTCACGCCTCTAGGCATTAAACTTTGTATAAAGTAGGCTTCGAGCGCATCTCTAAAGGTATTAAACAAAGGAAAGGTCGTGAAAATCGCAAAAGCAATCGTCATCACAGGCACTACTGCCAACACCGTAGTGAAAGTCAGACTTCCTGCCACCTGAGGTACTTGCTCTTCGCTCAAGCGACGCTGCATAAAGCGCCATAAGTCGCGCAGTCGCGATAGTCGTGGTGCATCAGCACTAGTAAGTGAAGACTGATTAAACTGACTCATAGAATCTGACGTCCTACTTTAATAAAACGGATAAATTTTTACGCATGACCACTCGTTTCGTCCAGCTTTAGCCTTTACTAGTGAGAACACTGGCGCAAGATGCCAGCTAAACCAAGAATTTTTTTTACAAACGTATAATACCAAGCATGAACCCTGCCTTGCTGCCCATACTCGTACTCTATTATTCGCGCCACGGTGCCACCCGCAAATTAGCGGAATGCATAGCACAAGGTATTGAGAGCGTATCTGGCTGCGAAGCGCGTCTGCGTACAGTGCCACAAATCTCTACCGTCACCGAAGCTACCGAAGCGCAAATTCCTGCCTCTGGCGCGCCGTATGTGGAATTACAAGATCTGCAAGAGTGTCAGGGATTAGCACTAGGCTCACCTACTCGCTTTGGCAATATGGCAGCGCCTTTGAAATATTTTTTAGATGGGACTAGTGCGCAATGGCTTTCCGGTGCACTGTCTGGTAAACCTGCCTGCGTGTTCACCTCCACCGGTAGTTTGCATGGTGGTCAAGAAAGCACCCTACTTAGCATGATGCTGCCGCTACTCCATCATGGCATGCTCATCATGGGTTTACCCTATGCAGAAAAAAATCTCATGACCACACACAGTGGTGGCTCACCTTATGGCGCAACACATTGGTCAGGAATAGGTGGCGACTTAGTGATGACAGAAGAAACACGTGAACTCGCTATTGCGTTAGGTAAAAGACTGGCACTTAACGCACGTAAATTGCAAGCTTAATTATGGACACACCAACTATGCCACGCTCTCAACGCTTGCTACACATCTGTGCAGTCATTAGTCTGGTGGGATTGATTGTGCTCTGTACCACTTGGGAATTAGTGTTAGCACCACTGCGTCCTGGTGGTTCATGGATGGCAATCAAAGCTCTACCGTTGTTATTACCTTTAGCTGGTGTATTACGACGCGATATCTATACCTTGCAATGGGCATCGATGATGGTGCATTTATATTTCATTGAGGGTGTCGTGCGGGCTTGGAGTGAGCGCGGCACCGTCGCAGTATTATCATCAATAGAAATTGCTCTCTCCACCGTATTTTTCTTTAGTGCGATTTTCTTTTTGCGGCCTTATAAAAAAGAAGCAAAAAGAATGGCGAATGAAGCCATTAAAAAAGCCTCTGCAATTCATGAGTAATGCCTTTCTTTCTCGTTGCAGTGCTGTGATTGGCGCTGATCATGTGATCACAGGTAGCGCTATGGCTGCCTATCTCACTGACTGGCGCGGTCGCTACACGGGCAATGCACTTGCCGTACTCAAACCAGCAAATACCAACGAAGTCGCTGAATTAGTAAGGCTTTGTTTAGAAACTAAAACACCTATCGTGCCCCAAGGTGGTAACACAGGACTGGTACTAGGCAGCGTGCCTGATCAAACGGGTAATGCCGTTGTGTTATTACTCAGCCGTCTGAATAAGATTCAAGCAATTGATACGCAAAACAATACCATCACAGTAGGTGCAGGTTGTTTGCTACAACAAGTACAAGAATATGCAGCGTCACATCAACGCTTGTTTCCTCTTTCTTTAGCCTCAGAAGGTAGTTGCACCATAGGCGGCAATCTCTCTACTAATGCCGGTGGTACTGCTGTTCTGCGTTATGGGAATATGCGTGAACTTACCTTAGGACTTGAAGTCGTCACTGCTGCCGGTGAAATTTGGAATGGTTTACGTGGTTTGCGTAAAGATAATACGGGCTATGATTTGCGACAGCTCTTCATCGGTGCTGAAGGTACACTAGGCATTATCACTGCTGCAGTCTTAAAACTTTATGACCAGCCGCGCGCAAAAATCACAGCGATGTTCGCTCTAGAAAATCCTCAACAAGCAGTTCATTTACTCAGTAGTGCGCAACAACGATGTGGCGCTAGTTTGACTGGCTTTGAACTGATGTCAGATTTCTGTTTGCAGTTAGTACAAAAACATTTCAAGAATTTATCGCTACCTTTTGCACAACGTCATCCTCAGTATGTGTTACTCGAATTATCAGACTCTGAATCTGAACAACATGCTATGGCTAGTTTGGAAGCCTTAGTGGAGATTGCAACAGAAAAAAATTGCTTGGCTGATGCTGTGGTTGCTAGTTCATTAGCGCAATCAAAAACCATGTGGCAATTGCGTGAACATATTTCACAGGCTCAAGCAACAGAAGGCAAAAACATTAAACATGATATTGCCTTACCTGTTTCGCATATTCCGCAATTCATTACTGAAACGGATGCTGCACTTCAAATTGCTTATGCAGGCTGTCGCATGGTGACATTTGGACATCTAGGTGACGGAAATTTACACTACAACGTCTCCGCGCCAGAGGGTGAATTGGATGACGCATTCTTAAAAAATCAATCTGCAATCAATCTTATCGTGCATGATCATGTGCATAAGTACAACGGATCTATCTCTGCTGAACATGGTCTCGGTGCATTAAAGCGTGACGAGATCAAACGTTATAAATCTTCCACAGAAATGCTTATGATGTCAGCCATCAAACATGCATTAGATCCGCATAATTTGATGAACCCCGGCAAAATACTCTAAGCACTAGGCATCACGATTTAACAGTGTGCTGTGCTCACTTGCCGATTAGCTGCAAATTAGTCCACGTTGCTTCATGTTTATAGACGATGGAAAGCCATCATGCATTTCACTCAACCAGCACAACTCATAGCTGCTTTACTTTTATTGCTAGTGAGTTTGTCTGCACAAGCTGTGTATAAATGTGCTTCTGCAGAATCAGGCATTATTTATAGTGACATTCCCTGTAATGCTTCTGCTGAAAAGTTAAAACAACCCCACACACAATCTGAAAAACCTTCTGTTAAAGATCAGCATGTACGAGAAAAAGCCGAACTCAATCGGCTACAAAATTTACGTGAATTACGTGAGCGCCAAGACACACAAATCCTGCATATGCAACAACGTAGCCTAGAGGCTAAGCGTAAGCGCTGTCAGGCTTTGGCTTTAGATAAAAAATGGAAGCAAGAAGATGCATCAAGCTTAAACTTGCCTTTAAAACAGCAAGCCCAAGCTCAAAAGAAATTAAGACGAGCGACTGAAAAATATCAGGCTAGTTGTGAATGAATCAATCGTAAAACTTATTCCACTTTGAAATCGAATTTATGTTTTACGCAATTCAAGGTATTAATATAGTAAACAGAAAAGCGTTTACCGTTTTCAGCATCAACTCTCAGCTTTACTTTAGTCCGACCAACTATATCGCCCTCTTCATCTTTTACAGCGATATACAAAGTGCCATAAAAGGGTTGTTTACTTTTATTCACCACAACGCCGCCCACATCATAATCCACGCAATGTAATTGTTTGACGACAAAGTCTGGATTATTTGTCGGCTGTGTAGGCAACACTGGTAAAGGCGATACCAAAGATGGCAATGGCTCTAGCTGAGCAAACGCTTGCTGCGTCAACAGTACACCCGCGGTCACCATCAAAAAGAAAAATAAACGTTTCACTTGTAAACCCTTCCATCCCAGACTACTGCGCGACTCTCTAAGATCTGAACAAAAAATAGCGCAAGATAAATCTAGAAATATAAATTTAGCGATGTAATTTTAGCAATGCAATTTTAGTAACACGATACAGCTTAACAATTTCACGCTTATTAAATCGACTTTTGCTGACTAATTTGAAGCCTAGATAAAAATAAATCACGCTACCAATCAATTTCATTGCGAATAAATTAACTAAATTTATTATCTATTCATTAATTTTATGTTGAATCTTTGCTATTTACTTGCGTAACATAAGTAAATCAGGTTTAAATCCCTTCTATAATCAAGCATATTGGCTTAACTTAGTCAGTAATAAATAACCGCTTAAGGAGCGGAGATAACTATGCATGTTCTCTCTACTGATGACATGGAGTTTCTGGTCACTTCTGCCAACGCCGGCAAAATCGTGGTGGACAGCGAGAAACTCAAACAACGGATAGATCAGTTAATCCGCATGGGTTATGTACGTCCAAATAATGGTCAATATTATCTAACTGAGTTGGGCGCTAAAACAGCTCGCTCATTGCAATTTAAATTCTACGATCCCAATGAATTGAATGCGCATATGCCAGGTATTGAGACTGTGCATGTGTCAGAAACCAATCCTGAAACTGAAGTCGCTTTATCGCATGATGCAGATAATGTGATTGATGCTCCCGCCTCAGAAGCTGCGCCTGAATAATATTCAGCCTGCGCTGATTCACACCGCTACGCCTTCATGCCGTAATAGCCAAGTTTTCACTGATCGGTGAAAGCCTTCTCCATCTTGATGCGCAAAACCACCGATTCCTGTTGCTGAAACAATGCGGTGACAAGGCACTATCAATGGATAACGATTCGCACCACAAGCTTGTCCCACTGCTCGCGGCGCGCTAAGAATTTTTTTTGCAATCACACCGTAAGTCAACACTTCACCGCGCGCTATGTGTGTAATTTCAGACCATACTTTTTGTTGAAATAAAGTACCTGTAGGTTTCAAAGGCAACTCAAATTGACTATCTGGATGACTAAAATAGTCTTTGCATTGTCGCTCCACTTCTTTAGCCAATGCTGTTCTTGGACGCTGTAGTGTAGTCGTCTTAGGCAGATAACAAATCTGACTCACCATTAAACTTCCATCGACTAGCTCTGTTTCTATTCCTAGCCGTCCAAAAGGCGCAGCAATCACTGCATCCCAATTTCCTACATACTGCTCACCTAAGACGAGACGTTGTGTAGATGTATTTTTCATGGCTGAGATATCATAAAAAATAAAT
>JBEDCU010000170.1:0-3950 GCA_041176585.1 Pseudomonadota bacterium
AAGGTAAGCTTTTTTATACAGCATGTGCTGCTTAAAAAACTGCAAAATTTCATAAATTAAGCATAAAATACTGTTTAAGTATATTTTTATGGAATAAAAATATGGGAAATTTTGATAATACCGATTTATCCATACTAGACTGTTTGCAGCAGGATGCCAGTCTCAGTAATGTAGAACTCGCGGCCAAGATAGGTCTATCTCCTTCACCCACATTAGCGCGCGTCAAGCATTTAGAAAATGAAGGGGTGATTTCACATTACGTTGCCTTAGTCGATCCTCATGCACTGGGTCTTAAAGTGAATGTGTTTGTGCGTGTGTCGCTAGAAAAACAAGAGTCGGGTGCGTTAGAGCGATTTGAACAAGCAGTGAGTCATTTTGATGAAGTCATGGAGGTGTATCTCATGACGGGCGATGAAGATTATTTACTACGTATAGTCGTACCTGATATTCAAGCATTAGAGCATTTCATTCTAGAGCATCTAACTAAAATTCCCGGTATTAAAAATATTAAGTCTAGCTTTGCGCTCAAGCAGGTCAAATACAAGACAGCACTTCCTATTGCGCATCACTTGCGCTGACGCAGCGAGTTGCGTTGTGCTACCGCATGTTATGTCTTGCGTTGTGTTGCCTCAACGACGAAAGACTGCATCCGATCAGAATCTCTCATGTTTTCCCACTCTTGCATGAGGAATCTATGGAATATCACAATGTCGTACAAATACAGCGCTATGATCCCGATCAATTACTCGCTGCCTTACTGAATAAACTGAATTTAAAAAACGATGCAGCGCTTTCACGTACCTTGGAAGTATCGCCACCCGTGATTAGTAAAATTCGTCATCGTCGTTTGCCTGTGACTGCATCACTACTCATACGTATGCATGAAGTGAGTGCATTATCAATCGCAGAATTACGTCACATCATGGGTGATAGACGCAGTAAGTTTCGAATTAGTGATAAACACTCTAAACCCAACGCTCATGTTTGAAGCAACATGCGCATGGTTTAAATCAAAATATGAACGCTCACCAGTTCTCTACACAGCACTGGTGAGTTGACGAAGAATGATTAGCGTAGATTGATCAACGCGGAAAAGCGGGCGGTCGCTTAGACATGAAAGCACGTACGCCTTCAGTAAATTCTGGTCTATCGATTAATTCACTTTGACGTGCACGTTCATAATCAAGTTGTTGTTGTAATGTGTTGTGGAGTGATGCATCAAAAATGGCGCGCGTTTCCATAGCCGCATGAGCGGGTAAGTTAAATAAACGCGCTGTTAGTTTTTCTGCTTCTGCTGCAAGATCACTATCATCTACACATGACCAAATCATGCCCCATGCTGCAGCTTGCTCAGCACTGACACGATTGCCGAGTAAAGTCATAGCGATAGAACGTCCCGTACCGATTAAGCGCGGCAGAAAATAACTGGATCCCATATCAGGTGCAATGCCTAATGCGGACATGAAAGGCAAATAAATATAAGCTGAACGTGCTGCGATCACAATATCAGCAGCTAAGGCGATACCGACACTACCACCTGCAACTGGTCCATTTAAAATCGCCAAGATAGGAAAGGGCAGGCTGCGTAAATCAGCAATCATTTTATTGTGACGCGTGCGCATTAAGTCATCTGTCCATTCACCACGGGTTTGTTTGCCCACATGTGTTTCGGTGGCATTCATGCCAGATAAATCTGCGCCTGCTGAAAAAGCTTTGCCGGTACCGGTGATGCGTAATACGCGTATTGATTTATTTTTACGTAACTGCTCCGTGATCGACATAAAATTATCAATCAAGGGAATCGATAAAGCATTCAGTTTAGTTGGATCATTTAACGTTATTGTGGCAATGCCATCATTAATGAGTAATTGAACTGGATCGTTCTTAGTCATGATTTACTTTCAGGTCGGATCAACAAAATGTGGGGCACGTTTTTCAAGATTAGCCATCACAGCTTCTAGTTGTTCAGCACTGCCAATTAAATGGCCTTGCTCATGAGCTTCTGCTAAGAGCAAGCTAGCATCATCTTTAATCGACCAGCTATTTAACAAGCGCTTAGCAGCACGTATGGCTTGTGGACTTTTTTGTGTCACCTCTTGTGCATAGTGCAGCGCTTCAGCTATCGGATCAGCACTAACGCGTGTGGCCAAACCTAGCTCTACAGCTTCTGTGCCCGATAGTATGCGTCCTGAATAAATCAGATCACGGGCTACATCACTACGCATTAATTCGCGTAAGTAAATCATCCCTGCCATATCAGGTACCAGTCCCCATTTCATTTCCATGATGGAGACTTTTGCATCTGCTGTAATCAAGCGTATATCTGCACCTAATGCGATTTGCAAACCACCACCGAATACTACGCCATGACATGCTGCAATCACTGGTACGGGAATATCACGCCATACTGTAGCAACACGTTGAAAACGATTCGAGTCGCCATGTGTGCGTTCCATAAGTTTATCAGTATTGAGTTTGCTTGTACCTGAACGTAAGTCGTCAAAGTTGGAGAGATCTAGGCCTGCACAAAATGCTTTTCCTTCGCCGCGTAAAACTACACAGCGCAATCCAGATTGATGGATTAAGGCTTCACCCGCAGCAATCAGAGCATCAAACATATCTGGTGTGATGGCATTCATTTTGTCAGGGCGATTTAAGCTCACCTCAACGAGACCATGATCATGCGACTTTATTTTGACGAGTTCATTCATAAATTAAATTTTAATTCAGTATGTGTAAGTTAAATTGCGCCACTCGCTGTGAGCTGATTGATTGTTTCAGTACTAATACCCCAGTCCTTCAGTATCTCTTCTGTGTGTGCATTCGCTGCAACTGCAGCATGTGGTTGCGATGGAGTCGTGCGTGAAAAACGTGGAGCAGGAGCAGGTTGTGTCACGCCATCGATTTCTATAAAAGCTTGTCGTGCTTGATTATGTGGATGGTCTATCGCTTCTTGCCAATCCAACACAGGTGAAAAACAGGCATCACTACCTTCCAGAAGTGCACACCATTCATCGCGCGTCTTGGTCAGAAAAATAGCAGCCATTTTTTCTTTTTGTTGTGGCCAAGTGGATTGATCATTTGGATGATCAAAGATAGCATCATGCGCACCGATTTTTTCTCGCAACAATGCATAGAACTGTGGCTCAATTGCTCCTACGCTGACATATTTACCATCTGCACAGCGATAGTTATCGTAATAAGGCGCAGCACCATCTAAGAAATTTGCATGACGTTGATTTTTCCACGCACCTGCTGCCATAAAGCCATGAAACATACCGGTTAAAGCAATACTGCCATCCGTCATGGCAGCATCAATCACCTGACCTTGTCCTGAGTGTTTACATTCTAGTAGTGCACACACCATGCCAAAGGCCAGCATCATGCCACCGCCACCAAAGTCAGCAATTAGATTCAAAGGTATAGGTGGAGGGTTGTCGGCATCACCGATCGCATGTAAGGCACCGGATAAGGCCGCATAATTCACATCATGACCAGCTGCATGAGCGAGTGGTCCTGTTTGTCCCCAACCAGTCATACGACCATAAATTAATTTTGGATGACGTGCATGACAAACTTCAGGCGCAAGACCTAATCGTTCCATCACACCAGGACGAAATCCTTCAATTAAACCATCTGCTTGTTCTATGAGCGTTAGCAAGACTTCGACTGCGCCAGGTTTTTTTAAATCGATAGAGAGTGAACGACGACCACGTGCTAAAACATCAAAGCGTGTATTTAAAATGGGAAAAGCAGGTTTGCCATGTTTGGATTGTATGCGTATCACCTCAGCACCCATATCCGCTAACATCATGGCGCAAAAGGGAGCGGGCCCTAATCCCACCATTTCTATGATGCGTATACCTGCTAAAGGGCCAGTTTTTTTAGTCATAGGGGAGTTAAGTGAGTTGTATGTGATTTAACTCTTCTAGTGTATTGATGTTGGCAAA
>JBEDCU010000171.1:0-26906 GCA_041176585.1 Pseudomonadota bacterium
CAAACGGCACCAGCACTTTATTTGACATGAGCAATGAAGCATCTGCATTCACAATCGCAAGTGGCACGCCACATAATTTCGCCATTAATCCACCAGGTACAGTCACATAACCACCCATACCTAGGATCACATCAGGTTGACGTTGTCGAATAATCGCGCGACAACTCAGAAATCCTTTGAACATTTTTATCAGTCCGATTGCACTATGTTTCAGCCCCTTACCACGTAGCCCACTAAAATCAATCGCATCAAACATAATTCCATGTTTCGGTACGATGTCTGCTTCCATACCGCGTGTGGTACCTAACCATGACACTTGCCAACCACGCGCAAGCATGGTGTCAGCGATAGCTAGTCCAGGAAAAATATGTCCTCCCGTACCTGCTGCCATTACCATCAGATGTTTGGTATGAGCACTCATGTTCGTGTGCCTCTCATCATGGATCGGTTTTCATAATCAATGCGCAGTAAGATTGCTAGACCTATGCAATTAATCAGTACGCCTGAACCGCCATAACTCATTAAAGGCAAAGTCAAACCTTTGGTTGGCAACAAACCTAAATTCACACCCATGTTAATGAATGTTTGAGCACCTATCCAAATACCTATACCTTTTGCAGTCAATCCCGCAAAAGTGTTATCGAGCACGATGGCTTGTCTACCGATTTCAAATGCACGTCTAACTATCCAATAAAATAAAAACGTGACTATCAATACACCTGCTAGGCCCAACTCTTCACCAATCACAGCGAGTAAGAAATCGGTATGCGCTTCAGGTAAGTACTGTAGTTTTTCTACGCTTGCGCCTAATCCCACACCAAATAATTCACCGCGACCGAATGCAATCAGCGAATGTGTGAGTTGATAACCTTTACCTAAAGGATCAGCTGTCCAAGGATTAAAAAATGCAATCATGCGTTCTTGTCGCCATGGCGAAAAAAGAATCGCTAATGTGAAAATACTGACGAGCAAACCCATCATGCCGCCAAACCAAATCACATTAAAACCACCTAAGAACAAGATACCCATCGCAATACAAACGATGACACCAAATGCGCCTAGATCGGGCTCCCACAATAAAAGCACACCAACGGCCGCGACAGCGCTCGCCATTGGTAAAAATCCTTTACGTAGCTTGTCCATGTATTGCTGCTTACGTACGGTATAGTCAGCTGCATAAATCACGAAGACTAGTTTCATTAACTCAGAAGGTTGAAATCTGAGACTACCAAGCCCTATCCAACGTCGCGCACCTTTGACTTCTTTACTAATCCCAGGTATCAGCACAACAACTAATAATACTAAGCCCGCTACCAACATATAAGGTGCTAAGCGCTGCCAAGTCTCTATGCGCACACGAAACACCATCACGCCTGCAAACAATCCCACCATCACAAACACTGCTTGTCGTGCTAAATAATGATGCCCTTTTACTTCGGTTGCAGTACCAGATGAATCTGGCATTGCTATCGATGCTGAATACACCATCACTACACCAGCTAGCAGTAACAATACGGTCACCCATACTAGTAACTGATCAAATTCCATCATGCGCGAGCGCTGTCCCAGAGAAGTCTCCGGTAAGCTCGCTTCACTCTGAAATAGTTCAGTTACACCGAGTTTCATGCTCGCTCTCTCATACCATGACCTCACCCTGCGATAAACCTATTTCACGCACGCCATCAATAAATACTTTAGCGCGCTCTGCATAATTTGCGAACATATCGAAACTGGCACACGCAGGTGAGAGCAATACTGTGTCGTCCTGATTTGCGATAGAAGCAGCGTGCATGACTGCTTCAAACAGTGATGTACAGTCTTTTATTGTTACCGCGCTTTGCGCTAAGGCCTGTCGTATTGCTGGCGCATCGCGACCAATCAAGATCACTGTACGTACATGTGCAGCTACTGGCGCTGCGAGCGGCGAAAAATCTTGACCTTTGCCATCACCGCCTGCAATCAAAATCAAATTCGGGCTAGTGTCTCTACCTAAGCCTTTTAATGCCGCCACCGTTGCGCCAACATTCGTACCCTTACTATCATCGACATAATCCACATCACGAATTCTGGCAACCAACTCAACTCTATGCGGCTCACCTTGATACTGTCGTGCTGCATGCAGCAAAGGTGCTAATGGCAAACCAATCGCACGGCATAAAGCAATCGCAGCTAAGGCATTGGTAGCATTGTGTTGGCCACGAATTTTTAATGCGTCAGCTGGCATGAGCTTATTCATATACAGCTCAACTTCTTGCTTGGTATTTTTCCGTCTACGCTTTTCAGTTTTTTCTGTTTCTTCTGAACCGACTGCTAGTAATAACCATTGCATACCATGTTCAGTCACTAAACCTAAGGCATCTGGTGTATCAGGTAGATCGGTTCCAAACGTGACACAGTCTGCAGTTGCCTCTTCCATTTTCATGCATAGTGCATCTTGTCGATTTAAGACTCTAACAGTGTGCTCACCAAAAATACGTTGCTTATCTTTTGCATACGACTGCATATCACCATGCCAATCGAGATGATCTTGCGTGATGTTCAACACAGTTGCTGCATCAGCCTGCAAACTAAATGTGGTGTGTAGCTGAAAACTGGAGAGCTCTAGTACCCAACAATCTGGTAAAGCATCTTTGTTGACTGCATCAAGTAATACATCTAATGCAGCGGGACTAATATTGCCTGCTACCTGCACAGATAGACCTGCTTGTTTACAAAGCAAACCTGTGAGGCTAGTGACTGTGGTTTTACCGTTGGTGCCTGTAATCGCAATCACTTTAGGTTGATATTGACGCTCTTCTTTTAAAGCAGCTAAAGCTTGCGCAAATAATTCAATCTCACCCCAGACTGGAATATTTTTTTCTGCTGCTATATGCAATAACTCTGCCAATTCATTGTGTGGATTTAATCCAGGACTGACTGCAATGAAATCTATATCGTCTAACAAAGCGGGCGTAAATTGACCACCTATGAATTTCGCCGTAGGCATTTCAGTTTGCAAAATAGCGAGTCGTTCAGGCGCTATACGAGTATCCGCAACGCGTAGTCGAGCATGCGTATGCGTGAGCCAACGCGCCATTGCCAGACCCGATTCACCGAGTCCTAATACGAGCACATGTTTATCGCGATATTGCATGCTAAGTTTTCTCTTATCCTAATGAGTTAACGTAATTTGAGTGTCGATAAACCTAACAACACTAACAACATTGTGATGATCCAAAAACGCACTACCACTTGCGTTTCTTTCCAACCTTTTTGTTCATAGTGATGATGTAGTGGTGCCATGAGTAAGATACGTTTACCTACACCGGTACGATTTTTTGTGTACTTAAAATAAGCAACTTGCAGCATCACGGACAATGTCTCTACAACAAACACACCACCCATTATGAAGAGCACAATTTCTTGACGCACAATCACTGCTATCGTGCCGAGTGCACCACCTAATGCGAGTGCACCCACATCACCCATAAAGACTTGTGCGGGATAAGTGTTAAACCATAAAAATGCCAAACCCGCTCCCGCCATCGCGCCACAGAAAATTAATAATTCACCTGCACCAGGTATATGCGGAATAAATAAATATTTCGAATAAGTCGCATTACCTGCAAGATAAGCAAACAAACCTAATGCAGAGCCCACCATCACAGTCGGCATAATCGCCAGACCATCTAAGCCATCGGTAAGATTGACTGCGTTACTGGTGCCGACAATAACGAAATACGTTAAGGCGATGAATCCCCATACACCTAAGGGATAACTAATCGTTTTAAAGAAAGGCATAATTAAGTCGGCCTTCGGTGGCAAGTCCATTTCAAATCCAGATTGCACCCAAGCGAAAAAGAGTTCTAAGACTTTATCGTTGGTGGGACCAGATACAGAAAAAGCTAAATACAAGGCAGCCAGTAAACCAATGATGGATTGCCACATGTATTTTTCACGCGAGGCCATTCCCTTAGGATCTTTATGCACCACTTTGCGATAGTCATCTACCCAACCAATTGCACCAAACCCTAAGGTAACTACTAACACTGGCCAAATAAAACGATTGCTCCAGTCACCCCACAACAACATAGAGATTGCTATACCTATCAAAATCAACACACCACCCATAGTGGGTGTGCCTGATTTAACTAAGTGAGTTTGCGGTCCATCGGTACGTACTGCTTGTCCAACTTTTAATCGTGTCAGCATACGTATGACTGCAGGCCCTGCAAAGAGACCTATCATTAATGCTGTGAGCGTCGCAAACACTGCACGAAACGTAATAAAGTTAAAGATACGCAGTGCACCGATTTGATCTTGAAAATGTTGTGCCAGCCAAAGCAACATATCAATGCCCTCCCACTGACAAACCAGTTAGATGCTGAACGACTCTTTCCATTTTCATGAAACGTGATCCTTTAATCAGTACACTCGCTGTGGAATCAAGATTACCCACTACTTTATTTAATTCATCCATATCGTTGAAGTGACGGCCGTGATTGCCAAAGGCAGTACTTGCATGACGCGCTAATTCACCTAGAGTGAAAATTTCATCGATGTGTTTCGCTTTTGCATAGGCACCAATCTCTTCGTGAAATGCCACGCCTTCACTTCCTACTTCACCCATATCACCTAATATCAATGTGCGTGGCGCAGGCGCAACTGCTAATACATCAATCGCAGCGCGAACAGAATCAGGATTGGCGTTATAGGTATCATCAATGACTAGCGCACCGTTTTTAGCACTCTTGCGTTGCAAGCGTCCTGCTACAGGTGCAAAAGCTTGCAAACCTTTTACGATCATCTCTGTAGAGATACCAATCGCTAAAGCGGCAGCACAAGCAGCTAATGCATTTCGTACGTTATGCACACCAGCAGCAGCAAGTTGCACATCGAATTGCTGACCTTCTGCGTGTATGTGTAAAACACTACCGAAATCTTTCACCTCATAAGTACAACGTACTTGTGCTTGCCCATCTAAACCAAAGCTCAATATGCGACGTGATCCCGCATACGATGTCCACAATGGGGTATACACATCATCAGCAGGGAATACAGCGCAACCATTTGCAGGTAAGTTTTGTATCACTGCGCCATTTTCAATCGCTACTGCTTCAACACTGGCCATAAATTCTTGATGCTCACGTTGCGCATTGTTGACTAAGCCAATATCAGGTGCAGCAATCTCAGCTAAGCGTGCAATCTCGCCAGGATGATTCATTCCCATTTCTATGACTGCTGCTTGCATACTTGCTTCTAGTCTGAATAAAGTCAGCGGAACACCGATCTCATTATTCAAATTACCTTGCGTTGCTAGATAGTGATGCTCTCCAAATGCAGCATGCAAAATGGAAGCAATCATTTCTTTCACAGTTGTTTTTCCATTACTGCCTGTGACACCAATTACAGGTTGAGTAAATCGACGACGCCATGTATGTGCTATTTGTCCTAATGCATAGCGTGTATCACTAACTAACAAAGCAGGTAAAGAATAATGTTCAGGAATAGCATTTGCCACCACTGCAGCGGCACCACTGTTTGCAACTTCAGGTAAAAATGTATGTGCATCAAAACGTTCACCAGCAAGCGCAACAAATAAATTTCCTTTATTAATCGCTTTGCTATTTGTTGAGACACCAGTGAATTCCATAGGCGCAGTTACGCTCGCATCAGGCAAATCAAGCAACAAATCAGAAAGATGTGCGCGCATTAATGACCTCCATGGCGCGTAGCGCAAGTTGCTAGTGCTAATGCAGCATGATCTGCGTCTAAGAACGCTAGTCGACGACCTTTGATTTCTTGATAGTTCTCGTGTCCTTTTCCTGCAATGAGCACCACATCATTTTTAGCTGCATGACGTATGGCATATAAAATTGCACTAGCGCGATCCGGTATAACTTCAGGTTTAGTAGCCACTGTCTCTGGTATGCCAGATACTATTTGTTGAATGATGTGAGCAGGATCTTCACTGCGCGGATTATCACTTGTGATGACCAGCTGATCTGCAGCACAAGCAACAGCGCCCATTTGTGGACGCTTACCTGGATCGCGATCACCACCACAACCAAACACACACCACAACGCACCTTCTCTTTCATTTGCTACTTCGCGCAATGTGTGTAGCGTTTTTTCTAAGGCATCTGGTGTGTGCGCATAATCAATCACTGCTAACGGTGCTTCAACGCCGCCTAATTGCTGCATGCGACCTGGGATAGCAAGCAATGACTCTAACAAGGTCGTGATTTTTTGTAACGTCAAACCTCGTGCAAATAAAACACCGGCAACTGCCAGCATATTGCTGACATTAAATCGCCCTATGACATGTGAACGAATCTGCGCTTGACCAAATGGTGTGATGAGTTGAAAACTCATACCGTTCTGCGTAATACGTATGTCTTTAGCGCTTAGCATGAGAATATTTTCAGACGACGCTGCATCTTCTATGCTGTATGCAAAAATCGTTAGTGCTGGAATTTTTTTACGCACATGTTCTAGCATGCGGCTACCCATTGCATCATCAAGATTAATGACAACATGGGTTAAGGTTGGCCAATCAAATAAGCGTGTCTTAGCTGCTTCATACGCAGCCATGCTGCCGTGGTAATCGAGATGGTCACGCGTAAAGTTAGTTAACACCGCAACATCGATATGCAAGGCATTTAATCGGCCTTGATCTAATCCAATTGATGAAGCTTCAATTGCACAAGCTTTTGCACCTGCTTGTTTATTGGTCGCTAACTGTCGCTGAAGCTGTACAGGATCAGGCGTGGTGTAACCCGTTTGTTCAAAATGATTGGCTACACCTTGTTTAAATAAGCCACTTCCTAAGGTACCAATCACTGCGGTTGGTACCGCATCGCGAGATAAGGCCTGTGCTATCCATTGGGTACATGAAGTTTTACCGTTGGTACCGGTGACAGCAACCGAAAACAAAGATTGATCAGGTTGACCATACCAAAACTTAGCAATACTACCGGCTTGTTGTTTTAATTCATGCACGGCTAGATGCGGCACGCTGATGTTGTTACATGCAGCATGCTCATCTGCAGCTTCATAAATCACTGCACTCGCACCAGCTGAAATTGCTTGGGCAATAAAATCACGCCCATCACCTGCATCACCCGGATAAGCAATAAACACATCACCGGATGCGATGCGTCGTGAATCAGCAGTTAAATGCACATTTTTTTGTGCCGCAGTCGAAACTACGCCTCTGATCCACTCAGTGATTTGTTCAGGATGCAGTTGCTGTGCTGTCGTCACATGGTCTCCGTGAGCGGCGCAGCCGGCAAAATTACATTCGTAATAGGCGCATCTGGCGCAACATTCAGCAGTCGTAATGTCCCAGCTGCGACATTTGAAAATGCAGGTGCTGCAACTTGACCGCCAAAGTGTTGTGGACCTGTAGGCTCATCAATCATGACGGCGATGATGATGCGCGGATCGGACACTGGTGCTAAACCCACAAATGAGCCTACATATTTTTTAACGTATTGACCGCCTTCAACTTTATAAGCAGTTCCTGTTTTACCGGCGATACGATAACCTCGCACTTGGGCAAAGGGTGCAGTGCCTTCTGAACTCACTACTTTTTCCATCATCAAGCGCATTTGACGTGCTGCTCTTTCGCTTAACACGCGTTGCGCTACAGGTGGACGATCTAATTTTTGAAAGCTCAAAGGAATCATCTCGCCATTACGCGCAAACATCATATAGGCGCGCGCTAATTGTATGAGCGATACAGAGATGCCTTGGCCATAACTTATCGTCGCTTGTTCAATCGGACGCCAGCTCTTGTAGGGCTTCATTCGTCCTGCTACGGCACCAGGGAATCCGAATCGTGGTTGTTGTCCAAAGCCTGCTGCAGTAAAAATGTCCCACATATCATGTGACTCTAATTTCTGCGCAATTTTTACTGTACCTACATTTGATGATTGTCCGATGATGTTGGTGACTGTCATCGAGGATGCATGCGGATGTGAATCACCAATCGTTGCTGGTCCCATTGTTAATTTAGGTGGCGTATCAATTACGGTGTCTGGTGTAATTAAACCTTTATCTAAGGCGCGCGCAATCGTAAATGGCTTCATGGTTGAGCCAGGTTCAAAGGTGTCTGTCATAACGCGGTTACGCATGACTGAGGGATCCACACCTTGTCGATTATTTGGATTGAAGGTCGGCATGTTAACCATGGCTAGTACTTCACCGGTTTTCACATCCAACACAACAATCGCACCTGCTTTCGCATTAAATTTATCGACTGCTTGTTGTAGTTGTGTGTAAGCGAGATATTGAATTTTATTATCGATAGAGAGCGTTAAATCTTTGCCATCACGTGGTTCACGCAAATGCTCTACATCTTCAACTACGCGTCCTTGACGATCGCGAATCACACGCCGACTTCCTGTTACACCGGCGAGTGATTTTTGCTGTATGTATTCAATACCTTCTTTTCCAACATCTTGGTAATCCGTAAAGCCCAATAAATGCGCTGCTGCTGGGCCTGCTGGATAAGAGCGTTTATATTCTTTACTCGTACGTATACCGGGAATATTCAAATCGAGAATACGTTTTGCTAACTCGGGATCCACCTGTCGTTTGAGATAAACAAAGTTACGATCTGAATCAAGTTTCTTTTTTAAATCGCCATAACCGATGCCGAGTAATGTCGCAAACTCTTGTAGTTGTTCTTTACTTGCTTGTACATCATCCGGCGACGCTTCAATAGCACGTACTGGCAATGAGGTCGCCATCACTTCGCCATTTCTGTCCATGATTTTACCGCGTGTAGCAGGCACTTCTAACGTACGTGCATAACGTGACTCACCTTGTTTTTGCAAGAAATCTGTAGAGATCGCTTGCAACCAAAATGCGCGCGCTGCGAGTGCACCAAAGGCGATAAATAAAAAAAACAAAACTAATCGTGAGCGCCATGCCGGTAGCTTCACTGCCAATACCGGACTGGCACTAAATGCCACGCCACGGCCGGCTGCTGTTCTCGATGGCGTGCTACGTGTCATGGCGTACCTAAGGTTAAATACTGCGTGCGACTTGCTGGTGGAGGCTGCATGGCTAAGGTACTTTTCGCCATAGCATCAATCCGTGCATGCTTGGCCAAATTTGATTGTTCGAGTTGTAATTGCGCCCACTCGATTTCATTTGCTTGCTGACGCATATTGGTTCGTTCTAATTCCATGAATAAGCGTCGTGCTTGATATTGCGAATTGACTAGCAATAAAGCGCACAGCAACAGTAAAGCGAGCACTGGAAAAATAAGGCGCTGATTCATCATGCCGCTCCGACTTGTGGGAGACGTTGTGCACTGCGCATGACAGCTGAGCGTGCACGTGGATTAGCTGCAATTTCATCTGCATTTGGTTTTAGTCGCGCGATTAATTCCATACAAGGTTGAGGTAAATCCACTGCACGAATCGGTAGCCGACGATCAGGCTGCGGTACGCTGGCTTTGGATGCCATGAACCGCTTGACGATACGATCTTCAAGCGAATGAAAACTAATCACCACCAATCTCCCGTACGGCGCTAAATGTCCGTATGCTGCATTCAAACCTGTTTCAAGTTCCTCAAGCTCTTGATTGATGAAAATCCGTATAGCCTGAAAAGTCCTGGTGGCCGGGTCTTTACCTTTTTCCCTGGTCTTGACGGCCTGTGCCACGAGCGTGGCAAGCTGTCGTGTGCCTGAAACTGGTTCGACTGCCCGGCGAGCAATAAGCGCCTTTGCAATCTGAAAAGCAAACCGTTCTTCCCCATATTCGCGTATCACCTTTTCTATGTTGTCTTGTGTTGCAGTTGCTAACCATTCAGCAGCAGAAATACCGCGTGTGGTATCCATACGCATATCAAGTGGACCATCAGCCCGAAAACTAAAACCACGCGTCGCATCATCGACTTGTGGTGATGACAATCCCAAATCCATCACAATGCCATCTAGCTGTTGCACACCACGCGCAATGAGTGCACTCGTCATACTGGCAAAGCTGTCATGCACAATCACGAAGCGCGCATCTTCACGCGCTAACTCTTCTGCTACCGCGATAGCTTGCGGATCTTTGTCGAAAGCAATCAAGCGGCCCCGCTCAGATAAGCGTTGCAAAATTTTTCTACTATGTCCGCCACGGCCAAATGTGCCATCGACGTAAATACCATCACGACGCTCTGCTTCAATCGCTAAGGCGTCAACCGCTTCCTCCAGCAGCACAGTGCGGTGCGTATATTCAGGCACCGTTATTTGATTCATCGCTGTGCCGTTAAAAAGAGAAGTTACTCAACACATCAGGCATTCCTTCAGCAATTGCCTGCGCTTCACTATCATCGAGTTTCGATGCATCCCAAATCTCAAAATGACTTCCCATGCCGAGTAACATCACATCGCGCGTTAATCCGACTGCAGTGCGTAATTCAGGCGCAATCAAAAGCCGACCCGCGCTATCAAATTCCACATCCGATGCATTACCTAAAAAAATACGTTGCCATGCACGCGCCGACATAGGCCATGAGGCAATTTGTTCACGATGTGATTCCCATACTGGACGTGGAAAAAGGAGTAAACATCCATGTGGATGTTTGGTGAGCGTGACGCGGCCTTCGCATTGAATCAACAATGCGTCACGATGCCGAGTCGGAACTGACATCCGACCCTTAGCATCTAGGCTTAATGAAGACGCGCCTTGGTACACCCTTTTGTCTCCCTGAACTTTGCAAATTATTGAAAAATTGCTGTTTTCGTTAGGCAATAGAAAATAAATTGCCCCACAAAAAAACACTTTTTCACACTACCGCCCACTTTAGTGGAAGCCGAATTTTTGGTCAAGGAATATCAAGGATGCTTGAGTAGATTTTTTCAATGAAGTCAAGGACTTAGCGCAACTACTTGAAGCTGCCTAAAAAGGGAATAAATGAGGAAAATTATGGACTTACCGAAGGGATTGAAAGTTGAACTTTAGCAATACACATGTGTTTATTGCACAAAGTACTGTTTTCAAAAATTGAGACGGGATTGCGTAAATAACTGAAGTGAACGCTAACACCTATGAAAAACAGAAAAAATGAAGCAGACCGATAGGCCGGATTCTGTTACGGCAAGTCGGGCAAGCCCGACTGCTATGACAGTCATTCCTCTAGGCCAGTGATTACTCACTGGCTCAAGCTTCCTACCCGCACGCTCAGCGAGCCGCCTCAATGCGTGCCTATTTGGAATTGCTCCGAGTGGAGGTTACCGCGTTTCACCGTAACTAAATACGCTCGTCTCTGTGGCCCTATTCCGCGCCTCACGGCGGACGGCCGTTAGCCGTCACCCTGCTCTATGGAGTCCGGACCTTCCTCCCGCTTAAGCTTTAACACTTAAGCCAGCGACTGTCTGGCCTGCTTCAGGTTGGCATTGTAGGCTATACACCGCATGCAAACCATATATGCATGAAAGATTAGACGCGTTCAAAAATACCAGCCGCACCCATACCAGTGCCTACACACATGGTGACCATGCCGTATTTCAAATTACGTCTGTGTAGTCCATGTATAACGGTGGCTGATCGTATAGCACCAGTCGCACCGAGTGGATGACCTAATGCAATCGCACCACCAAGTGGATTCGTTTTTGCAGGATCAAGACCTAATTCTTGTCGCACTGCGAGTGCTTGTGCAGCAAAGGCTTCATTCAACTCTATCCAATCGATTTGATCTAGCGTTAAACCCGCATTGCGTAATGCAGCAGGTATGGCTTCTTTAGGACCTATGCCCATAATTTCTGGTGGCACACCTTTTACAGCAAATGAAACAAAGCGCGCTAAGGGAGTGAGGTTATGTTGTTTAAGAATTTTTTCACTAACTAAAATTAATGCGCCTGCACCATCCGATGTTTGTGAACTATTCCCTGCAGTGACACTACCTTTAGCTGCAAATACAGGCTTTAATTTGCCCAAGGCTTCAAGATTCGTATCAGCACGTGCACCTTCATCATCTTTTACTAAGCGCGTTTTGATGTTGATTTGACCTGTACTTAAATCAGGAAATCTTTCTATGATTTCTATAGGCGAAATCTCTGCTGCATATTCACCTGCTTGTTGTGCAGCGATAGCTCGACGATGTGATTCCAATGCAAACTCATCTTGCGCCTCACGAGAGATTTTCCATTGCTGCGCTACTTTTTCTGCAGTTAATCCCATACCATAGGCCATGCCTATATTTTCATCTCTAAACACACCTATGTTTAATGAAGGGTGATAACCCATCATAGGAACAACGGACATTGATTCCACACCTGCTGCAATCATGACATCAGCTTCACCCGTACGTATACGATCTGCTGCCATCGCAACAGCCGTAATCCCAGAAGCACAGTAACGATTCACCGTTACACCACCCACTGATTTTGGTAAGCCTGCTAACAACACTGCCATACGCGCAAGATTCAATCCTTGCTCTGCTTCTGGAAAGGCACATCCGACGATTGCATCTTCGATTAATGTTGGATCTAAATTTGGTACTTGTGCAAGCGAAGCTTTCAATGCATGCACTAATAAATCATCAGGTCGCATATGTCTAAACATTCCGCGTGGTGCTTTACCAACTGGCGTACGTGTCGCTGCAACGATATAAGCTTCTTGTAATACTTTACTCATAATCAATCACTCCTAATCTATTCGTGACTATCGCTATGGATTAATTTCTAACAGGCTTGCCAGTTTGTAGCATGCCCATAATGCGCTCTTGTGTTTTAGGATGATTCAGCAATTCCATAAAAGCTTTACGCTCCATATCGAGCAACCATTGTTCACTCACTAGCGAACCTGCATCAACATCACCGCCACAAACAATCTCAGCAATCATGGAAGCGATTTTGTAATCATGCGCAGAGATGAAACCACCATCACGCATGTTGAGTAATTGACCCATGATGGTGGCATGACCATAGCGACCTGTTACGGGAATGAGTGTAGGTAATGCAGGACGATAACCAGCATCCGACATGGCGAGTACTTGCGACTTAGCCACGTGTAGTAACTCAAACGCATTCATCACGATCACATCATCTTGATCAAGATAGCCCATGCGTTTTGCTTCTAGCGCTGATTTAGAAACAGCAGCAGTTGCTGCGTGGGTTAATCCATGTTTAGAGAATTGCAAAATATCATTGCCCTTGGCAGCAGCTGCAGCACGCAACGCAATTTCTTTTAATCCTCCGCCAGCAGGTAATAAACCTATACCGACTTCAACTAAACCTATGTAGGATTCCAATGCAACCACACGCTTAGTGGCATGCATTAATAATTCACAGCCACCACCTAACGCCAATCCTGCAACTGCCGCTACAACAGGTACATGTGCATATTTCATGCGCAAATGTACTTGCTGAAGTTTTGCAACCACTAGCTCTATCGCTTTCGTTCCACCTGACATAAACAAAGGTAACATCGCTTGTAAGTCAGCACCTGCTGAGAATGCACCACCTTCTGCTGCATCAGCATGCCAGATGACTAAACCACGATAATTTTTTTCTGCTTCATCTAATGCACGCTCTAAGCCCGCAATCACACCAGGGCTTAATACATGCAATTTCGTTTTGAATGACAATAACAATACGTCATCGTGTTGATGCCAAAGTCGTACTGACTCATCTTCAAAGACGGTATCGCCAGCAACTGCTGCTGATGGCACTCCATCACCCACTAAACCTGCAGCAAAATTCTGTCTTTCATAAACAGGTAAAGTAGAACGCGCAATGTATGTATTTTTTGCAGGCGACCAAGAACCAGTTGGGGTATGCACACCATCACGCCCATCAAATACCCAAGCAGGTAATGGCTCTTTACACAAAGCTTTACCACTATCGATATCTTCTTTTACCCATTGCGCTACTTGCTTCCAACCTGATGACTGCCACAACTCAAAAGGCCCCTGCTTCCAACCAAAACCCCAACGCAATGCAAAATCCACATCGCGTGCGCATTCAGCAAGGCTAGCAAGATGCACAGTAATATAGTGAAAAGCATCGCGATAAATAGACCAAATAAATTGTGCTTGCGGATGCGACGAATCATGTAAGACCTGCATACGTTTAACAGGATCTTTTTCTTTCAACATACGTACGACTAAATCATCAGCTTTTTTTCCACCCGCTACATAATCTGATTTTGCTGCATCAAAGCGCAAAATATCTTTGCCAACTTTTTTATAAAAACCGGCACCTGTTTTTTGGCCCAACTTTCCTTCAGTGATTAAGGTCGACACTACAGCCGGTGTCCCATATAAAAAATGAAATGGATCAGCAGATAAATTATCTTGCATGGTACGAATGACATGACCCATGGTGTCAAGTCCCACCACATCAGCCGTACGGAAGGTGCCTGATTTAGCGCGACCTAATTTCGCGCCGGTTAAATCATCGACTAAATCATAGGAAAGATTAAATTTTTCAGCTTCATGTATGGTCGCTAACATGCCAAAGATGCCTACACGATTTGCAATAAAATTAGGTGTATCAATTGCACGCACCACACCCTTACCTAATGTAGTAGTAAGAAAGGTTTCTAGCTGATCGAGAATGACTGATTGTGTTTTTATGGTCGGAATGATTTCAGCTAAATGCATGTAGCGCGGTGGATTAAAGAAATGCACTCCACAAAAACGTGATTTCAAATCATCTGACAAACCTTCAGATAAACTCGTAATAGAAAGTCCTGAGGTATTGGTCGCAAAAATTGCATGCGGCGCGATAGCACCACTTATTTTTTTATATAAGTCATGCTTCCAATCCATGCGCTCAGCAATAGCTTCAATAATTAAATCTGCTTCACCCAAACGATGAAGATGATCATCGTAATTTGCAACCTCAATTAAATTAGCCTGCTCACTATCACCAAACGGTGCAGGATTAAGTTTTTTTAAATGCGCTACAGCTTGTTCAGCTACGGTATTGCGTTGCTTATCATCTTTACCAGCTAGATCAAACAAAATAACGGGCACACGCGCATTAATGCAATGCGCTGCAATCTGCGCACCCATCACACCCGCACCCAACACAGCAACTTTTTTTACAATGAAATTGGACATGACGACCTGCTCCGAAAAAACTGAATGATTAATCTATTTAATTAAAATAATTCTGCATCTAATGCCATGACATTCGCAGAACCGGAGCGCGCTTGTCTAATTAACATAGCTGTTTCTGGCAAGAGTCGTGCGAAATAAAAACGTGCCGTCGCTAATTTAGCAACATAAAATTTATCTTCACTGTCTTGTTTTTCTAATGCGATTTTTGCCATACGTGCAAATAAGTAGGCATAAACTAAATGGCCTACTACACGCAGATAAGGCACTGCAGCAGCACCAACCTCATCACGATTTTGGAAAGCTTTCATCCCAATTTCCATGGTGAGCTTAGTGACTTTGTCACCCAGATCCGCCAGCGGTGTGATGAACTCCGACATCTCTTCACTAGAACCATGCGCTTCTACAAAATGACGAATTTTTTCTCCAAAATGTCGCAGCTTCTCACCGTTATCCATCAAAATCTTACGGCCTAGTAGATCAAGCGACTGTATGGTGTTGGTACCTTCATAAATCATATTGATACGTGCATCACGTACATATTGCTCCATACCCCATTCAGCAATATAACCATGTCCACCATACACTTGCATCGCTTCTGAAGTCGCTATCCATCCGTTATCGGTAATAAACGCTTTGACTATCGGCGTTAGCAATGACACTTCATCTGCGGCTTCTTTTCTAACAGCTTCATCCGGATGATTTAATTCACGATCTATGAGTAAAGCCACATAGGAGGTAAAAGCACGACCACCTTCTGCATAAGCACGTGCAGTCAATAACATGCGTCTTACATCAGGATGCACAATGATGGGATCCGCAGTTTTATCTTCTGCTTTTACACCGGTGAGGCTACGACCTTGTGTACGATCTTTTGCATAAATTAATGCGTTTTGATACGCCACTTCCGTTAAACCTAATGATTGCATACCTACCCCTAAGCGGGCTGCATTCATCATCACAAACATCGCATTTAACCCACGATTTGGCTCGCCAATTAACCAAGCTTTTGCTGCATCTAAATTCATCTGACAAGTTGCATTGCCATGTATACCCATCTTGTGTTCAATCGCACCACAGTAGATAGGATTACGCGCACCACATTTTCCATCTGCATCAGGAATAAATTTAGGCACGATGAATAAGGAAATACCTTTTGTTCCTGGAGGCGCATCAGGCAATCGCGCTAACACTAAATGAATAATGTTTTCAGACAGATCATGTTCACCTGCTGATATAAAAATTTTGCTGCCAGTGAGTAGATAACTTCCATCGGCTTGTGACTCAGCCTTAGTTTTTAATAAACCTAAATCAGTGCCACAATGTGGCTCGGTTAAACACATGGTGCCTGTCCATGTACCTGATACGAGTTTGGGTAGATACAAAGCTTTTTGTTCTGCTGTGCCATGTGCATGTAAACACTCATAGGCACCATGCGATAAACCTGGATACATAGTCCAAGCTTGATTCGCAGAATTCAACATTTCATAAAACGAATTATTTAATACGATAGGTAGCCCCTGTCCACCATATTCAGGATCACATGACAGAGCAGGCCAACCTGCTTCTACATACTGTTGATAGGCCGAATGAAATCCAGCCGGTGCTTTTACTGCATGGGTATTGATATCGAGCTTGCAGCCTTCTCTATCACCAGAATGATTCAGCGGGAAAATAACATTCGCTGCAAATTTCCCACCTTCTTCTAGCACTTGATTCATCGTATCGATATCTAAATCACTATGCTTAGGCAATTCTTTTAAAGCACTTTCAACTTCTAATAATTCATGCAATACAAACTGCATATCGCGTAAGGGGGCAATATAGTGAGGCATCTGACTCTCCTTGAGATAGGTGTGAAGACTGTTCTCGAATTGAGATCGAGCACGCTTCTATAGTGTTGGTGATATTTTTTTCAGTGATTTTTTTTCAAACTGTTTAACTGAGCTTGCGGGGGATGTATCTTGCAAACCAAAAATCAATCGCTCGAAGCCTTTTTTAGCGCGCTCCACACTACCAGGACGTTTTATAAAACGCGCATCATGATGCAAGGCTAATACCAACCCATACATCTCAAATACCAATTGATCTGGATCAGTATCTGGCGATAAATGTCCTTCTTGCATGGCTTGTTTTGCTGCCTTGTTTAAAGCAACCTGCCATAGCCTGACCATTTCTAATAATTGTTCGCGTATAGCACCTGGCCTATCGTCATATTCGGCAGCGCCACTGATATAAATGCAGCCAGATGCGATTTCCATGCTCACGCGCGCTACCCAGCGAGCAAATAAACTTTCTAATCGTGGCAAGCCACGTGGCTCACGCAGACTAGGATAAAAAACTTCTTGTTCAAACTGTTGGTGATACAGACGCAACACACCGATTTGTAAATCTTCGCGCGATCCGAAATGCGCAAATACACCTGACTTGCTCATTCCCATTCTCTCTGCCAGTACACCAATAGTCAGACCTTCTAAGCCTTCACGACTAGCCAGTGATAAAGCAGCTTCGAGAATCGCTGCACGTGTTTGTTCGCCTTTGCGTAGCGGTTTTTGGTGGGTGTCATTCATCATGCAGTCCTTTGATACAGTCCTTTAATGCAGCCCTTTATTGCAGTCCTTATAGGGCATGTTCCAGAAAATAGAACGAGCGTCCTATTATGCACTGAAACCAATAAAGATCGTCAAGTCAGCCTATGAATTTCTAATAGAGGACTGATCGAGACTAATAAGAATAGGGAATTTAGTCGCGCGATTTATCGAGCAGTCGGCGGTCACGCTTAGTGGGTCGGCCTTTTATGTCTGCACTAGGCTCTGGAAAAAGTACACGTCGCATGGCCTCTTGTTCACGCGTTTTTATACTCTCTTCAGTTTCAGTATAAAGTTGACGTGCAAGTGTTGCAGAGCCACGCTGACCCGAAAGACCCGTCACTTTCACTTGCCATTGCGAGCTACCATTATCGATATCAAGTAAATCATCCAACTGTATTGTTTTAGCAGGTTTAATCTTTAGACCATTGAGTTTCACACGGCCATGATCAATCGCATCTGTAGCAAGCGAACGCGTTTTAAAAAATCTTGCAGCCCATAGCCATTTATCTACACGTATTGGTTCAGACATCACACACACTCGGCATTAAGATGAATATCATTTTGCATAACTACCCAATGTAATGATTTGCAAAACAGATTTATAAAAAAGATAAGCCATCCAATTCAACAGTCGTCGCCATAGCCCGATACTTTCAACTTCAAATGCTGTCACTACTCTACCCTCCGTCACGCCTTGTGCAATATGTGAACGTAGTGTGGTCGCAAACTCTGCATCACGAACAACAATATTCGCTTCGTGATTAACAAATAAAGAAAAGCCATCATAATTACTCGATCCTACCGTCGCCCATTCGTCATCTATTACGGCGACTTTGGCATGTAATTGCGTTTTACTATATTCAACCAGTGCAACGCCAGCACGCACTAAGCGAGGATAAAAAGACTGCGTAACAGCATCTTGTAGTCGAAATTGTCCCACTCCAACCATGAGCGTGACTTGCACACCGCGACTAGCTGCCATAGACAGTGCATGACGTAATTTTCGTCCAGGTGCAAAGTAAGGTGTGACTAAATAAATCGATTTATGTGCATGACCAATGGCATGCAAAAGACTGCGTTGTATGGTTCTGCGATTACGTAGATTGTCTCGCACAACCAATCCAGCTTCTGCAACCGTTAATGCAGGTTTGGCATGTTGTAAGCGCAAACGTCGCAAATTTTGCAAACGTGTTTTTATATCTTGAATACCGTACCCTAACCACTGTGCTGCTGCAGCTTCTTGAATCGATAAAACAAGTTGACCATGAATCGCTACTGCAAAATCCCATCTAGGTGCGGGCAATGAAATATGGCTACCATCATCGGAAAATAAATCATCATTAATATTTAATCCACCCAGAAAGGCGAGTTCACGATCGACCACCATAATTTTTCTATGAGTGCGACCTAAACCACGATGGAACCAAGGATTAAAATACCGAAAATTTACTCCTGCAGAAGCAAAGTCACGCGCTAATTGCTTAATTATTTTTCGACCAGTACCTAACCAATCAACTAATACATACACAGCCACACCACGTTGTGCTGCACGCATCAAAGCAGCCTTGATTTCACATGCCGTATTATCTTCAGCAAAAATATAGATTTCTAAATAAATCTCAGCATGAGCAGCATCAATAGCACGCACTAATGCTGGAAAAAATTCCGACCCTCGATGAAGTAGGGTCAGTTGATTATTTTTGCTATAGCTAACAGCGCGCATAGACGAGATGAGCAAAGTTTAACCACATGAATGAAGTGGTGTTGATCATTAACTTACATTTTAAGATCAGCGACTAAGGGCGCATGATCTGACAGCCTAGCCCAACTAGCACCATGCAATACCTGTGCATGTTCAATCTTTAACCCACGTACATAAATTCGATCTAATTTTAAAACAGGCATAGCAGCAGGGAAAGTACGTGCAGGACTCTTACGTGGACCGCGACCAGATAGGCGTCGTAAATAACTACCAAAACTACGTGACGGTAAAACTTCATCAAACACTTCTGTCACACCAAGCTTTTTTCTAAGCGATGTACTCAATGCATTAGTCCAATCATTAAAATCACCTGCAATAATGATGGGTGAATCAGACTCTGTTGTATGAGTTACTGCTTGTATTAAAGCTTCTATCTGACGTAAACGACTGCCCGCAAATAATCCTAAATGCACAACATAGCAATGCACATCTCTTTCTTGTATACGTACTATGCAATGCAATATTCCGCGCGACTCAAATTGATGATCTGACACATCATGATTGTGCGATGAAACAATAGGAAAATTTGATAACAAAGCATTACCGTGATGTCCATGGTCATACACAGCATTCATTCCATAGGCACTGTGCTGTACATCGCTAGCTAAGAATTCATGCTGACTTTGTTGTGGCCATTTCGCAGCATGACGTAGTGCAAAGAAATCATGTCGCCCTTGTACTTCTTGTAAAAACACAATATCGGCAGACAGAGAAGAAATACCTAGCTTGAGCGCATGTATCCTCGGCCGATTACCTATCGCAGTAACGCCTTTATGAATGTTATAGGTCGCAATACGAATTTTCATAGTTACAGTGTTGGCTTAATTAATTTGTCGCGGTAATTGCAATATTGCTTCAGCATTGGAAGGAGAAAAACACTGAAGAGCCGCTGCTTGCCAAGGTAACCATTGATATTGCACATGTTCGCGTGCAGCGAGTGTGATGGGATGGTCTCTAGGTATGAGTAAGCCAAACACATGCTCGGTATTGTGTGTGATGCCCGGTGCATAGCGATGGCGCCAAACAGGATAAATTTCATACACATTGCTGAGTTGCCAGTTATGTAGATTTTCCATAGGCACGCGCTCTGATCCTATTTGCAATCCTGTTTCTTCTTGCACTTCCCTGATCGCTGTTTCTATTAAGGGTTCATCGATAGCATCTTTAGAGCCCGTAACAGATTGCCAAAACCCCTGCTTATCAGCACGCTCAATGAGTAACACTTCCATCTCACTGGAATAAATAACCACTAATACGGATTCTGGAATTTTAAATTCTGGCATAGACGTAAAAAAGGGCACGCGAGGTGCCCTTATCATACCCTGTTAGTTAGTTACAAAAACCATGACACGCTGTCTGACATCGCATTAGGTTTTTAATGCAGGCTCAGCAGCTCGTAAACGGATATGCAATTCACGTAACTGCTTTTCATCGACTAAGGATGGTGCTTGTGTCAGCAAGCATTGTGCACGTTGTGTTTTAGGGAAAGCAATCACATCACGAATTGATTCAGCACCCGTCATCATGGTCACAATTCTATCCAAACCAAATGCCAGACCGCCATGTGGTGGCGCGCCATATTGCAATGCATCGAGTAAGAAACCGAATTTTGCTTGCGCTTCTTCTGCACCTATATTCAAAGCACGGAATACTTTGCTCTGTACATCAGCACGATGGATACGCACTGATCCGCCGCCTAATTCCCAACCATTGAGCACCATGTCATAAGCTTGTGCAATAGCACGACCTGGGTCACTATCAATGAAATCTTCATGACCTAACTTAGGCGCAGTGAAGGGATGATGCAACGCATTCCAACGCCCTGCTTCTTCATCGTATTCAAACATAGGGAAATCAACTACCCATAACGGACGCCATTCCTCTTCAAATAAACCATTTTTACGACCAAAATCACTATGGCCAATTTTCACGCGTAAAGCACCGATCGCATCATTTACAATTTTTTCTTTATCAGCACCAAAGAAAATTAAGTCTCCATCTTGTGCGCCTGTTTTTTCTATGATCTTTGCTAATGCTGCATCATGAATATTTTTAACGATAGGAGATTGCAAGCCATCACGACCTTTGGCTTTTTCATTGACTTTAATATAGGCCAATCCTTTAGCGCCATAAATTGCGACAAACTGGGTGTAAGCATCAATCTCAGAACGCGGCATACCGCCTTGCTCTTTTGCTCCACCTGGAATACGTAGGCCGACTACACGGCCACCTTCCATGCTAGCTGCTGATGCAAAGACTTTGAACTCCACATCTTTCATCACATCAGTCAGTTCTGTGAATTCTAGTTTTACACGCATGTCAGGTTTATCTGAACCGTATAAATGCATAGCGGTTGCGAAATTCATGACAGGGAATGGATTCGGCAAATCAACGTTTAATGCATTCTTAAAGACCATGCGTATCATGCCTTCGAACAGATCACGTATTTCTTGTTCAGACATGAAAGAAGTTTCACAATCAATCTGGGTGAATTCAGGCTGACGATCTGCACGCAAATCTTCATCACGGAAGCATTTCGTGATTTGATAATAGCGATCAAAGTTAGCCACCATCAGTAATTGCTTAAACAACTGTGGTGATTGCGGTAAAGCGAAAAAATGTCCGGCATTGACGCGTGATGGCACGAGATAGTCACGCGCACCTTCTGGTGTGGATTTAGTGAGCATCGGTGTTTCAATATCTATGAAACCATGCTCATCTAAAAACTTACGTACTTCCATTGATACCTTGTAGCGTAAGCGTAGATTTTGCTGCATTTGTGGGCGACGCAAATCTAAAACACGATGAGTGAGTCGGGTTGTTTCAGATAGATTGTCATCATCTAATTGGAATGGTGGTGTCACTGAAGCATTTAACACTTCTAATTCATGACACAACACTTCAATCTTGCCGGATGTGAGATTAGTATTGCTGGTGCCATCGGGACGTAAACGCACTACACCTGTAATACGTAAACAAAATTCATTACGCACTGCTTCAGCTGTTTGAAATACTTCCGCACGATCTGGATCACACACTACCTGCACTAAGCCTTCACGATCACGCAGATCGATAAAAATAACACCACCATGATCACGGCGTCTGTGTACCCAACCACACAAACTAATGGTTTGACCTAATAAGGCTTCATTCGCGAGGCCGCAATAATGTGTACGCATAGACATATCAGTTTCCAGTTTCAAATTTCGTAAAACAATAATTAGTGGGTGTGCTCAGATTGTTTATGCTCGGCCGGAGCAACCACACCCATAGAGATAATGTATTTCAATGCTTCATCCACCGTCATCTCGAGTTCAATCGCATCTGCACGCCTTAGCATGAGGAAAAAACCTGAAGTGGGATTCGGTGTTGTGGGGACATACACACTAATGTAGTCACCTTGTAAGTGCGTTCTCACATCACCACCTGGCACACCAGTTTGAAATGCAATGGTCCAACTATTCGCATGGGGATACTGAATCAGCACGGCTTTACGAAATGCATTGCCGGAAGGAGAGAGCAAGGTATCTGAGACTTGTTTGACACTCGAGTAAATAGAATTCACAACCGGTATGCGATTGAGGAGTAATTCCCACCACTGCAAAAGTCGATTACCAAAAAAATTTCTCGTCACCAGACCGGTAAGCAAAATAATCAGTAGGGTCAGAATGGTACCTAAGCCGGGCAAATAGAAACCTAACAGTGATTCTGATCTCCATTTTTCCGGCATCAATAAAAGCGATTGATCTAAGGTACCTACAATGAGATGCAACACCCATAAGGTGATGGAAAGTGGTACGAGAACCAATAATCCGGTAATGAAGTATTTACGCATAATGAATAAAATAATCAGGTCGCTGTTGGTGTACTCGGAGTCGCTGTTGACGTTGATGCTGCAGTTGAGCTGGCCTTACTGTCACTCGTGCTGGCAGTAGATTCACCACTGGTTGCAGCTGGAGCTGAGGGAGTTGTCGATGCGGCACCTGCTTCACTGGCTGCTGGCGCGGTCTGTCCACCACGAAAATCTGTGACATACCATCCACTACCTTTTAACTGAAAACCTGCTGCAGTCAGTTGTTTTTTGAAGGCCGGCTTGCCACACGCGGTGCACTCTGTGAGAGGTGCATCAGACATTTTTTGTAACACGTCCTTGGCAAAGCCACAGGCTTCACAGCGATACGCGTAAATGGGCATCTCGTTACTCCACAAAATTCAGAAAACCTTGAATTATAAAGGGTTTTCTAGCTTAGCCCGAAGGAGTTCACTGTGTGGCAGAGACTTCTATTTCAGAGGATGACGCCACCCACTGGGGTAATAAGGAACCAACGATCATGCCGAAAAACGCGACTAAGAATCCAACCAACTGTGGTGGCCAGATGGAATCGGCGCCAAAGAACTCCATCAACAACCATGATGAGAGCCCTCCTACGACAGACACCAACGCACCTTGAGTAGTAGAACGCTGCCAATACAATCCCATCACTAGAGGAATAAATGCACCGACTAGCGGTACTTTATAGGCATTGCCTACCATTTCATAAATCGGCATACCCTGGGATAAAAGCGCAAAGGTCGTGACGATGACAGTAAAAATAACGACCACGATACGGGTAGTCATTAATAATTGAGCGTCATCCATAGGGATGAATTCGCGCAGTATGTTTTCAGTGAGCGTGATGCTAGGCGCAAGCAAAGTGCCACTCGCAGTCGACATGATGGCTGAAAGTAAAGCGCCAAAAAATAAAATCTGCGCAAAAATAGGCGTGTGATTTAACACTAACGCAGGCAAAATCATTTGTGCATCATGATCAATTAGCGAAGTAAACATCGCTGGATCGATGAGTTGTGCTGCATAAGCTAAAAACATAGGTACAAATGCAAAAATAAAATACAGCGAACCGCCTGCTACTGCACCAGTAACTGAAATATCTTCACTGCGCGCGGACATGACGCGTTGAAACACATCTTGCTGGGGCATAGAACCAAACATAATAGTAATGCCAGCACCTATGAAAGCTAACACCTCTGCAGTGGTTGGCTGCGGAAAAAATACTAACTTACCTTCTTTTGATGCATGCTCAAAGACTACATCCATACCACCCGCCAAACCAGCTACGACATAAGTGATATAGAGCAGGCCGATCACAATAATCGTCATTTGAAAAAAATCAGTCAGGGCTACTGACCACATGCCACCGAATAATGTGTAAATCAAGACTATCGCTGCACCCATCACCATTCCCATGGGCATAGAGATTGTCCCTTGCGACAAAATATTAAACACTAAACCCAATGCAGTAATTTGTGCCGATACCCAGCCTAAATAAGAAATTACGATGCATAGCGACACAATCACTTCCACCACTTTGTTGTAGCGAAATCGATAGTAGTCACCAATAGTGAGCAAATTCAAACGATAGAGTTTGCGCGCTAAAAATAAACCAACAAAAATCAAACACAGTGAAGCACCAAAGGGATCTTCAACAACACCTCGTAAGCCTTCACTCGCAAATTTTGCAGGAATACCTAATACAGTTTCAGAACCAAACCACGTCGCAAATACAGTAGCAATCACGATGTAAAGTGGTAGTGAGCGACCTGCATTTGTGTAATCTGCAGAGTTGTGAACCATACGGGCAGCGTATAAACCAATCGCTACCGATATGATCAAATACAAAATAACGAAAGTGACTAGAGTTGACATACGCACTCCCACACAAATGTCAGTGTTAATAAATTTGCGGTCATTATAGAGCCCTCTGCCTGAGAGAGTCAGTTATGAGATTTAGTAAAACACATCTTGTAATTGATAGAGTAATTGTACTAACAAGATGCCGGCTATCAGACCGCCACTAAAATAAATGATGCGAGCAATGAATCGATTGGTTTTTCTTTGCTCAAATAATATCTGATTCAACACTCTTTCATAATCATGACGCTGCTGATCCGCACTCAAAGATAAAGTGCGATGTAATAAGCGCGGCAACTGCGGTAGTAATTGCGCATAATTCGGTGCCTCTGCTTTTAAACGCGCCAACAAACCACGCCATCCCAACTGCTCACGCATCCAATTTTCTAGAAAGGGTTTTGCGGTCTGCCATAAATCTAAATCAGGATCGAGTTCTCTTCCAAGACCTTCAATATTTAATAGTGTTTTTTGCAATAATACTAATTGCGGTTGTACTTCAATATTAAATCGACGTGAAGTCTGAAACAGCTGTAATAAAATTTGACCGAATGAGATTTGTGAAAGCGGTCTATCAAAAATAGGCTCACAACAAGCACGTACTGCTGCTTCGAGTTCATCGACACGCGTCTCTTTAGGTGCCCAACCCGATTCAATATGTGCTTGTGCTACGCGTTTGTAATCGCGCTGAAAAAATGCAAGAAAATTTTGTGCGAGATAGTCTTTATCAAAATCTGTCAAGGTACCAACGATGCCAAAATCCAAGGCGATGTAACGACCAAAAGTCGCTGCATCCGTCGAGACCATGATGTTCCCAGGATGCATATCTGCATGAAAAAAACCATCACGAAAAACTTGCGTAAAAAATATCTCTACACCATCGCGTGATAATTTTTTTAAATCCACACCTTCTGCAATTAAACGCGCAGTCTGTGAAATCGGAATGCCATGCATACGCTCCATCACAATCACGGAACTAGAACAATAATCCCAAAACATTTCTGGTACTAAGAGCAAAGAAGAATTAGCGAAATTGCGACGCAACTGACTAGCATTCGCAGCTTCCCGCATTAAATCGCATTCATCATGTAAATATTTTTCAAATTCCGCGACCACTTCGCGTGGCTTAAGGCGCGGACCATCTATCCATAAGCGCTCTATGAATAGGGCAACTATACGCAGCAAGGCAATATCTTTTTTAATCGCGCGATGTACGTGTGGACGCAATACTTTCACAGCGACTTCTTTACCATTTTTCAAAACGGCAAAATGGACTTGCGCTACCGATGCTGATGCAACCGGCTCTCGAGAAAAGCTGGCGAATAATTCATCAGGATGCCGACCTAATGCTCGCGTAATTTCTGCAATAGCTAGGTCAGAAGAAAATGGCGGTACACGGTCTTGTAAGCGTGCTAGTTCATCGGCAATATCCAATGCCAAAAGATCACGACGCGTAGAAAGTAACTGCCCAAACTTTACGAAAATAGGACCTAACTCTTCTAACGCACGACGTAATCGTTCACCACGTGAAGCACGCAAATCACGCCAAAAAAATAATCCCGATAAGATTTTTAAGAATAGATGTCCAGAGCTAGACGATAAAATAATCTCATCTAAACCATATTGCAGAGCGATACGTACGATATTCAGCGCTCGTAATAACTTCATGATCATGCCTGCTCCTGATATTGTTTTTCTAGCAGTGCAATTCTCTTAGCCAGTCGTTCTGTGTCATCACGTATCGTCATGACTTGCGCAGAAAATTCTAATCTTTTCTGTCTGCGTAATAAAACCGGCTGTTCTTCGAGCAGATATTCAGC
>JBEDCU010000172.1:0-12665 GCA_041176585.1 Pseudomonadota bacterium
TAATTAGACGAATTTAATGAGAATTAAGGGTTTTTAACGATATTTGAAAAATTAGTGCATCCCTAGATTTAGCCCCTGAAAATGACTGCTTTGCGGGGTTTCCATTTACATCTCGCCCGCCTACAATACCGCTTTAGTTGACGTTTACGTAAACGTACATTCTACCTGTAGATCCTATGGCGACTTATACCATCACCGAACTAGCCCGTGAATTTGACATCACGCCACGGGCCATTCGTTTCTACGAAGATCAAGGTTTAATTAGTCCAAGCCGTGAAGGCGCTGGCGGTCGAACTAGAGTTTACGGCGCTCGCGATCGCACGCGTTTAAAACTCACCTTACGCGGCAAGCGTCTGGGATTAACGCTCTCAGAAATTAAAGATTTAGTGGATATGTATGACTCGCCGCAAGACTCTGCGGCTCAACTGAATCGCTTTCTCACCGTGTTATCACGACATCGTGAATCATTAGAGCAGCAGCGTGAAGATATAGAAATCACCTTGGCTGAAATCGCCGCACATGAAGATCGATGCCGCAATATGCTGGCGCAAGATAATCAAAGCGAAAAAATCAAAAGTGGATTGCTTAGTGCTTCTAGCGCACGCAACGCAGCGTAATCCATCTAATTGCATTAAAAGTTTGAATAGGAAAATAGTATGAATAATCTGCCAGGCCTAAGTTTTGATCATGGCGATGATATTGCAGCACTGCGTGAAGCAGTTCAACATTTTGCATCTGTTGAAATCGCACCGCGTGCAGCAGAGATAGATCGCACCGATCAATTTCCTATGGACTTATGGCGCAAGATGGGTGAGTTAGGTCTGCTAGGCATTACAGCAGATGAAGAATATGGCGGTAGTGCTATGGGTTATTTAGCTCACATCATCGCTATGGAAGAAATATCACGCGCTTCTGCTTCAGTGGGTTTGTCTTATGGTGCACATTCAAACTTATGTGTAAATCAAATTCGTCGTAATGGCAGTGAAGAACAAAAGAAAACCTATCTACCAAAGTTAATTTCAGGTGAATATATAGGCGCATTAGCCATGTCAGAACCGAATGCAGGTTCTGATGTTGTGAACATGAAGTTGCGTGCTGATTTCAAAGGCGATCGTTGGATATTGAATGGCTCAAAAATGTGGATCACCAATGGCCCCGATGCTGATGTGATGGTGGTGTATGCAAAAAATGATATTGAAGCAGGACCACGTGGCATCACTGCATTTTTAATTGAAAAAAATTATCCTGGATTTTCAGTTGCGCAAAAACTCGACAAACTAGGTATGCGTGGTTCGCATACGGGTGAGTTAGTGTTCCGTGATTGTGAAGTACCTGCTGAAAATGTATTAGGTGGTTTAGGTCGCGGTGTGAATGTTTTAATGTCAGGCCTAGACTATGAGCGTGCTGTGTTGTCGGGTGGGCCACTAGGCATTATGCAAGCATGTATGGATGTCACTGTGCCCTATGTACATGAACGTAAACAATTCGGCCAACCTATCGGTGAGTTCCAACTCATGCAAGGCAAACTCGCAGATATGTATTCCACCATGATGGCGTGCAAAGCTTATGTCTATGCAGTAGGCCAAGCATGTGATCGCGCAAAAACACCGGATGCAGTGCGTGCATTACGCAAGGATGCAGCGGGTGCGATTTTATATTCCGCTGAAAAAGCGACTTGGATGGCAGGTGAAACTATACAAGCCTTAGGTGGTAATGGTTACATCAATGAATATCCAGCAGGACGACTATGGCGCGATGCAAAGCTCTATGAAATTGGTGCAGGTACCAGCGAAATACGTCGCATGTTGATTGGTCGTGAATTATTTGCTGAGACTGCCTAAAATGCCAGATTCACAAGTCGCCTTTCCTAAGCTTTTGTCATCGCAAATTGCGTTTGATATTGCGCGCGTTATTCTTGATGGCTTTGATAAGCACTATCGGTTATTTAGACATGCCAGCCAAGGAGCTAGAACACACTTCGAGCAAATGACATGGAAAGAAGCGCAAGCAGGCGCGCGCGACAGAATTGCATTCTATGAGCATAGAGTGAAGGAATGCGTGCAAAGCTTAGAAGATGAATATGAAGAAGAAGAGCTAACTGATAGTGTATGGCGTGAAGTGAAGCTACATTACATAGGCTTGTTAATGGATCACAGACAGCCTGAGCTTGCTGAAACTTTTTTTAATTCTGTGTGCTGCAAAATTTTGCATCGCACGTATTTTCATAATGACTTTATTTTTGTGCGCTCAGCTGTTTCAACAGAATATATAGAGCCTGCTGAAGCAACGCCTGTCTATCGCGTCTATTATCCACAAACAGATGGTATGCGCATAACCCTGCGTCGTTTAGTCAATAATTATCAACTGGCATGTGAGTTTTACGACTTAGATCGTGATATCGCTTTTATAGAAGAACGTTTGCAAGCATTATTAATAGCGCGAGCGACAGAAGCGAATTATCAAATTCAAGTGTTATCTAGCCTGTTTTTTCGTAACAAGGGCGCGTACATAGTTGGAAAAGTCATTAATGGCAATCGAGAGCATCCTTTTGTAATTCCCATACTGCATAACCGCAAAGGTGATTTAGTTCTTGATGCAGTGCTGACCGATGTCAATATCATTACCATGTTGTTTTCATTTACACGCGCCTACTTCATGGTTGATATGGAAGTGCCATCGGCCTATGTGCAATTTATACGCAGCATGTTGCCGAATAAGCCGCGTAATGAAATCTACACAATTTTAGGTTTACAAAAACAAGGCAAGGCCTTGTTCTACCGTGACTTCTTACATCATCTGCGCCATTCCTCTGATCGCTTTGAAATAGCGCCCGGTATTCGTGGCTTGGTGATGGTGGTGTTTGCATTGCCTTCCTTCCCGTATGTGTTTAAAGCGATTAAAGATAGTTTTCCTGCGCCTAAAGAAACTACGCCTAAACAAGTTAAAGAAAAATATTTATTGGTGAAGTATCACGACAGAGTAGGTCGTATGGCCGATACACTGGAATATTCCAACGTTGCTTTTCCCCGCTCGCGCTTTTCAGAAGAATTGTTAGCTGAATTAAAGTCGGTTGCGCCTTCTATTGTTGAAGAAGATGGTGAACAAATCATTATTCGCCATCTGTATATAGAGCGACGCATGACGCCATTAAATATTTGGCTGACAGAAGCCGAGCAAGCAGGAGATGAAGCAGCAATAGAACATGGCGTGCGTGAATATGGCAATGCAATTAAAGATCTGGTGGTAGCGAACATCTTCCCCGGAGACATGCTGTATAAAAATTTTGGTGTGACGCGTCAGGGCAGAGTCGTGTTCTATGACTATGATGAAATCGAATACATCAGTGATTGTAATTTCCGCGATATACCAGCGGCACGCAATGAAGAAGATGAGATGGCATCCGAACCTTGGTATCACGTCGCAAAAAATGATGTCTTTCCAGAACAGTTCAGTGTTTTTTTATTAGGCAATCCTAAAGTACGTAAATACTTCATGAAGCATCATGCCGATCTGCTGACAGCAGAGTATTGGCAACAACGTAAAACCCGAATACTTGACGGCCAAGTGGAAGACGTCTTTCCCTATCCGCAGGAAGTTCGTTTTAGCTATCAGACATCCACGGCGCAATCTGCACCATCGGCCGCTACTTAATTTTTATTTTTTTGGAGATAACTATGCAAGATCCTATCGTTGACCCCGTTGTAATTGTTGGTGCAGCACGTACCCCTATGGGCGCATTTCAAGGTGATTTTTCATCTCTTTCTGCGCATGATCTAGGTGCAGTTGCAATTCGTGCTGCAGTTGAACGTGCAGGTATTAAGCCTGAAGTAGTGAATGATGTGATCTTTGGTAACTGCTTAATGGCAGCACAAGGCCAAGCACCTGCGCGTCAAGCATCGATTAAAGCGGGCATTCCTGTTTCAGCAGGAGCTGTGACTTTATCAAAAATGTGTGGCTCTGCTATGCAGGCAACTATTTATGGTTATGACTCAATTATGTCGGGCACGAATGAAGTGGTGGTGTCGGGTGGTATGGAGTCGATGACAAATGCACCTTACTTAATTCCTAAAGCGCGTGGTGGTTATCGTATAGGTCACGGCATGATGTATGACCACATGATGTTAGATGGTTTAGAAGATGCGTATGACAAAGGCCGTTCTATGGGCACATTTGCAGAAGATTGCTCTGCAAAATATTCATTCACACGTGAAGCACAAGATGCTTTTGCGATTGATTCAGTTAAGCGTGCACAAGCTGCAACAGCCGATGGTTCCTTTAAATGGGAAATCGCGCCAGTGACTATTTCTGGTAAAGCCGGTGATGTCGTTATTGATAAAGATGAAGGCCCACTCAAAGCTAAGATAGAAAAAATCCCACAATTAAAACCAGCATTTAAAAAAGACGGCACCATCACAGCCGCTTCTTCTTCATCCATCAACGACGGTGCAGCAGCATTAGTGTTGATGCGTGAATCAACAGCAAAAAAATTAGGTGTGAAGCCGATTGCAAAAATCGTTGCTCATATGCGTAATTCACATGAACCTAACTGGTTTACTACTGCACCAGTAGGCGCGATAGAAAAGTTATATGCAAAAACAGGTTGGAAGACTAGCGATGTCGATCTGTTTGAAATCAATGAAGCGTTTGCAGCAGTCGCCATGGCCGCAATGAAAGAACACAATATCACTCACGACAAAATTAATATTCATGGTGGTGCTTGTGCATTAGGTCATCCTATCGGTGCATCTGGTGCGCGCATTATCGTGACATTGTTGGGTGCATTGAAAAAAACCGGTGGCAAGCGTGGTGTGGCTGCATTGTGTATCGGTGGCGGTGAAGCTACCGCTATGGCAATTGAAATGATGTAAGGAGAATTTGCATGCGCACAGCTTTGATCATTGGTGCTTCACGCGGCATAGGCCGTGAGTTCGTTCGTCAGTTACTTGCTGATAGCTATAAAGTATTTGCAACAGCACGTGATGATGCGACGGTAGAAGCACTCAAGCAAGAAGGTGCGCATGCAATGAAAATTGATGTCACCGTAGCGGAATCACTGGCTAGCTTGCCATGGCAACTCGATGGTGAGCGTTTAGATTTAGTGGTGTATGTGGCGGGTGTATTTGGATCATATGCCGGTGCAACGGAAGCGCCTGCGGTTGCGGAATTTGATCGCGTTATGCATGCCAATGTATTAGGCGCCATGCATGCCATTCCGCTGTTAGCACCCGCAGTTGAAGAAGCAAAAGGTACATTCGTATTTCTCACCAGCGTCATGGGCAGCATAGGTGTCACAACAGCAAGCATGGGTTGGGTATATCGTGCTTCAAAAGCAGCATTGAATATGGCAGTCAAAGCAGCATCGATGGATTATCCACACGCTAAGCTGATGGTGATTCACCCAGGTTGGGTAAAAACGGAAATGGGTGGTCCGAGTGCACCGACTTCTGTACAAGACAGCGTGGCAGGTATGCGTAAAGTGATTAGTGGATTAAAACAAAGTGAAAGTGGTAGCTTTCATAGTTTTGATGGTCAGACTATGGTTTGGTAATCATGCTGATTAACACATTAATCAACACACATTTTTATGCCTACTATTCAAAATAAAGAATAAAGCGATGATGCTCTCTGAACAACACACCATGACACGTGATGCAATGCGTGAATTTTCACAGCAGCAGTTACGTCCACATGCTGCGCGTTGGGATAAAGAGCGACATTTTCCTAAAGAAGCTTTGCAGCAGTTAGCGCAAATGGGTGCCTTCGGTGTCGCTGTGCCAGAAGAGCAAGGTGGTGCAGGTTTAGATTATGTAGCGTTAGCTTTAGTGATAGAAGAAATCGCAGCAGGAGATGGTGGAACTTCAACCATCATCTCGGTCAACAACTGTCCTGTGTGTAGCATAGCGATGATGGTGGCTAATCCTGCGCAACAAGAACAATGGTTACGACCGCTCGCGCAAGGCAAAATGTTAGGCGCATTTTGTTTGACTGAGCCGCATGCAGGTAGTGATGCTTCTTCATTACGAACAACTGCTACACGTGATGGCGATAGCTATGTCATAAATGGTGTTAAACAATTTATCACCAGTGGTAAAAATGCTGATGTAGCTATCGTCATGGCTGTCACCGATAAAACGGCAGGTAAGCGTGGCATTAGTGCTTTTTGGGTGTCCACAACTACAGCGGGTTATGTCGTCGCTAGCATAGAAGAAAAATTAGGCCAACATTCATCCGACACAGCGCAAATTGTTTTTGAAAATTGCCGTATACCTGCCGCAAATTTAATTGGTGCAGAAGGTGAAGGCTATCGTATCGCTTTATCAGGATTAGAAGGTGGGCGTATAGGCATAGCTGCGCAAGCTATAGGTATGGCTCGAGCAGCATTTGATGCGGCTTTAGCTTATGCGAAAGAACGTCAGAGTTTTGATAAACCTTTGTTTGATCATCAGGCGGTGCAATTCAGATTGGCTGATATGGCAACGCAGATTGAAGTAGCACGTCAAATGACTTTACATGCAGCGTCTATGAAAGATGCAGGCGTGCCCTGTTTAAAAGAAGCTGCGATGGCAAAATTATTTGCCAGTGAAATGGCAGAAAAAGTTTGTTCAGATGCCATACAAATACATGGCGGCTATGGCTATGTAAAAGATTTTCCAGTTGAACGTATTTATCGCGATGTACGTGTTTGTCAAATTTATGAAGGCACCAGCGATATACAAAAAATATTGATAGCACGTGCATTAGCCTAAGTTTGAGTTAATGCGCAAGATTAAGTAAGCCTCATGGTAAATCAGCGCTCCACAACTAAGCTAGAGCCCTGCCCTTGTGGTGGTGGCGCATTAGAAAAATGTTGTGAGCCTTTCATCAGTGGTGCGCAACATGCAGTTAGTGCTGAACAGTTAATGCGCTCTCGTTATAGTGCCTATGTACTTGGTGAAGAAAACTATCTCAGAGAGACTTGGCATAAAGAGTCGCGACCTGCAGAGGCAGTGACAGATGCTGCACTAAAGTGGCTGGGTTTAGAAGTAAGACAAGTGTCGCAACAAGAGGATGCTGCCACCGTAGAATTTGTAGCGCGTTGTCGTGTACAAGGGCGAGGACAACGCTTACATGAAATAAGTCGCTTTGTTCGTGAAAACGGACGATGGTTTTATGTCGATGGAAATATTTTAGAAAAATAAATACATGCCATACCTAGAAACTAAACTTAATCCACGCTCCGAAGAATTCATCGCTAATGCGCATGCGATGCAGGCTTTGGTAGATGATTTACGTACGCATTGTGAAAAACTTGCATTAGGCGGTAGTGAAGATGCACGTAAAAAACATACCTCACGTGGCAAGCTATTACCACGTGAGCGTGTAAATATGTTGCTCGATCCTGGCACGCCATTTCTAGAGTTCTCACAATTAGCTGCGCTAAATATGTATGACAATGCTGCGCCGTCTGCCAGCATGATTACCGGCATAGGACGTGTTAAAGGTCAGGAGTGCGTCATTGTTTGTAATGATGCAACCGTTAAAGGCGGAACCTATTTCCCTATGACGGTGAAAAAACATTTACGTGCACAAGAAATTGCAGCACAAAATAATTTGCCTTGTATTTATTTAGTCGATTCGGGTGGTGCAAACTTACCGAATCAAGATGATGTCTTTGCTGATCGTGAACATTTCGGACGCATCTTCTTTAATCAAGCAAACATGTCGGCACAAGGCATACCGCAAATCGCAGTGGTTATGGGCTCATGTACAGCAGGCGGTGCGTATGTGCCTTCCATGAGTGATGAATCTATTATCGTTAAAAATCAAGGTACGATTTTCTTAGGTGGCCCGCCTTTAGTGAAGGCTGCAATCGGTGAGATTGTAAGTGCAGAAGATTTAGGTGGTGGTGATGTGCATACGCGCTTGTCTGGTGTAGTAGATCATTTAGCACAAGATGATATGCATGCTTTATCCATTGCACGATCTATAGTTGGCAATTTAAATCGTAGTAAGCCAGAACAAATGGTGTTGCGTCCATCAGTAGAGCCACGTTACGACGCTAAAGAAATATATGGATTAATTCCTACTGATACACGTAAGCCTTTCGAGGTAAGAGAAATTATTGCGCGCGTGGTCGATGGTAGTGAGTTTGATGAATTTAAAGCACGCTATGGCACCACACTGGTTTGTGGTTTTGCACATTTGTTTGGTATGCCAGTAGGCATCATCGCTAACAATGGCATCTTGTTTTCTGAGTCAGCATTAAAAGGTGCGCATTTCATAGAGCTTTGCTGTCAACGAAAAATACCTTTAGTTTTTTTACAAAACATCACCGGCTTTATGGTGGGTCGCAAAGTAGAAAACGAAGGCATAGCGCGCAATGGCGCCAAGATGGTGACGGCAGTTGCGACAGCGGCTGTACCTAAATTTACCGTCATCATAGGTGGAAGCTTTGGTGCAGGTAATTACGGCATGTGTGGTCGTGCTTATTCACCGCGCATGTTGTGGATGTGGCCGAATGCATGTATCTCCGTCATGGGTGGTGAACAAGCTGCGAGTGTGCTGGCCACCGTTAAGCGCGATGGCATAGAAGGCAAGGGTGGGCAATGGAGTGCGCAAGAAGAAGCCGCATTTAAACAACCCATACTTGATCAATATGAAGTGCAGGGTCATCCTTATTATGCAAGTGCACGCTTGTGGGATGATGGTGTGATTGATCCTGCGGATACACGCATGGTGTTAGGTTTAGGATTGAGTGCATCATTGAATGCACCTATACCTGATACGAAGTTCGGCATATTTAGGATGTAATGAGCGCGCACGCTAACAATGATTGGGTTGCACGCAGTCTTGCCAGTGTTTGGCATCCCTGCACACAAATGCAACATCATGAAAGCATACCTATGGTGTCGCTCAGTCAAGGTCGTGGTGCTTGGCTGATGGATCATGCAGGGCATAGATATATCGATGGTATTAGTTCATGGTGGGTGAATTTATTTGGTCATGCAAATCCACGTATTAACCATGCAATCAAGGCACAGTTAGATCAATTAGAACATGCGATGCTAGCTGGCTTCACGCATGAACCTGTTGTAGAACTTTCTGAACAATTATCTGCATTAACTGATGGCGTACTCGGACATTGTTTTTATGCATCTGATGGAGCATCGGCAGTAGAGATAGCCTTAAAAATGAGTTTTCATGCATGGGCAAATCAAGGGCTGCCACAAAAGCAGGAATTCATTTATTTACAAGGTGGCTATCATGGCGAAACAGTCGGTGCCTTAGCAGTCACTGATGTGCCTTTATTTCGTCAGGCCTATGGCGCTATGTTGCAGCCTGCGCATGTGGTTGCAACACCAGATGCACGCAATGCTAAAGAAGGTGAAACCGCGGCTGATGTAGCGCGTCATGCAGCACTTGATGTGCGACGTGTATTAGAGCAGCGTGCTGATCACATAGCCGCCATCATCATTGAACCCTTAGTGCAATGTGCGGGCGGCATGATCATGCATGATCCTGTGTATATGCAGACCTTGCGTGCCTTGTGTGATGAATTTAATGTGCATTTAATTGCAGATGAAATTGCAGTTGGTTGTGGTCGCACGGGGACTTTTTTTGCATCAGAACAGTCTGGCGTGTGGCCAGATTTTCTGTGTTTATCTAAAGGGATTAGTGGTGGTTACTTGCCTTTATCGCTAGTCATGACGCGCAAAGAAATTTATCAAGCGTTTTATCATAGTGATATCACACGTGCATTTTTACATTCGCATTCTTATACCGGCAATCCTTTAGCTTGTAGGGCTGCTTTAGCCACGCTAGCTATTTTTAAAGAAGATGATGTACTGGCACAAAATAGAGTGCGAGGCGATAAAATTGAGGCTGCATGTGAGGATTTGAAACATCATCCTCGCAGTAAAAATTTTCGCCGTTGCGGCATGATTTTCGCATTTGATGCGCAGCCCGATGAACAAGCAGGATTTGCGCGTCGTTATTTTGCGCAAGGATTACAGCAGCAGATATTGCTACGCCCTATAGGTAATACGGTTTATCTGATGCCACCGTATATCATCAATGATGAAGAAATAAATTGTCTTGCTACAGGCGCGATAAAAGCGCTAGAAGCCAGTTGCTGAAATTATTTTATTAAGGAAGTTCTATGTCATCCACCATCACATCACAACCCGTCGCATTTCATGCTGCAGCGAAAAAAGTTGCCGCTGCTGCAGTCGCGCATGAAACATGGCCAGTCGCTGAAGTAGTGGCTTTGTTTGAATTGCCATTTAATGATTTATTGTTTCGCTCACAGCAAGTACACCGAGCAAATTTCAATGCGAATGAAATTGAATTAGCCACACTGTTATCGATTAAGACAGGTGGCTGTCCTGAAGATTGTGGTTACTGTCCCCAAGCAGCCCGTTACGACACTGGTGTGACAGCACAAAAAATCATGCCATTAGATGAAGTATTAGCAGCAGCTCAAGCAGCAAAAGATCAAGGTGCTACACGTTTTTGTATGGGTGCTGCATGGCGTGCGCCTAAAGACAGAGATTTAGATTCAGTTGAAGAAATGGTCAAGGCTGTGAAAGCCATGGGCTTAGAAACTTGCGCAACCTTAGGCATGTTAGAAGAGCAGCAAGCTGTGAGACTAAAAGAAGCAGGCTTAGATTTTTATAATCACAATCTAGATACAGCGCCAGAATTTTATGGCGACATTATCACTACACGTGACTATCAAGATCGTTTAGATACTTTAGGCGCAGTGCGTGAAGCAGGATTAAAAGTATGCTGTGGCGGCATAGTCGGTATGGGTGAGTCACGGCTATCACGTGCAGGTTTGATTGCACAACTGGCTAACTTAAATCCTTATCCTGAGTCAGTGCCTATTAATCATTTGGTGCAAGTAGAAGGTACACCACTCTATGGACAAGATGGATTAGATCCACTTGAGTTTGTACGCACGATAGCGGTAGCACGCATCACCATGCCAAAAGCACGCGTGCGTTTATCTGCAGGTCGTCGTCAGTTAGGTGAAGGCATACAAGCCTTGTGTTATTTGGCGGGTGCGAATTCAATTTTCTATGGTGAAAAATTACTGGTAACGGGCAATCCTGAGGTGGAAGAAGATAAATCTTTACTACAACGATTAGGCATACAAGCAAAGACTGCATAACTAGGCAAGCAAAAAACCATCATGTTTAAAAAAATCCTGATTGCCAATCGTGGTGAAATCGCTTGCAGAGTAGCGGCCACTGCACATCGTATGGGCATACGCACAGTCGCTGTGTATTCCGATGCAGATAAACATGCTGCGCATGTGGCAGCTTGTGATGAGGCTGTGCACATAGGTGCAGCAGAAGCGAAGCAAAGCTACTTACAAATTGCACGCATCATAGAAGCAGCGCAAGCTACTGGAGCAGAAGCGATACATCCAGGTTATGGATTTTTATCAGAGAACGAAGAATTTGCAGCAGCATGTGAGCAAGCAGGATTAATTTTTATTGGACCACCTGCAACAGCGATTCATGCCATGGGTTCAAAGTCTGCCGCTAAAGCCTTAATGGAAAAAGCGCAGGTACCTTTGGTGCCGGGTTATCACGGTGAAAATCAAGACGCTGATTTTTTACACAAGCAAGCCGATAGCATTACCTATCCAGTATTACTGAAAGCCAGTGCAGGTGGTGGTGGTAAGGGCATGCGTATAGTCCAATCATCCGCTGAATTTAAAGGCGCACTCGCATCTTGTAAGCGTGAAGCGATTAATAGTTTTGGTGACGATAAAGTCTTAGTTGAAAAATATTTACAGCGTCCACGCCATATAGAAATCCAGATTTTTGCAGACAAAACAGGTGAGTGTGTTTATTTGTTCGAGCGCGATTGCTCAGTACAACGTCGTCATCAAAAAGTATGTGAAGAAGCGCCAGCACCGGGCATGACTGCAGAACGTCGTCGTGCCATGGGTGAGGCGGCAGTAGCAGCAGCACAAGCAGTGGGTTATGTAGGTGCGGGTACGGTGGAATTCATTGCCAATCAAGATGGTAGTTTTTATTTCATGGAGATGAACACACGTTTGCAAGTGGAACATCCCGTTACTGAAATGATTACCGATGTGGATTTGGTTGAGTGGCAATTAAAAATAGCTGCTGGTCATACTTTGCCCAAGAAACAAAATGAGCTAGTTATTAAAGGTCATGCGATTGAAGCGCGTATTTATGCGGAAAATCCTGAAAAAGGATTTTTGCCATCCATAGGTACTTTGCATTATTTACACACACCACAAGCAGCAAGTTTCACGCGCGATCAAGCAGTGCGTATAGATGCAGGTATTAGAGCAGGAGATGCAATCTCACCTTACTATGATCCTATGATTGCGAAGTTGATTGTCTGGGGTGAGGATAGAGCAGCAGCGTTAAAGAAAATGTCGCAAGCGCTGAGTGAATATGAAATTGTAGGGCCAGCAACGAATATCGCTTTTCTATCCAGACTCATGCAAAGTAAACCCTTTGCTACTGCAGATCTAGATACGGGTCTGATAGAACGACATCAAGATACTTTATTTCCACCGCATCAGCCCGTGCCTTTTGCTGTGTTGGCATTAGCCTGCGCGAGGTTGCATCATGATGAGCGTGATCATTCATCAGATGACCCATGGGCGCAGCATCATGGTTGGCGCATGAATTTACAAA
>JBEDCU010000173.1:0-9188 GCA_041176585.1 Pseudomonadota bacterium
AGATGATATTGAATAAATTTTCTGAATCTAATTTTATTATTTAAAAATTAAAATTATATTCATCTATTTGAACCTGTTTTTGAAAGCCGCATAACATGATTGAATTTTTTCAAAATTTAAACTGGATCATAGTTGGTCAAATTATCTTGATCGACATTTTGTTAGGTGGCGATAATGCGATTGTGATTGCCTTAGCTTGTCGACATCTCCCAGAAAAAACGCGCTTTAAAGGCATACTCTGGGGTACGGCTGGTGCAATTGTTATTCGTATCGTACTGATCGCTTTTGCCGTCACCTTATTAGAGCTCCCCTTTTTAAAAATCATAGGCGGCTTATTACTACTATGGATAGGTGCTAAGTTACTCGTCGAAGAAGATGAAGCGCACGATCACATCAGCGGTAGTGATCGTTTAATCAGCGCCATTAAAACCATCATCATTGCTGATCTCGTCATGAGTGTAGATAATGTGATTGCTGTCGCTAGTGCAGCAGAACAAGCAAATGATGGACACAAACTCATACTCGTTGTTTTCGGAATACTGATTAGCATCCCTATCGTTGTATGGGGTAGCTCAATCGTATTAAAGCTCATGGATCGTGTACCCACCATCGTCACCTTAGGTGCTGGTCTGTTAGGCTATCTGGGTGGTTCGATGATTGTGACTGACGTTGCCATTCATACGGAATTGGCAGAGCATTTGCCGTACTTGCACCTCAGCCTAGAACAACTCAACCTACATTTAAGTTTACCTGGATGCCTAGGTGCGTTTGGTGTGATTATCGTAGGCTGGTGGGTGAATCGGAAACGCGAAAAAGAACAAAGTGCAAGTGATGACCATGATCACTCAGCTCCAGCCTAAGGCTACGATCAACACCATTGTAATTAGCGAGTCGCTATAAACACATAGCGATTCAAACTAAAGAAATAACGCTGTTGCTCGCCCATTAAGCGAGCATCAGCCTTCCAATCAGCTACATCTTGCTCTGTAATCCCATTGCGACCAATCGCGAAATTACCGAGCATAGTCATCATACCTACGCTATAAGTTTGTGGATCATAGCTTGTGTTTACTAGCGGTACAACTTCAACTTGCACCTCTTTAAAACCTGCTTGCTGCATACGCAATTTCAAATCACGTGGTAACTGTGGATGAGGAATATGCGTATTCCATGTTTCAATCACTTTACGCATACGCACATCATCCTGACTCGCCCATACCGCTGATTCCCAATCGGTATCAACGATTAATACACGTCCACCTGGTTTAACCACACGCGCTAATTCTTTTAAAGCTTGATCGACTTGTTCTACATATTCATAAACCTGTGTAGCTAACGCAATATCAAAAGAATCATCTTCATAGGGCAATGCAGTGACATCGGCTGTAGTGAAACGCACATTGGGGAAGCCTGCACAACGCTTACGTGCAATCGCCAACATAGGCTCAGCAATATCAACACCTGACACCTCACCACTTGTGCCGGTAGCTTGTGCTAAAGCTAGTGTGGTTAAACCAGGACCACAACCTATGTCTAAGGCTTTATCTCCTGCATGCACACCTAACAACGCCATAATTTTTTCACGCTGTTCAACTACATCCGGTGTGAGATAGACCGCTTCTAATTGACGTGAAGTGGCATCATCAAATTGATCTTGTGCACTCGGCGCAGTATGCTTATTGTCAGACATGGAAACAGCCTTTGAATGAATGAAAAAATTAATTATTTTAAATAGTCAGTACTAATGTAAAACCTTATCTTGATATCTATCTACCAAAAAGAATGCCGCTGATAAACCAGCCACAGCACCAAACATCACATAGTAAGCAGGAGCTATAGGGGATCCGGTTGTTTTGATTAACCATGTCACAATCAATTGCGCAAAACCACCAAATAGCATCACCGCAAAGTTATAGGCTAGTGCTAAACCAGTTGATCGTACATGAACAGGAAATTGTTCAGCCAGTGCAGTAGATATCGGACCAAAGCCCACCGCTATAGCACTACACAATATCATTTGCATTACTGTTAATCGCCATAAAACAGGATCAGCTTGTAACCATGCAAACAGTGGATAAGGTAAAACAAAATAAAGAACGCAAGCAGCGATTAAAATTGGACGCCGTCCTACACGATCAGACAACATACCAAATACCGGTGTTAACACCGTTAGACATAGCAAACCCGCTACCTGTGCAGTAAACGCCTGACCGAGTGCAATACCTAACTGAGTTTTTGCGTAAGTCGGCATATAAATCAAGACCACGTAATACATGATGGTGTTAGATAAAACGAGACCAAATGCAGCAAACACAGCACGTCTATGAATCTGAAACACAGCGCCTAGGGTCGTCTTTTGTTCAACAGAGGCATGCGCTTCTTTAAATACTTCCGTTTCTTCTAAATGACGACGTATATATAAACCTACAGGCCCTATCAATAAACCTATCATGAAAGGAATACGCCATCCCCATTGATCAATTTGTTCTGGTGTGAGTGATTGCGTGATGAACATACCTGAACTTGCACCAGCTAAAGCCGCAACACTCTGCCCCACCATTTGTAATGAACCAAAAAATCCGCGTCGCTCTGCTGGTGCACTCTCGACTAAGAAAGCAGTCGCACTCGCGAACTCACCACCAGTTGCAAAGCCTTGCAATAATCTTGCTGCGACGATTAAGACTGGTGCTGCTGCACCTATCACTGCATAAGGCGGGGCAAACGCAATCATGGCAACTGCTATCGTCATCAAGCCTATGATGAGTTGGAGTGCCGCTTTGCGACCTTTACGATCGGCATATAAACCTATCAAAATACCACCGACAGGTCGCATGAAAAAACCTACACCAAAGGTTGCCATTGCTAACAAGAGGGACGCGTATTCACTCTCTGCAGGAAAAAACAAACGTGAGATGATCACGGTCATAAACCCATACACAACAAAGTCATACCATTCCAAGGCATTACCTATCACCGCAGCGACGATTTGACGCGTGCGTGGTGTGCTCTGTTGCATATTATTTCCCCTTAAAAGTTGCAGCTCTCATGACATTAGGCATGATATCGCATCATGAAACCGACACTGACCCGACTTGCCTAGCTTTGAGATTTATCCGGTAAACTCTGGCGCAGTTCGACATTTTTGATTAGGGAGACGTTAATGATGCTACTCATAGCAGGTCTAATACTTTTTCTAGGCGCGCATTCAGTCAGAATTTTTGCTGATGCTACCCGCACCACGATGATAGAAAAAATCGGCCAGAACAAATGGAAAGGGATCATCACCCTATTTTCTATCGCTGGCTTTGCTTTACTCATCATAGGCTATCAACAAGCGCGCATGACTCCTATGCCATTGTGGGAGCCGCCAATCTGGGGTCGACATCTTGCAATCTTATTAAATTTATTTGCTGCCATCTTAATCACTGCAGCTTATGTCCCAGGTAACAGTATTAAAGCGCGCATAGGTCATCCTATGGTGGCCTCAGTCAAAATCTGGGCACTGGCGCATTTACTGGCCAACGGCAATTTAGTGGATCTGGTTTTGTTTGGCACTTTCTTAATTTGGGCAGTGTTAGATTTCCGCGTTTCTCGCAAACGTGATCGCACTGAGAATGTCGTTCGACCTGCAGGCACCATGTCAAAAAATCTGCTGACTGTTTTTATCGGTGTAGTGATTTGGGCTGCTTTACTCATGTACATACATGCTTATCTGGTTGGTGTACAACCTTGGGCAATGTAAGAAAAAATTATTGAATTATTAAGTCATGCATAACGCTGCTGTATCTCAGCCTAGATACAGCAGCCCCTCCCTCTGCAATTAAGAGCTCTGCTAAAACTAGCGCCATCTTCTCGCGCTATGCCAGAGTCCTAAGCAATAATAAGCATGGTTCAGGATTGAAATCCCAAACAATTGCCCCATCTTTTCTAGACCCTGATGAAATCAAATTTTCCTGAGATCAACACATTTAGCTCAATAAAATCAATGACTTAATTTATTGTTTGCGTACCTTTATCAGAACGTATAACATCAAGTTTAGATTGTGACCAATCAGTAATATTTTTATAATTTAGCCGGAGAATTCCCATGCTGATGTCTACTCAGGCCAGCCGCTATGCCCACAAACTGTTAAAAGCGCGCAGTGCAGGAACGCTGATGGATTCACTCACGAGTTCAGGCAAAGTCACTGTGGATGACGCTTACGATATTGCAAAGTCCATCCTTGATATACGGATCGCTCAAGGCGAAACACCCATAGGTAGAAAGATAGGCTTTAGCAATCGCAAGATGGGGCAACGTTACGGCCTAGAGTCAGCTATAAGCTATCCAATCTGGGCACCCTTGTTTGATGGCAGCGTGGAATTCGCCATGGATAACCGTGCTTTGCATAGCTTGAAAAAAGCGCAGCAACCACGCATAGAGCCAGAGTTAGTCTTTAAGCTCGCTCGCACACCCGAGCCTGACATCACCGTGGAAGCTTTAGCTGAATGTTTGGAATGGATGGCGCATGGCTTTGAAATCGTCACCTCACCTTACCCAGAATGGAAATTTGATGCGGCTGATGCCATCGCAGCATTTGGTTTACACAAAGCCCTTATCGTAGGGGAGCCGCGTTTACTCTCAGCTGCAACACGGCGTAATCTGGTTCAAGTGTTGGGTGCATCCACACTCTCGCTTTCACGCTCAGCGAATGGCACACCTTCTTTAGTGGCTGCAGGATTCGGTAAAGATGTATCAGATAGTCCATTGCATGCGCTTTGGAATTTGCATCAGCAATTACAACGCCAAACCACATTTGAACCCTTACAAGCCGGTGAAATCATCACAACTGGAAGTTGGACCGATTCCCACACTGTACAACGTGGAGAAGTATGGTCTAGCGCGTTCTTACAAATAGGCTTACCAGGATTAACGGTGTCGTTTAGCTAGACATCATGATTACTTACGGACGAATACGCTGCGCTATTCGTCCCTACAACCTCACATTATCAATGACTTCGTAGGGCGCAATGTATTGCGCCGCATGAAATCACATTCACTGCCATGTACGTTCATTAAGAAAACTAACCTAATTGATAAATCTTCCATACGGCGCAATACATTGCGCTCTACATATCAGCTAAATAAAGAACAAACCATCTTTCGTAATATTACGTAACATTACGTAACATTACTCATCATTACGATACATTACGTTGCTACACCCATCAGCTTGCTATAACTTACCTACCTGTTATCTTTGACAATCACAAAGATAGCAACATGTGTTAACTCTAGCTTTAGAGATGTTGTAAAGTATCGCGTTCTAAGACCTTATTTAATTGCCTCAATTCTCACGAATTCGAGGCATTTTTTTTTGCAAACTTAAATATCACTTCGCTTGTAGTGCAAAACTATAATCTAATGTCCAATACTGCTTTTGCATAGCACGACCGTCGGCTGCTGTACCTGCTGCATGCGATTGAAATTTTCCAACTAATGATGGTCGCACACCAAACACGACATCAGAATCTAAATACTTATCACCTTCACGGAAGATATGAGTGATGAGTGGTTGATAACCTTCCGCTTTCACCATGAAATGAATATGTGCTGGTCTCCAAGCATGACGACCTGTGTTCACTAACATCTGTCCCACAGGTCCATCCGTTGGCACAGGATAAGCTTCAGGCAAGACAGTCCAAAACGAAAACTGTCCATCTTTATCTGCCTCTATTAATCCACGTGCACGACGCGCACTGTGTAATTCAGCACGCTGTACATCATAAAGACCCTCTGCATCTGCTTGCCACACATCGACCATCGCACGTGCAACAGGTTTGCCATCTGCTGACACTACACGTCCTGTGACATACAAAGGCTCACCAGGCGCACCATTCGTCATGTCAGCACCACTTTTCATAGCGGGTGCATCCGGTGTATGAAACGGTCCCAACACAGTTGCTTCTGTTGCTCCTTGCTGTGCACCATCATGCATAGCAACTAACAACATCGATAAACCTAAGGTATCCGACAGCAAAATAAATTCTTGTCTTACCTCATCACACTTATGACCCGTTGCAGTTAAAAACTGTATCCCTGCCATCCACTCTGCTTCAGTCAAATTGGTTTCTTGCGCAAAGGCGTGCAGATGCTTAACTAAAGACTGCATGATGACTTTAAGACGTAGATTGTCTGCACCTGCAAAACTTTGGAGTGCTGCTTGCGTAATAGCTTCAGGAGAGAATGTCATTTAATTCCTTTGTTTTAAAAAGCGATGAGTAGGAAACAGAGATAGTCCATAACGACGATGTAATGCTCCCCACAAGCCATCACGGAAAAATAAAGTAACGACGATAGCGAGTAGACCTAGTCCTATCAGATACCACGACCCATAATCACTAAAAAATTTATTCAAAAACCAAAACAATAAAGCGCCTACGATAGGACCTTCAATCCGACCTAAGCCACCGATCACCACCATAAAAATAGCAAAGGCAGTCCAGTTCACTGAAAAAGCAGCATCAGGTGAGATACGCAGATTACTCACGAAATACAAAGCACCTGCCAAACCAGCACCACCTGCCGCGATTAAGTACACCGCTAATTTCATACGTTGTACGTCGATGCCTTGCGAAGCAGCTGCGACTTCATTATCACGAATGGCTAGTAAAGCTAGTCCACGTTTAGATCGTAAAAACAAATAAATACCTGCAATCGCAATCACCACACAGGCTAAGGCTATCCAATACGTTGTGCTTTCGCGCGTTACTTTATCAATGTCACGCAAAGCGGTAAGTGAGGTACCTGAACCGCCACCAACCCAGTGCAAGTTCGCAAAGGACAAACGAAACACTTCAGCAATCACCCATGAACCTATCGCGAAATAACCACCTTGCAAACGAAATGCAAGTACAGAAACTGGCCATGCAATCAATGTCGTCATGACTGCTGCAATCGGTATCGCAACGAAAGGATTCACACCCGCTTCATTGCCCAATATGAGCATCACATAACCACCGAAGCCAAAAAACGCTTGTTGACCTATGCTCACCATTCCGCCATAGCCTGCCAATAAATTCCACATCATGGCAAATAAAAAATAACAGGCAATTTCCACTACTTCGCGCATCCAACTTGATTCACCCCACACAGGTAATGAAATCGCTGGTATGAGTATGAGCAGTGTTAACCAAGGCAAGGCCTTAGAAAAACGATTGCTGCGTATGACTTCGTAAGCTTGCATAAATATTTTATGAATGAGAGAAGACTAGCCTCTAGTCTTAGGAAATAGTCCTTGCGGCCGTATCACTAACACGACTAAAAACATTAAGTGACCAAACCAAATACCCCAACCTGGATCGAGTCGAAAACCGATTTGCTGCGTTAAGCCTAATAACAAAGCACCAACCAACGTTCCCCAGAATGATCCCATGCCACCGATGATCACAGCTTCAAATGCAAACAACAGCAACATTGGTCCATCAGAAGGTGCAATGGTTGTCCGCATCGCTTGTAAGCCGCCTGCTAAAGCAATCAGCATGAAAGCAATACCCGTTGCTTGTGCATACACAATCGCAGGTTTTAAACCCATCAACTGAGCTGCTTCTCTATCATCCGATACAGCGCGAAATGATCTACCTAAGGAGGTGTAGCTAAATAAAGCCTGCAAACATATTGTCGCAAACACGGCAATACCAAAGGTGAGCAAAGGTAAAACACCGATTGTTATATCACTTAGTGAAAAACTCGCTAAGGCAATATTGCCTACCTCTAATGAACGTGGATCAGCAGAGTAAATCTCTAGTAATAAATTTTGAATAATGATGGATAAACCAAAGGTCACTACCAGTGATGGCAAAGGATCTCGACCTAGCGTGCCATTTAATACAAACCTTTGTAAAGCGTAACCTGCTAAATATGCAATGGGAATAATAACTAATAAACCCCATCCGGCAGACAAACCAGTGGCCGCCACCATGCTAATCGCAAAAAATCCACCTAGAATAATAAAATCACCTTGCGCAGTATTTGTCAGTCGCATCACACCAAACATGAGTGATTGACCTAATGCGAATAAAGCATACAGACCACCAAGTAATAAGCCTTGTAAAATAATTTCTGTCATGGTCTAGATACCAAAATAGGCTTTACTAATTTGATCGCGGGTTAATTCACCCGACTTACCTTCTAAAGACACTAAGCCTTCTTGTAAACAGACTACACGCGAAGAAACCTGCATCGCTAACTGTACATCCTGCTCTACGATTAATAGCGACATACCTTCTTCCACAATGGATGGAAGTGCTGCATATATTTCACGAATCACAACAGGCGCTAAGCCTAAAGAAATTTCATCACATAACAGTAAACGTGGATTACTCATCAAGGCACGACCAATCGCAACCATCTGCTGCTGCCCACCCGACAAAGAAGTAGATGGCATATATCGTTTTTCTTGCAGTATGGGGAAAAGCTTAAACACACGAGCTAAATTCCATGCACCTTGTCGACCTGACAAAGTGCCCATTAATAGATTTTCTTCTACCGTCAAACTAGGAAATAAACGTCTGCCTTCAGGCACCATCGCTAAACCTAATTTAACAATATCACCTGCATCGATTTGATTTAACGACTGTCCATCAAATGTTAATGAGCCACTCTTCACAGGCAATAAACCTGTCAGTGTTTTTAAAAAAGTTGACTTACCTGCACCATTGGCACCAATCAAAGCGACGATCTCACCTGCTTGCATAGAAAAATCGATGCCAAACAAAGCTTGTGCATCGCCATACGCTGCGGTTATGCCTTGAGCTTGTAGCATGTTAGACCTCGAGTCCCATATACACACGTCCAACTTCAGCGTCTTGCATCACTACTTCAGGCACGCCTTCACACAAGGTTTTACCAAAATTAATCACTAATAAACGATCAGCTAAGGAGAGCAATGCATGCACCACATGCTCAATCCAAATCATGGTCATACCGCTTTGTTTAATGCGCTTGAGTTCTTCCACTAACTCATGTGCCTCGTGTTCGGTTAAACCGCCTGCAATTTCATCTAACAACAATAAGCGTGGTCGCGTAGCTAAAGCACGTGCTAGTTCTAGTCGTTTACGATTTAATAAAGTAAGTCCACCTGCAGCTTGATTTGCAAAGCGTTGCAAACCTGTTTGCTCTAATACTTCACTCGCAATTTGCCAAGCAG
>JBEDCU010000174.1:0-3167 GCA_041176585.1 Pseudomonadota bacterium
GAATAAGAATAAAAAATCAGTCTCCGCATTTAAATTTTCTACATTTAATGCAACAAGTATTATTGCACCCTGTACCTTATTGACAGGCTTCGCGCTAATTCCACTAGTCCATGCACAAACACCTCCAGATGCAGGTTCTGTTCTACAGCAAATAGAACGTGATCGTGTTCCTCAACGGGTACCCACTGCGCCTAACTTAAGTAGCGATTTACCGCCTGAGCCTATGAAGGCTAAAAAAGGTTTATCTATTGATGTGAAGCAGTTTGAATTTGTAGGCAATACGCTGCTCTCATCAGTAAAGCTGCAAGAGTTAGTAAAATCTTATATTGGAAAAAAATTAGATTTCAATCAGTTGCAAGAAGCGGTTGCGACAGTATCTAAAGCATATAGCGATGCAGGCTGGGTAGCGCAGGTGTATTTACCTAAGCAAGAAATTAATAATGGCATCATCAAAATTCAAATCGTGGAAGCGGTATTTGGAAAATTAATTATTGAAGGTGATGCAAAAAGAATTCCTAAAAGTTTAGTTGAACAGTTCGTTAATAAAAAACAGCAATCTGGTTCATATTTAAATGCTACTGAAATTGATTCTGCACTGTTAATGGTGAATGAAATCCCTGGTGCATTAGTTGAAGGTGGATTACAACAGGGTGCGAAACAATCAGAAACAGATTTTCGCTTAGTGATTAAAGATGGTCCTCTCTATGCAGGGGATGTCACAGTTGACAATACAGGCTCTCGTGCTACGGGTGCCGAGCGCATCGCCATCAATGGTTATTTATTTAGTCCCTTGAAAAAAGGTGACATGGTGATGGCCAATGTATTTCATACACAAGGCAGTGACTATCTACGACTCTCTTACACCCAGCCGGTGGGAGGATCAGGACTGCGCTTAGGTGTGAATTCCTCATTACTTAACTTTCAAGTCATTAGTCCCGAACTCTTAGCCCTTGCTATTCAAGGTGAGTCAAAGACAATTGGATTGGAGGCAAGTTATCCACTGATTCGTTCACGCTCACGTTATCTGTCTTTGTTAGCTAACGTAGATCAAAAAGATTTGCATAATACAGCTGCTGGTGTGCAGTCTAGTGACTATCGTGTTCAAGTAATGTCAGTGGGTGCTTCAGGTTATCAACTTGATTCTTATTATGGTGGTGGCATGAACACAGGTTCAGTCATCCTTTCCTATGGCAAGTTAAATTTAGGTGGTATTGATTCTGGTGAAGACAATACTTTACCTCGTAGTTATACAAAACTACGTGCTGCCTTAGCGCGTGAACAAACTATTACACCGCGTGTGTCTTTATTTGCTTCTGCATCACTGCAAATCTCTAATGACAATCTTGATTCATCTGAAAAATTCTTTTTAGGTGGAGCAAGTGGTGTGCGTGCTTATCCTGCTGCTGAAGGTGGTGGTGCAACTGGACAACTCATTAGCTTTGAAGCCAGAACAAAAGTGAGGCCTGATTTAATGGTTGCCCCGTTTTATGACTGGGGTACTGTGATGGTCAATCCTAATAACGCAACTGGTCAAGTAGGAACAGTCGCTGCTTTAAATAGTTTCAAACTCATGGGTGCAGGTGTCTATGCAGTCTATACCGGTCTAAATAAAACAACCTTAAAAGCAATTTGGTCGCATCGCACATTAAGTAGCCCAATTAAAAATGCAACGACAGGATTTGATGGTGATGGCAGTCTCGTCACGGATCGATTTTGGGTGACTGCAAGCTACGCCTTCTAGGAGAGCATTATGTCTAAGCATGCTTCAATGAATAGAGTATTTCGACTAGTTTGGAGTCATGCCACGCAATCATGGGCGGTCGTATCCGAACATACCTAGGGTAAGGGTAAAACTTCGGGAAGAGCCAAGCTCTTACTAAACTTACCTAGTGTGATGTTAGGCCTTGCTGCCTTTCCGGGTTTAGCGCAACCGCCAACGAACCAACTACCTACCAATCCTCAACTCATTGCAGGCCAAGCGACGGTATCGCAATCGAATGCCGACATGCTTGTTCAGCAAGCGTCGCAACGTGCGGTGATGAATTGGGATAGTTTTAATGTGGGCCGCGATGCGAAGGTGACATTTCAGCAGCCTAGTAGCAGTGCTGCGATTTTAAATCGCGTCGTGGGTTCAGACACGAGTCAGATATTTGGGCAAATCAACGCCAATGGACAAGTGTTTTTGATGAATCCATCGGGCGTGTATTTCAGTCCTACTGCCTCTGTGAATGTGGGTTCATTAGTGGCGACCACACACAACATCAGTGTCGATGATTTTATGCAAGGCAAGATGCGCTTTGATCGCAATGGTGCAACTAGTAGTCTTATCAATGAAGGAAATATTACCGCTGCTCTAGGTGGCTATGTCGCCTTACTCGCACCTGAGGTAAGAAACAATGGCGTCATCATCGCAACGCAAGGCACAGTTGCGCTTGCTGCAGGTGAAAGTATTACCTTGAATTTTGCGAGTGAAGGTGCATTAGTTGGTGTCACAGTGAGTAAATCAACGATTGCTGCCTTAGTAGAAAATAAAAAAGCAGTACTCGCACCTGAAGGCATCATTATTCTCTCCGCCCAAGCTGCTGAGCAGTTACGTGGTGGTGTTGTGAATAACAGTGGTCAGTTAGCTGCGACAGGTATCGTTAATCGTGGCGGAAAAATTATTTTAGAAGCCAGTGATGCCATCTCACTCAGCGGTAGTATCGATGTGAGTGCGGCTGCGAATAGTGCTGCGAATGGTGGTACGGCTAGCGTGATTGCTGATCTTAGTAATTCAAATTCACACACAAGCTTCTCTGGAAGTATCACTGCAAAAGCAGGCAATGCTGGTGGTAACGGTGGTATGGTTGAAACTTCAGCTAGTCATCTCACGATTGCAGATAGCGCACGTGTTAATACATTGGCTGCAAAAGGATTTGCAGGTACATGGTTGTTAGATCCAACTGACTTCACTGTTGCTGCAAGTGGTGGTGATATGTCAGGTGCAACACTGAGTGCGAATCTAGTTGGTGGGAATGTCGCGATTGAATCAGATAATGGTTCACGCTCTGGAACAGGCAACATCACCATTAATGACAATGTAAGTTGGAGTGCAAATCAACTCACATTGAATGCGCATAAAGATATTGTCATTAATAACACCATGAATGGATCGGGGTCAGCAAGTT
>JBEDCU010000175.1:0-6645 GCA_041176585.1 Pseudomonadota bacterium
CGTACGATTACGCTACGCTAATCGCACCTACAAAACCTATGTTATTAATCCTATGTTTTTGTAGGTAGTCATGTTAAATCGTTATTTATATCAATCCCAAAAACCCAGTCAACCCAATTCCTACACCGGCTAAAAATGTGGTGGTGCTACCAATCGCTAACCAACGCGATTTCGAGAAAAATCCCATTACGCTTAAGCCTAGGCCGAGTATGAAGATGGATTTTGCAATGATGAGCCAATTGAGTTGTTTATTAATTTCAGCCACGAGATTTTCTTCATGTTTCGCTGTTTCTTGTAGCTCTTTTTTTCCATCTTTACTGTCTGGTGAGCTTTCTTTGCTTTGTATAGTAGATTGATATAGAACTAATCGTGTTTGGGCAACATCGACTTGCTCATCAGTCAGCGCATCTTTGTTTTGTAGGGTAAGAGCTAAATCATTAGCAGATAGTTGATAGTTTACTTGCTGAGCTGCGACACTTTGGAAAGCATTGTGTGCAACCACAGCTTGGTGTTCATGAACTAAGATTTGTTTGTCTAATAGTGATTCGCCATAGCTGGTAAAGCCATGAGCCATACATAAAACAGTAAAGCAGATACTAGCAATTAATCGCACACCAGTATTTGATTCATTCTGTGTGCTTGATTCTGAAACATGCTGGCTATGTAAATGATCATTACTCGCTGCTAGCGTTAAGCCAGTATTGGTATGACCTTCGCCAGTAACTGCAACGGGTCGTTGTCTTGGTTTTCTCATGCCTTCTTGTGCGGCTAAGGATTGTGATGTCATATCTTTTCTTCCTATATCTTTAAGATGAAATGCATGGGAATTAACTTTTTCCAGCGATGTATGGATAACCGCAGTTCGATCTTGTACAGTTTGCATGCGCGGTGTAATTGCAGAGAAATCAAATTTTAATGAAGCATCGATTAATGGTGAAAGTAGCGATGGTCTATTTTGAACTAGAACTTGATGGGCATCGATAGTGGAATCGTATGCATTTCCTAATGTTTGCGCTATCGTTGTTCCCGATAGGCCTTGTCCACTTCTATCACTCGCATTGATAGAAAAATCATTGAAATTTTGTCCGCGCTTAGCGCCTATACCCTGTTCGAAATCACTACGTCCATTCGGATTACTGGGATCAATTTGAAAAGATGACCAAGCATCATTTTCAGAAGCATTTCCTAAACTGAGCTCACCGTTGTTACTCAAGCTGCTAATGACATCTTCATCATTATTTGCTTGCTGTAGAAGTTGTGCATTTAATTCACTATCACTGTAGGTGGCATTGTCGGTAATATCTTCCAGATCTTCTTGTTCTTGGATGACGTTAGCCAGACTGTCGATGTTCGACTGCATCTGATTACCGATGATGTTATCTAATGCATTTTGTCGCGTATTGTCGCGTTTCGGTGCGATTGCATTTGCAAAGCCTGAGCGGGTGCTGATACCAGGTCGAGGAGCGCTTGCTGGTACAAAGGCTTTATGATTATTGTTACTTGAATTTCTACTTCCACCTTGCACAGCATAGTTACTATTTCTATTGCTGTAGCTATCTTCTTCAGGCTTGTTATTCTTAATTTGCAGAATATTAAAATAAGGCTTAAAGCTAGCTTGTGTATACCCAAATGCTAGTAGCATTTTTTTAAATAACTCGACTTCTGCTTTTTCTATCTTGCCGTCGGTGAGAACGATATCCCATACATTGGTTAACACGCAAAGGCGCTGCATAGGATCTAGTAATTCAGCAGCAGCTTTTAAAAATTTTGGAGCTTTGTTTTTACCTACATATTTCAGCGCTGATTGTAATAAGCTAGGACACTTACCAATCACCATGTGTAGCTGACCTATCTCTTCCTTTGCCATTTGTCCGTCAGAGGACATCATGTAGATTAAACAGATAGCTAAAATTAGCGGAGGGTTGAGTTCTTCCGGTGTGAAATCTTGATTAAAGGAGCCGAGTATGTCTCTTTCATTTTTTACAGAGATCGCTCTTAAGTAAGGTTTGAAGGATTCTTCCGTCAAACCAACTGCAGCTAAAAATCGGGAAAATAATTCTTTCTCATCATCTGCGAGATCTCCATCGGCCATAATGGAGTCGCATATATTCATTAAAATGCAAACTTTTTGCGCATTACTGAGTATTTTGGGTAGCGTTTCTAGATATTCATCGATGCTATTGGCCTCTACATAGCTCAATGCACGATGTAATACCTCTTCATTGCCACCGATGATAGATTGAAGATGGCTACTTTCTTGTTCAGATACTTCACCATCGGCGATCATCATGTAGATGACGCCTGTTACCAAGGAAAGATGTGCAGTGAGTTCTACAGGCTCGTCAGCACCCCTCCGGGACAAATACTTGTCCAGGTTAAGATTCTTAAATAAATGACGTAGTAGATCGGATGAACCCATTTCCCTGATTTCCCGCTGAAATGGCTGCGACCATAAGAGGTCTCATTCTTTAAAGCAGAATGTGCCAGGGGAAACCGTAAACCGGCTAGGGTCCTAGGAAAATTACAAAGCCTTCATATTTATTGCGCATGACGACATTGTCATTTTCACTGTTTTTTTAATTACAGAGTTGTTAGAAATGACCTGTTGGAATGGTGTTATTTGCAGATATTTACACCAATTTACCGTGTAATTTTCATAGATAAATCAGCGAATTTTTATACTGGGGGAGTTTAAAACGCAGTTATGTAGCGCAGGATGACGCGGCTAGTTTCATAAAACCCATTTTGAGTTTTTATATCACCGCCATATTGCAAGATTAATCTGCCTACTGGCAGTTGCGTTGAACCAGATAATTGATAACGATGAAGGTCGGTGCGATTATTTTCGTCAATGCCATCAATCATTTCTTCTCCACCAACAGTACGAAAATACATAGCTGAGACTGAATAGGCATCGTTAATGATGTAACGCACTCCAGTTTGTAAGCTGTATAGGTTTTTTTGATCTAGGGTGTGAATGTTGGTATCTGCTGGTCTAAAAAGTCGCCGGTATTGTTCATTACTATTAAACCAAGAAGCATCGATGGCTGTCATCCATTGTAAGGATGAGAATAGAGATCTTTGATATCCCAGTTGTATCGCATATGCATAACGATTAGCGCCTAGGTTCAAACTAGCTTTAGGTTGGTAATCTCCTGTGGGCACAGTGAGGTAGGTGCCTAGTGCGAGATATTCACCTTTGTCGCGATCTGCATAAGGCCAGAGTGCAAATAATAAAGTGGTATCCCCCAATCCTGAACTACCTGAGAAAGCACTCAGGCTACCGTTAGACTGAATGGAGCCGTTGTTCAGTTGTAAGGTGAATGCAGCAGGATATTTGTCAACTTCAAAAGTCCATGCAGTTCGAATCTGTATTTGTTCAGATTTAATTCCTAGACCACGGGTCACACTATTATTTTTATACAGGTCGTTACGTTCACTGCTTAAATAAGAAAGCAGTAATTGTTTATTGCCAGTCTTGGGTGCAACAATATCACCAGGAAAAAGATCTATAGCTTGCACTGGGTTTATGACCATGCAGGTGAAAGCTAAGATAAAAATTTTTACCGACGAAAATCGCATGTGCTTATTGTTTATTTGGCATTAAATGTGAGTCAATTTTTCTTTTATTATTTAAAAATCAGTAATTCGATAAAAAATAAAATTTCATGAGTGAAAATTAACTGTTGAGCTGATAATACCTTAATTAGGCTAATCGAATGACGGTTCTGTCATTAATGTTTTGTGAGACATGCATATCATGCTGTCTTGGTTATTTTTTTATTGCTTTGCTATTTCAAACTAGTGTTGAGAGAAATGATTGTTCTATGTCTTTAAAAATTCTATTAATTGAAGATGAAATTAAAATTGCTGAATTCGTAATACCCGATCTCATTCAATGCGACTACACAGTCAAACACATCATGGATGGTGCTGAAGGCTTGGCTGCGATCTCAGAGGGTGATTATGATTTGATTTTATTAGATGTGATGTTGCCTAATATAGACGGATTCGCAATCTTAGAAAAAGTGCGTCAATCAGGAAATAATATTCCGATTATCTTTTTAACGGCAAAAGCAGATTTGCCTGATCGACTACAAGGCTTTGAGCGAGGTGCCGATGATTATCTAGCCAAGCCCTTTTTTGTAGAAGAGTTAATCGCGCGTATTAAAGCGATTGCATCGCGAAAAAACAATGTGGTGGCTGATGAAGTCACAATCGGTGGTCTGACGATTAATAAAATAAGTAATCGAGCCGAATGGGTGGGTACCTCTGCTATATTAAGTCAGCGCGAATTTAGTTTGATTGAATACTTAATGCGTTCACCTAATTATATTTTTTCGCGTAAGCAAATCTTAAAGCATGTATGGGGTATTAGTTTTAACCCTGAAACAAATGTGGTGGATGTTTATATTCAGAGAATACGTAAAAAATTAAATCGTAAGAATACGAATAATTTGCCATTTCCTATTGAAACGGTAAGGGGAGTGGGTTACACATTCCGTTTGGAGCATGAATAATGCAGAAGTCTTTTAAGAAGCATGTTTTTATACGATTATTTTTCGCAGTTATTTTTGTAATTTTAGTCAATCGTATTACTTCAAAAGCAATGATGCCTGGCGTAATCACAGATCATGTTGTGCATGACATGAGTCAAGCATTATTAATGTGTGAAAATAAAACTGCTGATGTGAATGATTTTTTTGTATGTGTAAATAAAAATCATCAAGCTGATGTTTCTTTAAACATGGCTAATTCATACGTACTGTGCTCTGAAAAAAATCAAAAAAATAATCCACTTGTAGAAGTAAACACCAACATATGTTCAGAGTTTAGAGGATTGCAAGCGGAGAGTAATGAAAAAAAATTACTGCCTGATTCAATGGTGTTGTTAAAGAAGACGATAGATAGTCAGGAATGGATTGCGGTAGCGCTTACTGAAAAACAAGATGCTGCTATGTTATTGGTAAAAGAAAGTGATATCGATAAAATTGTGAAAAATGCATGGGGTTGGCGCGATCAGATTATTATTTATTCTTTGCCAGCTTTGCTTTTATCTGTATTGTTATTGACGATGTATCTCACCAGAGCGGTGGTGAGTCCACTGTCTCGCATTGAGAAGAAATTACGGCGTTTATCATCCGATAATTTAGGGCTTCCAATTGATTTAACTGTTCCCTATAAAGAGTTTCAGAGTTTTGTGGATGTATTTGATGACATGCGTAAACGTTTGAATGAGGGATTTATTCAAATGCGACGCTTTTCTGCAGATGCCTCGCATGAATTGCGTACGCCACTGACTATTTTGCGGGGTAATGCAGAAAAATTAATCGCTGATTTTCCACTTGGTAGCGAATCGCAAATAAAAATGCGTTTAATGAGTGATGAAATTGAACGTTTAATCGAGATAACGGAAAAACTATTGCTGTTGTCTCGCGCTGATGCGCATAGCATTCAAGCTGATATGCGTGAAATCTCGCTCAGTGATATGTTGAATCAATTAGTATCTGATGCTGATTTATTTCATTCTTCATTAAAAATCACGAGTGCGATTCAGTCTGGCGTGCATTGGAATTGTGATGAGAGCTTAATTCATCAAATTATCTATAATATTTATACCAATGCGATTAAATATAATGTCGAAAAAGGTTGGATACACTTTAATTTAGAAAAAACCAAAGAAGGATTTACTTTGGCTATTTCTAATCCTACACATAATCCACCTAAGGATTTGTCTGAGAAAGCATTTGAGCGCTTTTATCGTGGCGATTTAGCGCATACCAGAACCATCGATGGTATTGGTCTAGGTCTGAGTTTATCTTTAGAGATCGCTAAAATTCATCAAGCTACGATGAACCTAAGTGTGGCTGAAGATAATGTGGTGACCACGACTTTGCGTTATCCCGCAGGTACATAAAATGAAGGTGTTAGGACTTAGCTTTTTTTAGCGCCATAAACGCCTGCCTCAGATAAGGATCAATATTTTTTTGATCCAATAACCAGCGTACATAATCTCCAGGAATCTCGGTTAGCGCTAAGCCTTTATGTTTACCAAAAGGCATATGGCTAGGCAGTCGTGCTGACTCAGAAGCTGTCCAGAGCGCTTCTATGCTAGTGATGTTTAATACTCTACACAGATGCTGCAATATCGTGGCGCAAATTTGTACATCTGCATCTGCGGAGTGTGCATTTCTTAGTCTGTCTCTGGCGGTAGAACGTTCTAGAAAATATAGTAATGCGCTTTGAGTGTGTGAATCTAACTCTGGCCACGCTTTTCTAGCTAAGGCTAAGGTGCAGATACGTTTTACTTCGGGTTGGCCTATGGCTTGCCAATCAAAATCAATGTTATGTCCGATTAGATATTCCAATTCATGCGGTAATTGAAATGAACTGGCAGGTGGGCAGTCAATTAATTCTTCATCCAAGATGTGATGCGTTGCCAATGCTCCTAAGCTTATTGGTTTGCCAGGGTTATAGCGCTGATGAAAAGTATCACCTAGTATAAAAGGCGCGACTTGATCAAGAGCCACCCATGCGGCTTCTACAATAACGGGCTGATTAATATCAGTTGCTTCGGTATCAAAAATAATCGCGGTAGTCATAAAGTCTTAATGTTTTGTGGTTAGAGTTTTTCTTAATTAAAGC
>JBEDCU010000176.1:0-3405 GCA_041176585.1 Pseudomonadota bacterium
GTATTAACCTATGCTCAGCATAAGGGTGTACCAAGTTCTTGTTTTGGAGATACTGAATACTTTGTTGAGAAAATGTCTGTGTTTAAAGAAAATCAAAACTAATCATAATTAATCAAAATCAGCCCTCAGTGGCTGATTTTTTTTACACTACGTTATCGTGAAATTGAGATAGGTATGAAGGATTCACATTATGTGTATGTGATCGAACTAGATCGCGATGTTTTATACGAACATAAATTCAAAAAAGCGAATCCTGATTATGTGCAGGGTAAGCCTTGTGTTTATGTAGGCATGACAGGATTAGATCCTGATCAGCGTTTTGATAATCATAAAGCAGGATATAAATCGAATAAATTTGCGCAGCAATATGGATTGCGCTTAATGACAGAATTGTTCGAGCATCTCAATCCCATGCCATATGGAGATGCGCAATACATGGAAGTTGATCTAGCGATTCGATTACGCGAAGCTGGTTATGGTGTCTGGCAAGCTTGAGTAGCTAAGTCTTCATTAGCAAAGTTAGTGTCACTTAACTGTTTAATGCATGGTGCTTTGTTTTTTATAAATTAATACAGGCTGTTGACTGTTGGAGAGTACTTTTTGTGTTTCTCCTCCTAGTAATTGTGTTTTATCACCGCGCCATCCATGTGAAGCCATAAAGATCAAGTCGCAATGATGTTCGTCTGCAGTTTTAATGATCGCTCTGAAGGGATCTAAATCTTTTATGATGAAACATTCGACTGAGACATCAGCAACAATGCCTGCATTGCTAATGAAATCTAGATAACGATCTGCAAATTTTTCAAATAAAGTGTGTCGTAGTTTTATCCAATCGGGGTCTCTGTGTAGCCATGCCTCTAACAAGTCTGGATGTTCAAGTGGAATAGCATGCATGCCGGTGACTTTTGCACCGATTGCTTTTGCAAAGCTCATGCCACTGATGATGGCTTGTTCAGACAGTGTTGAGCCATCTGTGGGCATTAAAATATGCGTGTACATGGTCGTGCTCCGCGGGTTGAATCAAGCTGATAGCTATCTTTCTTAAGGATGGTTCATCTACTTGGTTAGCGCTATGACGTAAGTAAAGCTTAGTGCGTGTAGACTTTGCTTGTGCATCACGAAGTAAGCTGAAATCGCTGAATTGCCTGCATAATCACCTGCACAATCACCTACACAACGGCATGACTAAGGCTAGGGTGTGCGTTACACTGTATAGTTAGCCTGCAAAAATTTTTTTTCATGCTCGTCCTAAACGGCATGCGGTATTCATCTCTGTTTTTAATCTCTGTCTTTTATCTCTGTCTTTTATGTCAGCTTCACCACCTCTTAATTTTTTAATGCGTTGGCCAATGTCTGCACTCATTGCGTGGACAGTGACGTGGGCTTTATTTCTACTCGTGTTGGCACCACGATTACCACTCTTGCTAGCTGTGGCGCTTGCGACTGCTGCCGGCGTATTGGGCAGTGTGATGGCAGGTACATTTTGGCGACGCTTAGCAATTGCAGCGGGTTTTCCGCTTTCTTTACTGCTCTCTGGATCTATCCATTTGCCTGCTTGGGCGTGGTTATGTCCCTTGCTCTTAATTCTATTGATCTACCCCATGAATGCATGGCGTGATGCGCCACTTTTTCCTACCCCTGCTGATGCATTGCGCGCCTTAGAAAAACACGCGCCACTAGCAGCTAATGCTCGCATCTTGGATGCAGGTTGTGGCTTAGGGCATGGATTGTATGCACTGCGTCTCGCTTATCCTAAGGCGCAGTTAGATGGCATAGAGTGGAGTTGGCCTTTGCGTTTACTTGCAGCTGTGCGCTGTCCATGGGCATCAATACGGCAAGGCGATATTTGGAAAGCAGACTGGCATGCTTACGATATGGTGTATTTATTTCAAAGGCCAGAAAGCATGCCGCGAGCAGTGGCGAAAGCACGTGCAGAATTATTGCCAGGCGCGTGGTTAGTGAGTTTGGAATTTATGGCAGAAGAGCTACAGCACCAAGCGAGTGTACAAACAGTAGAAGGTAAGCCGGTGTGGTTATATCAAGCCCCGTTTTTATTCGCAGAGCATAAAACTAAATCAAGCAAGCAAGTTCAAAAAACAAAAAAGAATAAATAGTCTTTATACATAAGCGCCGGCGTATGTCACGATTTTACCGCCGGTACCTATTTTGAAGCGAGAGATACCTGCCAGACTACGTGTGTTAATGCCACCCAGATCCAGTGTATGAATTCCTAGTGCGCGCAACTCTTCAAACGCACGCCACATTAATAAATTATGCGCATGCTTAGCGCGGCCATCTGCATTCGTCCAACCTACATGATAAGTCGCAGTTGATCCGTGTAATAAAAACAGCATGGCTGCAATACGATTATTTTCTTTATGCTGTTGAGCATGACTATCGAGCTGTGCATGTAGCATCAAGAGTGTAGTAGATGGATCAGCTCGCGCTGCGTGGTAATGCTGAATAAAATGGGACGGTAGACCATGAAATTTTTTTTCAATTCGCTGAGAGCTCTCTGCTTCAAATAACCACTGTAATTCTGTATCCGTATCTGATACCTGCACAATGATTTTTTTATCTCGTTCGGCTGCAGCCAGACGATTACGCCAACGTCCTTCACAAGCAACGCGTAGTTGTGTATTTGTTTGCGTAAGATCGACAAGCACTGTGGAATAGCCAGTCATGACTCGTGTTAATCCAACTAGACTAGGATGATAGTGTTCTGTCAGTGCTGGAGAAAAAATAAGCCAACGCGGCTTGGGTAGGGGACAGCTGCGTTTCAGTTCGCGATAAATTTTTTGTTGTTCTGCCGCCGATACTTCAGTTAACCATATTGGACCTCGTGTACAGAGTGCGATGCCAAGTACACCGATATAACGACGACAAATAAACTGCGCTAAGGCGATAGTTTTACCTTCTTTGATCACTTGTGCGCGATGACAATCCAGCCACATGGCCTGAAAACTTGCGCCATAAGCCCAGTCTTGTTGCAACGCTGTGATGTGCGGTGCTTGCAATTGTTCCCATTCCGACTGTTGGATGGCATTCCAGCGTATATGCATTACGTTTAAAATTTAAAAAGCATTCGTGAGTAAAAGCATAACTCAGCAATTGAGTCGACAATTCATGCTTGTAGCAGCATGAATTCATAGTTTGCAAAGCTATAATCTGTGCATCATTCTAAAGGGTAGAGAAATGTTGCAGCGGTTTTTTAAAGCCAGTCCCATTGTTAAAGTATTGGGCCATGATATTGATAAGCCTAAGTTAACCGCAGCAGGCTGGTGTCTTATCTTTCTTTATCTCGCTTTACCATTCATGTTGATAGGTGCGTTATTTGATTTTTTTATTCAATTAACAACGGGTCATTGTGTGGGTGTGTGGTGTTTATTTAGTTAGCATTTAAAT
>JBEDCU010000177.1:0-7995 GCA_041176585.1 Pseudomonadota bacterium
GGGGTGGTTTGATGGGTGTGCCTGCTACTATCCATCCCACTAGCGTTTCTCCAGTGTGACAAAAAGCTTGATTCAAAATTTGATCACGCACTTTTCCACCACTAAGCATTTTTCCGGCGTAGCCCATAGCATGTAAGGCATTCAATGCATTTGTGATGGCGCCACCTACACAAGCCCATTGTTCATGCGCAGGTACCAGTGGATGAGCAAGATCGATACGTGCAACGACTGCAATGGTGACAGGTACTTGTAATGCACGTGAACGTTCTATGCGACAGGATTCTTCGGACTTACCTTCACGTTTTGCATAAGCTTCAAATAGATCAGCTAATCGTTCGCGGGCTGATCCTTCTATGATGACAAATCGAAAAGGAATCAACTCACTATGGTCAGGTGCGCGCAAGGCAGCTTGCGCAATGACTTGTAACTCTTCTTTACTAGGGCCGGGTTCGGCCAGATCTTTACCGCCTAATGAATAGCGTTGTAGTAGTGGTGATAGTGAATCAATAGAGTTCACTTGAGATGTCAAACAACTTAGAGAATCTTAGCGCGATGGGTGACGAGTGCTTCACGAACGATCGCTAGCATTTCCGTATCTTGTTTATTATCGATGCTAGCAATAATCGCTTTGCGCATAGGAGGTGCCCAGAAGCGTTTTATATGACCTGCAATATCTTCTAAGGCTTGTTTTTGATCAGGCATGCTTTCAAAGAAAGTACCAATTTTATTTGCCAAGTGAATGAGATTGTTCGCGTCCATAGTTTGATTCCAGTTTATTTTTTAATTCACGAGTATGCGTTCATGATGAGCATAAATTACATGCGAGTCGCTTTTTACAAAACCAGCCAGTGTGACATTCGCTTGCTCTGCCAATTGAATAGCAAGGCTAGTTGGTGCAGAAAGTGCAGCGATGATTCCTATATTCATACTGGCTGCTTTTTGTACCATTTCATAACTGGCACGACTGGTGATTAAGACCGCACCTTGCGAAAAATCTGTCTTAACTTTAATTAAAGCGCCGATTAACTTATCCAATGCATTATGGCGGCCTACATCTTCACGTACACAACTAATCATGCCATCAGCTTGCATCCATGCTGCTGCGTGGGTTGCACCACTGCGTTGTTGTAGTGGTTGTAATTGCTGCATAGCGTGCATACCTGCAAATAACAAGCTAGCGTGCATACTATGTTGATGATTGACAGGCGCTGGATGACGAATAGCATGCTCGAGTGATTCAGCCCCACATAAACCACATCCAGTACGTCCTGTTAGATTACGACGTTTATCTTTTAAAAGCATGAAGCGTTCGGCTGCAATGCGCATATCAACTTGCATGCCTTGTTCTTGCTCTACGATTTCACATTCGTATAACTCAGTAGCGTCCTGCAATATGCCTTCTGTCAGTGAAAAACCTAACGCAAAATCTGCTAAGTCAGCTGGTGAGGCAAGCATGACTGCATGAGAGATGCCGTTATAAACAAGTGAAACCGGTGTTTCAACTGCAACGATGTCATCCACAGCAGTTAAATGACCCGCTTTCCAACGCTGCACTTGTACCGGTTCTAATACTTCAGAACCGGTAGCAAGCGCTGCGGGATTGCTGACTTTACCCATTTTATAAAGACATCACTCAGTTAAACACGTAACAGCTTATACATTACTCGTTTCAGCTTTGGCTAATTCCAGTTGCTCTTTATTGAAGCGACTATATTCTTTCTGCCATTCTGAAGGTTGGGTCACTGGCATGACTTGTACTGCTGTGACTTTATATTCAGGACAGTTAGTTGCCCAATCCGAGTTATCGGTTGTGATCACATTCGCACCTGACTCAGGGAAGTGGAAGGTTGTATACACCACACCTGGTTGTACATTCTCAGTGACGGTGGCACGTAATACTGTTTCACCAGCACGTGAGCTAATGCCTACCCATGCATCCTGTTGAATGCCGCGTTCTTCTGCGTCATGTGGATGAATTTCTAACCTGTCTTCTGAATGCCATTGCACATTCTCAGTACGACGTGTTTGTGCACCTACGTTGTATTGCGAAAGAACACGACCTGTAGTCAGTATTAATGGGAATTTGCGTGTGACTTTTTCATCGGTAGGCACGTATTTAGTAACAAAGAATTTACCTTTGCCACGTACGAATTTATCGATGTGCATGATAGGTGTGCCGTTTGGTGCTTGATCATTACAAGGCCATTGCACGCTACCAAGTTGCTCTATCTTTTTAAAGCTCACGCCAGTGAAGGTTGGTGTGAGTGAAGCGATTTCATCCATGATTTCTGATGGATGTTTGTAGTGCATGTTGTAACCTAGTGCATTGGCTAATAGTTGAGTGACTTCCCAATCTGAATAACCTGCTTTAGCTGGCATGACTTTGCTTACACGTGAGATACGACGTTCAGCATTAGTAAACGTACCATCTTTTTCTAAGAATGATGAACCAGGTAAGAATACATGCGCGTACTTTGCAGTTTCATTCAAAAATAAATCTTGAACGACTATGCATTCCATAGAGCTCAATGCATTGGTGACATGCAGAGTATTTGGATCGGATTGAACAATATCTTCACCTTGGCAGTACAAGCCCATGAAGGTGCCATCGATTGCAGCATCAAACATGTTCGGAATACGCAGGCCTGGTTCTGGATCTAGTGTCACACCCCAGCTTGCTTCAAATTGAGCGCGTGCAGTGCTATCAGAAATATGACGATAGCCAGGCAATTCATGTGGGAAGGAACCCATGTCACACGAACCTTGTACATTGTTTTGACCGCGTAATGGATTCACACCTACACCTTCGCGTCCCACATTACCGGTTGCCATCGCTAGATTCGCGATACCCATCACCATGGTTGAACCTTGTGCATGTTCCGTTACGCCTAAACCATAGTAAATCGCAGCATTACCACCAGTTGCATATAAACGCGCTGCTCCACGCAGTAAGTCGGCAGGTACACCAGTGACTTCTTGCAAAGCTTCAGGCGAATTTTCAGTACGTGAAACAAATTCTTTCCAGTCTTTGAATGACTGTGTATCGCAACGCTCGTTGATGTAATCTTCTTTGCATAAACCTTCAGTGACAATCACATGCGCTAATGCAGAGACTATCGCTACATTGGTACCGGGTTTGAGTTTTAAGTGATAGTCAGCTTGTATATGAGGAGACTTCACCATTTCTGTTGTGCGCGGATCAACGACGATGAGTTTTGCACCTTCTCGCAAACGTCGTTTCATTTGTGAGGCAAACACTGGATGAGCAGCAACAGGATTCGCACCTATCACCATGATCACATCAGCATGCATAACTGAATCAAAGGTTTGTGTACCTGCTGATTCACCTAAGGTTTGTTTTAAACCGTAACCAGTAGGCGAGTGGCAAACACGCGCACAAGTGTCGACATTGTTATTACCAAATGCAGCACGTACGAGTTTTTGAACTAGATAGGTTTCTTCATTGGTGCAACGTGAAGAGGTAATACCACCGATGGAATCTTTGCCATGTTTCTTTTGTATGCGACGGAATTCACTCGCTGCATAGCCAACCGCTTCTTCCCATGACACTTCTTGCCATGGATCGGTGATTTTCTTACGTATCATGGGTTTCAGCATACGATCTTTATGCGATGCATAACCCCATGCAAAGCGACCCTTGACGCATGAATGACCGTGATTTGCTTTACCGTTTTTGTATGGCACCATGCGTACGACTTCATTGCCCTTCATTTCAGCTTTGAATGAACAACCTACGCCGCAATAAGCACATGTCGTGATTTTGCTGTGTTCTGCTTGACCCATCATGATGACGGATTTTTCTGTCAGGGTTGCAGTAGGACAGGCTTGTACGCAAGCGCCGCACGATACACATTCTGAATCCATGAAGGCTTCATTTTGTCCTGCAGAGACACGTGATTCAAAGCCACGTCCATCGATGGTTAATGCAAAGGTGCCTTGTGTTTCTTCACAAGCACGTACACAACGATTACACACAATACATTTAGAAGGGTCATAAGTGAAATAAGGATTCGATTCATCCTTTTTCATCTTCAGATGATTTTCGCCTTCGTAGCCATAACGTACTTCACGTAAACCAACCACGCCTGCCATGTCTTGTAATTCGCAATTACCATTAGTAGGGCAGGTTAAGCAATCGAGTGGGTGATCAGAGATATACAACTCCATCACGCCTTTACGAATATCAGCCAGTTTATTAGTTTGGGTTTTTACTTTCATGCCCGGTTCGCACGGAGTGGTGCAAGAAGCGGGATAACCCTTACGACCTTCGATTTCAACTAAACATAAACGGCAAGATCCAAATGCATCCAAGCTATCTGTTGCGCATAGCTTGGGGACATTCACGCCAGCTTCAGTCGCTGCACGCATAACAGAGGTACCTTTAGGTACGGTGATGCTGACACCATCTATCTCTAATGTAACTGCAACATCAGAGTGACTTGCTGGTGTGCCGTAATCGGTTTCGTTTAATACATTCATTGCATGTCTCCTGCAGAGTAATTGTTAAGCGGCTTTGCGCTTTTGCTGCGTTTGGAAATCTTCGGGGAAGTGGTTTAACGCTGATAAAACTGGAAAAGGTGTCATTCCGCCCATGGCACATAACGATCCATGCAGCATGGTGTCGCATAAATCGCGCACTAAATGAATTTGTTGTTCTACGTTGTCACCATTACGTACTTTGTCGAGTGCTTCTTTGCCACGTGTAGAACCGATGCGGCAAGGTGTACATTTGCCACAAGATTCAATCGCACAAAACTCCATCGCATAGCGCGCTTGATTCAACATATTGGTGGACTCATCAAATACCACAATACCGCCATGACCGAGTGTGCCGCCTAAGGCTAAGAAGGCTTCATAGTCGAGTGGAGTATCGAACTGTGATGGAGGTATATACGCACCGAGTGGTCCACCAACTTGTACTGCTTTAATGGGTTTGCCACTGCGTGTGCCACCACCAAAGGTGGTGAGCATTTCGTTCAAGCTAATGCCGAATGCTTTTTCAACTAAGCCACCGAATTTAATATTGCCAGCGAGTTGCAGTGGCAAAGTGCCACGTGAACGACCCATACCAAAGTCACGATAGAAATTTGCACCACGTGACAAAATAATCGGCACAGTCGCCAATGAAATCACGTTGTTTATGACGGTCGGCTTTCCGAATAAGCCAGAAATTGCAGGTAGTGGTGGTTTAGCTCGCACTATGCCGCGTTTACCTTCTAGACTTTCGAGTAACGCAGTTTCTTCGCCACAGACATAAGAGCCTGCGCCCATGCGTACTTCTAGATCAAAGGCTTTACCTGATCCTAGTATGTTTTTGCCTAAGTATTGATGCGTATGTGCAGTCGCAATCGCTTCATTCAGTGCAACGATAGCGTGAGGATATTCAGAGCGCACATAGATGTAACCCTTATCTGCGCCGACAGCTAAACCTGCAATCGTCATGCCCTCGATTAGCACAAAGGGATCATCTTCCATAACCATGCGATCAGAGAAGGTGCCAGAGTCACCTTCATCCGCATTACAGACTATGTATTTTTGCGCTGATTGTTCCTTCATGACGGTATTCCACTTAATACCAGTCGGGAAAGCTGCACCACCCCGTCCACGTAAGCCGGAGTCAGTGACTTCTTGAACAATTTGCGCTTGCGTCATAGTAAGAGCTTTGCGTAAACCTACATAGCCTTCATGCGCAACATAATCTTCTATCGACACTGGATCAGTAATACCAACACGTGCGAAGGTGAGGCGTTCTTGATTTTTCAAAAACGGAATGTCCTCTGTTTTGCCGAGTGCTAGTGCGTGCTTACCGCCATGCAGGAAATCCGCATCGAATAAGGCAGCGACATCTTCTTCACTCACAGGGCCGTAAGCAATGCGACCGGATGCAGTTTCAACTTCAACCAAAGGCTCTAACCAAAACATACCGCGTGAGCCATTGCGTTTAATCGTGATATCAAGCTTGCGTTGTTTTGCTTGTGCTGCAATCGCTGCCGCTACATCGTTGGCACCTAAAGCAACAGCGGTGGAATCGCGTGGAATATAGACAGTAATGCTCATGCTTGACTCCTTGCTTTTGCTAAGAGTTTGTCAAGTTTTGCTGCATCTACACGTGCATGCACATCATCATTAATCATAATCGCAGGACCGCATGCACACTGACCTAAGCAATACACAGGGTCCAGTGTGAAGCTGCCATCTTTAGTGGTTTCATGAAAGTCGCAGCCTATCTGCTTAACGGCATGTTCGGCTAAGGCATCTGAGCCTACAGACTGACAAGCCTCTGCCCGGCATATCTGCACCACAGTTTTGCCGGCTGGCTTTTCACGAAAGTGATGGTAATAAGTGATCACGCCATGTACTTCTGCGCGTGAAAGATTTAATGCATCGGCAATGACGGGGATGGTGTCGCTAGGCACATAGCCTTCTACTGCTTGAACCGCATGCAGAATGGGGAGTAATGCGCCGGATTGACCGCTAAACTCATCGAGTATCGACGCTAACTTACTGGTGTCAAATGAGGTGGTCACTTGAGGTCTCATGTTTATGGTTGATATTATGCTTTTTAAAGCATTTAGTTTTGTGCTCTCAGTTTAAAGCATGTTTTCATTATTGTACCTTAACGAATAAGATAATTGGCAGGTTTTAAGGCTATAAATGTTGAAGATAGGGTTTGTATTTAACAAAAATACGTAATTAAATAGGCTTTATTTTACACATATGTGCAAGCGATTCATCTAACTTCATTTAAAACAGAAAACAAGCAAGTCTCTTCTGATTACATTAGACTGTGGCGCTTGCATTTAGGAGAACACATGAGCATGACAGTAGAAGCAGTACAAAGCGCCTTATCTAAGCTAATCGATCCAAATACGGGTAAAGATTTCATGGTAAGCCGTTCAGCCAAGAACATTGCTATCGATGGTGATCATGTTGCGGTGGATATTGAATTGGGCTATCCCGCAAAATCGCAAATTCAATTGATACAAACTCAAGTTAGTGAAGCGCTGCTAGCTTTGCCTGGTGTAAGCAAAGTGCACGTCCATGTCTTTGCAAAAATTGTGGCGCACTCAGCGCAGCGTGGTGTGAAGTTATTGCCGAATGTGCGCAATATTATTGCTGTCGCTTCCGGTAAAGGTGGCGTGGGTAAATCAACGACGGCTGTGAATCTCGCACTTGCACTCGCTGCAGAAGGTGCAAATGTCGGATTATTAGATGCTGATATATACGGTCCATCGCAACCGATGATGACGGGCATCTCTGGTCGTCCTGAATCACATGATGGTAAGACCATGGAGCCTTTGGAAAATTATGGACTACAAGTCGCTTCCATAGGATTCATGATTAATCCTGATGATCCTATGGTGTGGCGCGGTCCTATGGTTACGCAGGCTTTACAGCAATTACTTGAACAAACGAATTGGCGTGATCTTGATTATTTAGTGGTGGATATGCCACCTGGCACAGGCGATATACAGCTGACCTTATCGCAGAAAGTGCCTGTAACAGGTGCGGTCATCGTCACTACGCCGCAAGACATTGCCTTACTCGATGCGCGTAAGGGTTTAAAAATGTTTGAAAAAGTCGGCATACCGATTTTGGGTGTGGTTGAAAATATGAGCATGCACATTTGTACGAACTGCGGACACGCAGAAGCGATCTTTGGTGAGGGCGGTGGTGCAAAAATGTGTGCTGACTTTGGCGTGGATTTTTTAGGTGCGCTGCCATTAGCATTAGAAATTCGTGAACAAACTGATTCTGGTAAACCAACTGTGGTTGCTGATCCAGATGGAAAGATCGCACAAATTTACAAACAAATCGCACGTAAACTCGCAGTGCGTGTCGCAGAAAAAGCAAAAGATTTGTCGAGTAAATTTCCAACTATCGTAGTTAAAAACGACTAATTAAAATTAAATAAGCAAAATTGAATAAGTAAAAGTAAAAATAAAATTTCTATATAAAAGAGGGCATCCCATC
>JBEDCU010000178.1:0-5688 GCA_041176585.1 Pseudomonadota bacterium
GTTATTCGTCAGATCTATAAAATCATTAGTCAAGATGAAGCACGACATGGTGGTGCTTATCTGCGCTACATGAAAAAAGCATTAACTGAAGTGGGAGAGCAGGCGCGTATTGCGTTTGCAAAAATTGGTGTGTTAATGGCTTCAGCACGTCGCACTGAAAAACCTTTGCATCCTACAAATTTGCATGTCAATCGTGCTTTATTCCCGAATGACACTGTGCAAAGTCGTCTGCCTGATCCAGAGTGGTTAGAGGCTTGGTTAGATAAACAAATTTGTTTTGATGACGTCTGGGAGAAAAAAGTAGTGGATAGAATTCTGCACAATCTTTCCTTATTATTTGAGCAGACATTCACTACCGTGCAGGATTTGAATCGCTATCGCAAAGAAGCCATAGCGAGAACTGAGGCTGCAGCTGCATCAGTGGTGTAACTATAGCGGTTACGCTCTCTTAACACTAAAGTCACTTAACTACCACCTTCAAAACCTTGTTGGCGCCATGCTTCATACACGATGACGGCAACAGCGTTGGATAAATTCAGACTACGATTATCAGGTTGCATAGGAAGTCGTAGTCGCTGTTGGGTTGGAAACTGATTACGCAGATTAGGATCCAGTCCTTTAGTCTCAGAACCAAAGACGAAAACATCGCCGGCTAAAAATTTCGTATGTGCAAAGTTTTGTGATCCATGCGTTGTGATGGCAAATAATCGCGTTGGATCAGGTTGTACTTGATTGATAAATGCATTCCAGTCTGCATGCACTTTCATAGCCGTGAATTCGTGATAGTCCAAACCGGCGCGCCGCATTCTTGCATCATCTAAGGGAAATCCTAAGGGCTCAATTAAATGAAGCTGTGCGCCTGTGTTGGCGCATAGCCGTATGATATTGCCTGTGTTCGGAGGGATTTCTGGTTCGACTAAGACAACATGAAACACGGCACACTCCAACAAAAAAATAAGAAAAATTAATGCGCGATAGTGCGCGCGAAAACCAAATTAGTCACACGAGCTACACCGTGGCGTTTTAAGCAAGCAGCAAATTCATTGACCGTATGTCCACTCGTCATTACATCATCAATGACAATAATATGTTTATTTTTTAACGCTTCTGATGAATTAGAAATGATAAACGCGCCATGTAAATTATTTTTCCTTTTATTAAATGCAAGGCTGCTCTGTGCTTGAGTATGACGAATTCTGAAAGCTAGAGAAGAGTGTAAAGGGAGTTGTAGATGTTTTGCTAGTGGCTTAGCTATTTCTAAAGATTGATTAAAACCACGCTCGCTCAGTCGTTGTGCAGATATAGGGATAGGAATAATGAAATCAGCTTGTATGCAAATGGATTGTTGCCATGTCTGTGCTAACAAGTGGGCAAACAAAGGAGCAAGTGCTAATTGATGTTGAAATTTTAGTGCATGAATCAGCATATTGTAAGGAGCAACATAGTCAGTCACTACAAGTGTCATATCGTATGCGGGTGGTTGTGCAAGGCATTTGCCGCAATGCTGTGCGATATGGTGATGGTTTAATTTATTGGCACACACAATGCATCGTAATGCATGCTGATGAAAAAATTTTAATGAGCAAAAATCACAGAGATCAATATCGTGAGCGTGATGGTGATAGTTATTTTGCTCTAAGGTACAAGTGCATAAAGCACAGCACCGTGGTAAATGATGGATGCCTAATTGACGGACTAATCGTAAGAACATAATAAAAATACGCCACGTTGAGGTTGAAGTTGACGTGTAAACTGTGCGCTTGATTTTTATGCAAGCGGAATAATGAACGACATGACTGCACAGAGTGCGGATACGCAAAAAACAGTAATGCAAAGTGCGCCCATTTCTTTAACGGAGGTACGGCGTTTATTTGCACGTACTGAACGGGTACAGACATCGCAATTTTTGCGACGTGAAATTTCAGCACGTATGTTTGAGCGCCTCTCTTTGATTAAGACTAATCCCAAGACATTGTGTGATGCTGGTTGTGGAGAGGGCGATGATTTATTTGCTTTGCGATCGCGTTTTCCTAATGCAGTCATGTGTGGTGTGGATGCTTCGCAGTCCATGCTGGCGCAAGCTAGACAAAAAGCAAAAAAAACGCAGAATCTGCCTCGACAATTTTTGGCTAGGCTAAGTGGACAACGTAATGTCGGACCTGGGAATGCCATCTTGGTTGGTGCAAATTTCGCTCAATTACCATTGCAAGAGAGCAGTTTGGATTTGGTTTGGTCGAATCTCGCCTTGCATTGGCACCCACAACCTGATCGTGTGTTTGCAGAATGGAAGCGCGTGTTGCAGGTGGATGGATTGCTGATGTTTTCTTGTTTTGGTCCGACTACTTTTAAACCTTTGCGCGATGTGTTTGCAGAGTTGGGCCATACCGACGCATTACTGCCCTTTGTAGATCTGCATGATTTGGGTGACATGCTAGTGGCAGCAGGATTTGCTACACCCGTTATAGATATGGAAATTCTGAATATCACTTATTCATCAATTGAAAATCTTTTTCAGGATATTCGCGCATTTGGCGGAAATCCCTTGCTGACGAAGCGAAAAGCCTTGTTAGGAAAACGGCTTTGGGGGCGAGTAAAAGAGACCTTAGAGCAAGGTCGCCAACCCGATGGCAAAATTCATCTCAGCGTGGAGGTGATAAATGGTCATGCATTTCGACCAGCGCCTAAGCAGAGGGCAGACGGAACCAGCATTATTCGATTTGATGATTTACGCAAGTAATTAGTCGATCAAAATATGACTAACCAGTCTGCTAGACGAGATGGAAGTGTTTCCTCTTGGCGAGTAATTGCCTTTTGACTTATACTTTGACAGTTATGAAGTGATCATTTTTAGCCTGTTCATGAGATGAGGTGTGGTGTGTTGACGACGCGTGAGTGGATTTTGAAAAAAAATTGCTCGATTTCGCCTAGTCAGCTAATTAAGGCGTATTCAGCCTTATGTGTAGCTTCATTGCTCATAGCAAGTTACTTCACCTTCCATGGTGCATGGGTAGTGATGGTGTTTGCAGTAGGTGAAATGTTGGCAGTCGCTTTTGCATTTCTTTACTTTGGACGGCATGCAAGTGATAGAGATCAGATAGCACTCAGTGCATCAGGTCTTGTGGTTGAGATGGTGCGTGCGGAAAAATCAGAAAAAATTAGACTAGATCCAAGTAGAACGCGAGTGGCTTTACCAAAGGTCAAGCATGGATTGATTAGTTTAGAAGCGGGTCGAGACAAAGTGAATGTCGGAGGATTTGTCACCGAACGCAAGCGACGTGAATTTGCAAAAGAACTGAGTGAAGAACTGGGGCATTACGCAGGTTCACCTCAGTTTTTTTAACTGGATGCTTAGTCATCTGCGATAACTTTTTATTTAGGCTTTTGAGGACACTATGAAACACGCGAAGCGCCTACTCATGATGATTGCTGCAATTTCTGGGCAATTGGTTACGACTTCATCATTTGCTGTCAATGATATGGAGGGTGGACCTGCCGTTCGTCAATTGAATTTTCAGCCACCTGTGACGGCGATTGCGTCCGATATCTATCAGCTGCATACCTTGATGATGGTGATCTGTGTCGTTATTTTCCTTGCTGTATTTGGTGTGATGTTCTACTCCATACTCAAGCATCGTAAATCACTGGGTCACAAAGCAGCTAGCTTTCATGAGAGCACTACAGTTGAGATCGCATGGACAGTCGTACCATTCATTATCGTTATTTTGATGGCTTTGCCAGCAACTAAAACTGTGGTGGCGATGAAAGACACATCGAATGCCGACATCACCATTAAAGCCACGGGTATGCAATGGAAATGGGGTTATGACTACATTAAGGGTGAGGGCGAAGGTATTGCTTATTACTCAGCACTGGCTACCCCACGTGATCAAATTCATGAAGGTGCAACTAAGGGCGACAACTATTTAATTGAAGTGGACAATCCACTCGTTGTGCCAGTGAATAAGAAAATCCGTATCGTCACTACAGCGAATGATGTGATTCATGCTTGGGGTGTTCCAGCCTTGGGCGTAAAACAAGATGCGATTCCAGGTTTTGTACGCGACACATGGTTCAAAGCAGAGAAAGTCGGTACTTATCGCGGTAACTGTTATGAGCTTTGTGGCAAAGAGCATGCCTTCATGCCTATCGTTGTGAATGTTCTTAGCGAAGCAGATTACGCAAAATGGGTAGCAGATAAGAAGAAGGGCTCAACTGCTGGTGCAGAAGATGCAAATAAAGCGCTAACTTTGGCTGAGCTCAACACCAAAGGTGCTGCAGTTTATGCATCTAACTGTGTGGCTTGTCATCAAGACAGCGGCAAAGGTGTACCAGGTGCTTTCCCTGCATTGGATGGATCAAAAGTAGTGAATGGACCTAAGGGCGATCAAATTGCTATGCTGTTGAATGGTAAGAACGCTATGCCTTCATGGAAAACTTTGTCTGATACTGAAATTGCTGCGGTGATTACTTATACCCGTAATCATTGGTCAAACAAGGCAGGTCAAAACATGGTGCAAGCAGCTGAAGTTTTAGCTGCACGCAAATAATTTCGCATTGAATCGAAATATCAGGAGAATCAGATGAGTACAACTATCGATCACGCACACGACGCTCACGACGCGCACGATCATCATCCTCATGGTTGGCAGCGTTGGTTGTTTGCGACCAATCATAAAGATATCGGCACTTTATATCTGTGGTTTTCGTTTGCAATGTTATTGACTGGCGGTGTTCTAGCATTAGGTATTCGTGCTGAACTGTTCCAACCTGGCTTGCAATTATTCAAGCCGGAGTTTTTTAATCAGTTAACCACCATGCATGGTCTGATCATGGTGTTCGGTGCCATCATGCCGGCCTTCGTAGGTTTTGCGAACTGGATGATTCCGCTGCAAATCGGTGCTGCGGACATGGCATTCGCGCGTATGAATAACTTCTCCTTCTGGTTGTTACCACCAGCAGCGATTCTGTTAGTTGGTTCGTTCCTAGTACCTGGTGGTGCGACAGCAGCAGGTTGGACCTTGTATGCACCGTTATCAACCCAGATGGGTATTGGTATGGACATGGGTATTTTCGCCATGCATATCATGGGTGCTTCTTCCATCATGGGTTCGATTAACATTGTCACTACCATCTTGAACATGCGCGCTCCTGGCATGACACTGATGAAGATGCCTATGTTTTGCTGGACGTGGTTGATCACTGCTTACTTACTGATTGCTGTTATGCCAGTGTTGGCAGGTGCAATCACCATGACATTGACTGATCGTCATTTCGGTACTTCATTCTTCAATGCGGCAGGTGGTGGTGATCCTGTGATGTATCAACATATCTTCTGGTTCTTTGGTCATCCAGAGGTGTACATCATGATCTTGCCAGCGTTCGGTATTGTTTCTCAAATCATTCCTGCATTCGCTCGTAAGCCATTGTTTGGTTATGCTTCCATGGTGTATGCAACATCGTCTATCGCGATCTTGTCCTTTATCGTTTGGGCGCATCACATGTTTTCAACCGGCATGCCTGTTACTAGCCAATTGTTCTTTATGTACGCCACTATGTTGATTGCTGTGCCAACGGGTGTAAAAGTATTTAACTGGATTGCGACTATGTGGCGCGGTTCTATGACATTTGAAACACCGATGTTATTTGCAGTCGGCTTCCTGTTTGTGTTCACTATGGGTGGCTTCACAG
>JBEDCU010000179.1:0-9929 GCA_041176585.1 Pseudomonadota bacterium
ACCCCATTTCCTTAATGGATTAAATGCAGCTAATGCAGCACCGAGTGGGCAGATATAACGACAATAACCGCGATACACCACTACGCTTAAACTTAAACAAGTCACCGCCCACAACACATACGGCCAGTCACGCACAAAATATAAACTAATCGCTGTTTCAAATGGCTCCACTTCTACGCCAATTTCAGTGGTTGAAGGTGAGATAAACAGCATGCTCAATAAACTCACGAGCAAAATATATTTAATCCATTTCAGTTTGCGATCAATGCTAGGTCGTAAGCGCTTATGGCGTAAACCCATGAAGCGCATAGACTTACTGACTAATTCTTGAAATGCACCAAACGGACATAACCAACCACAAAATGTGCCACGCCCCCAGATAAATAAAGTGAACCCCACAAAAATCCAAAGGATCACAGTAATAGGATCCGTCAGAAAAAAACTTAAATCATTACCTGATGCAATTGAATCTATTGCCGCCGTAATATTAACAATACTCAACTGTCCTTGAAAAATCCAGCCTATTCCAATTAAGGTGAATAATAAAAATCCCACCCTAAATTGCGCTAAACGTTTAGTCGTAGCTGTTAATTTATGCTGACGTATTAAAGCAATACTGAGCAAAGTTAATGCAATTAATAAAGTAGCGATCTCTCCACTACGCTTAATCCAAGTACCTACCCAATCTGCATCGAGATAATTCGATATCACTTGTCGCCAACCATGAAAGTAATAAGGCAATGGAAATTCCACATAAGCTTTTTGATTAGGGAAAGTGCCAAAGCGACGGCCTAATTTAAAGATGAGATTAAATGGCTGCGTTGGATCGAGTGGCGTAGCGGTATCAATGATTAAAAAATGCGCACGCGTTTGCGTGGGATAACCCGGTACCTTCACACCTTTGTCATAGGCAATTGAACGAAGACCTATCGTCTTACCGTTCTGCTTTAAAACAAAAGGCACATCGTCCACGATGCGCTGACTCTCATACATCATTTTAGCTAAAGGTCCGGATTCTATGACCATTAATGCATGACTATTACGTCGATTCGCAGCGACTAAACGCCAACCTTCGTCATCTAAAATATTGCGACCTATTGCAGGCAAACTCACCAACGCTACATGAAACTGTAATGCGATGTCATCCGGTGATTTCGCAGCTAATTTATCTGCACCGACAGCACGTGTGCCTATGAATGCTTTTTCAATTTGTCCGCGAGTAATCTGCGAGGTTTGCACCATACCTCGCCATTCCAGTTCTGCTGGATGTAAAGGTCTGATCTGTGTTTCATTTAATTGCCCCTTAGAGAGCGCTATCGCATTCCCTGCACCGACGATATTGCCTGTCTTTGCTGCCTCTTGATGAGCAAGTGCAACTGAAGTAGCGGATTGCAAAATCGTACGATCGATAGCTTTAACTGTAACGGTCCCAGCTTGCACACCATGTAATGCTGCGTTTTTATCATCACGACTGGTTTTCGCTTTATGGTCGTAGAGTTGGATGTCGTGATGGATTGATAGTCCTTTGTATTGCGCTGCAAATTCCGTCAGTTTGGCTATCCCTACTTCGGAGCGAAATAAAGGTTCTCTGTGACTGATTAATTTTGATTCAAGAAAATTACCTTGTGTGTCAATCGCCACCAAAATATTAATCGGCTTGCCACCATAGCCTCGCACTGGCTCAAAATCCACCGACTCAAAGGCATAACCAAATAACGTCGGTTTTATATTCGCGTCTGTAGCTGATTTCAAAAATAAAGGCCAGACCGGCACATTGGGATTTAATTCACCAACTGTGTATTGATTTGAAAAAATCTGCTCTATATCGACATTTTTTAATGTGGTTGCATTTGCCTGTTGCAAGCACAACAGTCCAACAACAGCCATCAATAGACCAAATAAATTCTTTAAAACGATTTTTTTCACTATTCAGCAATCTGTCAGCATTTCAATATAAGTCCTTATGTTATCGGCAATGCGCAACAGATGAAATGCTGAAACTAAATTAATATAAGCGCAATGCAGCATATCTTCCCAATTGCTAACAAAATACCCTGCTAAATAATGCATTCACCGTTGCTGCAATACGGAATAAATAAACTCTCTAAGACTTATATTTGCTTTGAAAATAATCACGCTTGCTGCGCTGACTACAAATAAGAGGTGCCCTCAATTTAAAAGTGATTTCATAATGAAAATTTTTTTCATATTGACTTCATTTTTTTCAATACCTAGTTTGCTGATCACGAAATCACTCTGTCATGCGCTCATGCAATAATTCATGTCTTTGAAAATCCTTATTCCAATTTTTAGTTCAAGCTGATTTGACCTAATACTCTGCCGGACAAATAATCTTATGTGGCTCGTTGACGTTGCACTGCGCCGTCCGTATACCTACATGGTGATGGCGCTATTGATTTTATTAGCGACGCCGTTCGCCTTGCGCTCTACCCCCACCGACATACTGCCTGATATAAAAATACCAGTCGTCAGTGTGGTGTGGTCTTATAGTGGCCTACCACCTAAAGATATGCGTGAGCGCATCGTCAGTCCTTATGAAAAAGCACTGACCACAATGGTCAATGATATCGAGCACTTAGAATCGCAATCGATGGCCAGCTTATCAGTGGTGAAAGTGTTTTTTCATCCTAAAGTTAATATTTCTACTGCGCTCTCGCAAATCACTGCTGTCAGTCAATTCATGCTGCGCTCTTTACCACCAGGTACAGTGCCTCCGCTCATCATTACTTATTCCGCCTCATCCGTACCAGTGGTGCAAGTGGGTTTATCCAGTCCTACACTGTCGGAACAACAACTGAATGATGTCGCGATTAATCAAGTTCGTACGCAATTAATCACTATTCCTGGTGTTGCTGTTCCCTATCCCTATGGTGGAAAATTTCGCGTGATCTCGGTGGACTTGGATACCGAAGCCTTACTCGCTAAAGGTTTAACACCAACCGATGTAGTCAATGCAGTAAATACGCAAAATTTAATTCTGCCGGCTGGCACAATTAAATTAGGTGAGCTAGAACACTCGGTACGTTTAAATGGCTCGCCAGACAGTATTGCAGGATTAAATGAGCTACCAGTTAAAACTGTGAATGGCTCAACCACTTATTTAAAAGAAGTAGCGCATGTGCGTGATGGATTTCAACCGCAACAAAACATAGTCAAAAAAGAAGGACAACGTGGTGTGCTATTAACCGTGATGAAGAACGGTTCTGAATCCACGCTAAAAATTGTAGAGAATGTTAAAACTAAAGTAGCCGAGATATCTAAAGGTATTCCGGAAGGCGTCAACATTACTACTATGTTTGACCAATCTATCTTTGTACGTGCTGCAATTAGTAGTGTGTTACATGAAGCCATCATTGCCTCTTGTTTAACCGCTGCATTGATTTTACTTTTTTTAGGTAGTTGGCGTAGTACATGCATTATTGCTGTATCGATTCCACTCTCAATTTTAAGTTCTATCATTGGTTTGAATGCCATGGGTGAGACATTAAATCTCATGACCTTAGGTGGCCTCACTTTAGCTATTGGTATTTTGGTGGATGATGCAACGGTCACGATTGAAAATATAGAACGTCATCTTCATTTAGGTAAAGATTTATATAACGCGATTTATGATGGAGCCAGTGAGATCGCCGTACCTGCACTCGTTTCTACGCTGTGTATTTGTATCGTGTTTTTACCTATGTTTTTCTTGACTGGCGTGGCACGCTATTTATTTGTACCTTTAGCAGAAGCTGTGGTCTTTGCGATGTTAGCTTCTTATTTTCTTTCTCGAACATTGGTGCCAACCATGGCGCTGATGATGCTTAAGCAAGAAACCATTAAAACCCAAACAACAAGTTTTTTTCACTCGATTCATTTGAAATTTGATCAGGGTTTTGAACGCATGCGTGCTACTTACATAGCAGGCTTAAGTGCACTCTTAGTAAGACGTAAATCTTTTGCATCTGTATTTTTTAGCTTCACCATAGCTTCTTGTGGCTTATTTTTAATTTTAGGTGAAGATTTTTTCCCCGCCGTCGATGCCGGTCAAATCAGACTTCATATGCGTGCACCGAGTGGCACACGCATAGAAGAAACAGCACGCTTAGCTGACCAAGTAGAAAATGCAATACGTCAAATCATTCCACCTGCTGAATTAGATACAGTCCTTGAAAATATCGGTGCCACGATTAGTAGTATAAATATGTCGTATAACAATGCAGGCACCTATGGGCCTGTTGATTGTGAATTATTGATATCGCTTAAAGAAGGACATAGTCTCACCCTTAATCATATTAATCATTTACGTAGTGAACTATCAAAACGCTTTCCAGGCGTGGAATTTTATTTTCAGCCTGCAGACATCATTGCGCAGATTTTAAATTTTGGATCACAAGCGCCTATCGATATTCAGTTTGCCGGCAAAGATATGCAAGCAAGTTATGCACTAGCGAACAACTTATTGAAAAAGATTGAAAAAATACCTGGCACTGTTGATGCGCATATCCATCAAAAACTCAATCATCCTACGCTCGCATTAGAAACTGATCGCACTGCATTGCAAGCATTAAACCTCTCGCAAGCCAATGTTGCACAAAATGTGTTGGTGTCACTAGCAGGTAGTTTTCAAACTGCACCCGCATTTTGGGTCAATCCTACTAATAGCGTGGTCTACAACATCTTGGTGCAATCACCACAATATAAAATGAATTCACTAGAAGACTTACTACGAACACCAGTTTCTCCAACAGGCGGAGGATCAAGTCAATTACTCGGTAATTTAGTGAAGGTCTCACCGACAGTTCAACCTGCAGTGGTTTCTGAATATGACATCACACCGGTGATAGATATTTATGTAAATGTACAAGGTCGTGATTTTGGAGGCGTTGTTGCGGATATCAACAGAGAAATCCAAAACATGCAGCCACAACTGAAAAAAGGACAGAAGCTCACCTTGCGCGGTCAGGCTACTACCATGCAGACTTCTTATTCAGGTCTGCTATGGGGTTTAGCAGGTGCTATCGTTTTAGTGTACTTACTGATCGTAGTGAATTTTCAATCTTGGATTGATCCTCTCATTATCATTAGCACCTTACCTGCTGCATTAGCTGGTATTGCATGGATGTTGTTTTTAACTGGTACGCATTTATCAGTTCCTGCACTCACAGGAGCGATTATGACTATGGGTGTTGCTACGGCTAACAGTATCTTGTTAGTCTCATTTGCTCTACAACGTTTACGAGACGGTATACCGCCACTCTCAGCCGCATTAGAAGCTGGCTCTACAAGAATACGTCCTGTGCTCATGACAGCCGCCGCTATGATTATTGGTATGTTGCCTATGGCTCTAGGCATAGGTGAAGGTGCAGAACAAAATGCGCCCTTAGGTCGCGCAGTGATAGGCGGCTTATTATTTTCTACCGTGTCTACCTTATTTTTTGTTCCTATTATTTTCGCTTCAGTACACCGCTTTCTTGCTAAGCGCCTCTCATCCCAATCTGCTGTTTTGTCTCAAGGATCTTGATCGATGACACAACCACGTCATAACTTACTCGGCATACATGGCCATCAACTCCGTCAAGTACACAGAGTGCGCACCTTACATAAATTACGTTTAGGTTTTATCGCTATTTTGATTGTGTTAATCACAGGGGGTGGTTTTGCTGTCTTGCGTAAGCACTCGGATGCGAAAGACTTAGCCGCTCAAACGCAAAAAAATTCTCAACATTATGCGAGCACCGTATATCCCCAAGCAAATGGGGAAGGTCTTAGCATTGCATTGCCTGCTACTTTAATGGGACAAATAGAATCACCTATTTCAGCACGTGCTAGTGGCTATCTGTTACGTTGGACCAAAGATATAGGAAGTGCAGTCAAAAAAGGTGACTTGTTGGCTGAGATTAGTAGCCCAGAGTCAGAACAGCAACTCAATCAAGCACAGGCATCTAAACAACAACTGCAATCAGCTTTAAGTTTAGCCAAAATCACACTCGATCGCTGGCATGCCTTACTCGATCAAAAAGCAGTATCACAACAAGAATTTGATGAGCGACGCAGTAGTTATGAACAAGCTCTGTCTAATCTGAATGTGGCGGAAGCGAATGTACTAAGACTCAAAGAATTACTATCGTTCACACGCATCATCGCTCCTTTTGATGGCGTCATTACACGCCGTAATGTGAATATTGGCGATTTAATTGATACTGGTAGTAGCAGTAAACCCTTATTTATACTGACTCAATCACAATCATTACGCGCTTATGTGTATGTGCCACAAGCCTATGCTAAAAATATTAAAGAAGGTCAAGCAGTCACTTTCCGTTTAGCTGAAGTACCGAATCGAAAATTTTCTGCAGTTGTAACTCGAACTGCACGCGCGATTGATCCAGCCAACCGTAGTCTACAAGTTGAAATTAGTGTCTCTAACCCTAGTGGTGAACTTTTACCGGGTTCTTACATAGAAATACAAGTCGCAGCACATCATCGCGCTGGCATAGTCGTTCCAGTGAATACCTTATTACTACGAGGAGAAGGTCCGCGGGTTGCGGTGGTAGATGCACAAGGTAAGGTAAGTTTGAAAGCAGTGGAGCTTGGTAAAGATTTTGGCGCTAAGGTAGAAGTGTTATCGGGTGTCTCAACTAGTGATGAGCTTGTGCTAAATCCATCGGATAATTTATCCGATGGAGATATGCTCACAATAGTGAAGAAAAAGCCTTAATCACATCAACGTTTCAAGCTAGCCTTGATTAGCTTGGATGATTAGCTTGCTTGATTTTCAGGCTGTTTAAGTTTGCCGATTTGTGCTTCGAATGCACGTAATCGTTTGTAGACAGAGATCAATTCAACGATGGTACCCCAGCTTCGCACAAGAAATTGAAATGACATTTCTACACGACCAAAAGCACGTACGATTTGTTGCATCACGCCTAAAGTAATTGCACCAGCAACAACGGTAGGACCTAAAGCGATATACGGCACCAACACACCAAATTGTAAGTAAGAGAATTTAGCAACATCAAAATACATGTAATGAAAAAATAATCGGAAATAATTTTCTCTCACATGGGCAAATAAATCTTTTACTACTGGCTCTGATCCTCTTTGCACATCATCTTCTGCATGCACTAATTCTTTACGATAAGCCGCTTCTACTCTTTGATTATTAAATTCCAAACCTGGTAATTTAATTCCTACTGTTGCAAGCACTACAGTACCTAACAAAGCGAACAGCACAGCAACATAGACCAAGGCATGATCGACTTGACCAAATACAGGTATTTCACTGACTTTTTTCGATAACTCCCACAGTATGGGCAAGAATGCGATTAAGGTCATTAATGCATCCATCATATTACTGCCCAATGTTTCCATGATGAAGGCGAAACGTTTGGTGTCTTCTTGAACGCGTTGACTCGCTCCTTCTATATGACGTAATTCCTGCCAATGCTGCATATAATAATCATTCATAGCTTGGCGCCAACGAAATACCCAATGCTTAGAATAAAAACTCAGGAATACAGCGACCAATACATAAATACCAGCGAGCTTGCCAAAGCTCAGCAGGAATCCAAAAAATTCACCTAAGGTGATGGCACCTGGTGCACTTAACGCTTTCTGTACAAGATCATAAAATCCACCAAACCATTCATTGATCGCCACATCAATTTGCACCTGATACCAAGTACCAAGAAAGATGAGTGCTGCACCAGGCCATCCCCATAATGCAAAATGACGTGACAAGAAAAATGACTTAAACATACTTAATCTCCCAGTAAACTCTTTTTTATTTTTAAGTCATCTACGCTAAATTGAATAAACAATCACGCAGAGACACAAAACCACCAATTTTCTGCAATTATTTTAGGCGTATTTTCAATTAGCCGTTTTTGCAGCAGGATTTACTCTCTACTATTTTCACTCTTGCATGTATGTGATCAGAATTTACCCTGATATTGCATTAATACTTATTTGAGCAGCTAAATCTGAAATTAGTCTTAAATATTGCAATTTTCTTAATAGCGGATAGCCTTGTCATCCACATCGCTCACAATCAGTAAGCGACCAAGCTCTGGCAAATTAAATTATCCCTTGAAGCAAAAGCTTCTGTCTCTTGCTCGGTTTACAGCCGCCATTGCTCACAATGTGCATATTTCGTTTGCAAAAACAAGGCTTTTGCGCCATAGTTCCGCGTTGCTAAATTCAGGTTTGCAGCTGACCTAGCCTCAGAAGGTTTAGTCCTGCCAGCCATTCTGGCGGTCTGTTTCTAGCTAATTTGTTGTGTTTTTTCCGGAGAGTTGATGGCGAAAGAAGATCTGATTGAAATGGAAGGTGTGGTTGATGAGGTTTTACCCGATTCACGTTATAGGGTTACCTTAGATAATGGTCACGTATTGATCGCTTACAGTGGTGGCAAAATGCGTAAGAATCACATCCGTATTTTGGCTGGCGATAAGGTTTCACTAGAATTATCACCTTATGATTTATCTAAAGGTCGCATTACATTCCGCCATATTGAAGGACGTGGCCCAATGACACCGAGCAGACGTCCTCCTAAACGTCCATGATCTTCGGGCCAAGCTCTACGATTTCTTGAGCTGAGCCCGAGTTTCTCCTACCGCTGCTATTCCCACTCACTACTTTTTGCAAATCAGTTTGCGGATTTTCTTCGTCTAATGCATTCATTAAAATAAAAACGGGCTGATTAATCAGCCCGCTTTATTGAATCAAGCAAAATATTAATCTGCTTTCACTGCTTCTACTTGAATCGCTAATTTGACTTCAGGTGCGAAGCGAGGAATACCGTAATTCAAACCAAAATCACTACGATCAAAAGTTGCATGTGCATCGGCGCCGCATACTTCACGCTTTAACATAGGATGCATGATGCATTTAAAGTGATTGACTGTCAGCTTCATAGGCTTAGTCACACCCATTAAAGTCATGTCGCCTTCCACTGCCACTAATTTATCACCATCAAATTTCAAAGCAGTACTCTTATATGTCACAGTCGGATATTTTTCTACATTAAACATATCTTTGCCGCGTGCATGCTCATTCATTTTCAAATGACCGAAATCGATAGAACTGGCATCAATCGTAATCTCTAAAGCACCTGTTTTAGCAGCACGATCTAATACCACTTTACCTGCGGTTTTTAAAAACTTACCGCGCCAAAAAGAAATACCTAAATGATCCGCTTCAAAACTCGGATAGGTATGGCCAGGCTCAATTTGATAAGTTTGTGATAGCACTGTATTGGTCGCTATAAAACTAACGAATGCTACGAATAGATATTTGAATTTCATACTATCTCCTAAATTAATTATGGCTACGCTTTATTTTCCAGCAAAAATACGAAACTTAATAATGACCTCATCGGCAACGATAGAAGTATCTTTCCACTCACCTTCACCGATAGAAAAAGCTAACCGACGAATAGGAAGACTGCCTTCAAAAATCTGCGTTGACCCTTCTTTTTTCAAAGTCAGCGGAAAATTCACATCCGCAGTTTTACCTTTAATGGTGAGTTTGCCACTGACTTCAAATTTTCCTGCAGCAAGCGATTTTATTTTTGAAGAAACAAAACTCGCTTTCGGGAACTGAGAGCCGTTAAACCATTCTTTTTTCTGAACTTCATGATTATAGTCAGGATCACCTAAATCAAAACTAGGAATATGAATATCAATACTTGCTTTTGCTGCATCAAGCTTATTCACATCAAAATCAATCATCGCTGAAAACTTAGTGAAATTTGCGTCAACTGGAACATTCATTTGTTTGAAAGTTGCTGATACCGTGCTTTTATTAAGATCCAATTGTAGTGGTGCTGCATGCAGCATAGTGATAAGTAATAGTTGCGATACCAACGCAAAACACAGTTTAATCATGCTCAAAAAATTCATACCAACCTCAATAATCAACATTCATAT
>JBEDCU010000180.1:0-7131 GCA_041176585.1 Pseudomonadota bacterium
CGTTATTCACCATGGCGCTTCACTAGAAAAAATGTCTATCGTGAATGGCAGAGTTGAATATATTTTAAATTATAAAGATGGTCGACATGAAATTCATACGGTTGATCATGCATTGGTTTCAGTAGGGCGCGTTGCTAATACAGAAAATCTAGGATTAGAAACAGTAGGCGTCAAACTAGATAGTCGCGGTTATTGTGAAGATGATTTAACGCAAACAACAGTAGAAAATATTTATGCGGTTGGGGATTTTACAGCGGATATATCTTTGGTGAATGTTGGTGAGTTAGAAGGACGCTATGCAGTAGAGAAAATTTTTGGTAAGCCTGAACGTCCTTTGGTGTATGAAAATATTTCCACCATTATGTTTTTAAATCCTGAAGTGGCTTCGGTAGGTTTAAACGAAACACAAGCGAGAAAGAAAAAGATTTCTTATAAGCTGGCAAAAATGAATTATCGCTATATTAATCGTGCGATTGCCATGGGTGATAAAGGTGGCTTCTTTAAATTGTTAGTGTCAGATGACGATGAAATGAAAATTCTCGGCATGCGCGTCATAGGGAATCACTCATCCAGCACCATACAAGTATTAGCGCTCATGATTTCTATGGGAATAGGTGTGTCACATTTGGCTGAGCTGATTTTTCCTCATCCCTCAGTGCCCGAAGGCATACAAGAATGCGCACGTATGTTGATGGGAAAATCAATTGTGAAACCTGAAGTTTTTCACATTGATATTGCTTGTTACCGTGTTGATGCAAATGGCCGAATTAGCGATCTACATTTTCCTGCAGCAGCGTAGATCGCGCGCGATTTAATCGCGCTTATTGATGAGGAAAGTAGGAATAGCAGACATCAAGCGTTTAGAGACACCTTGCTTGGCTTCTGACTCACGATTTTTTTCAATCAAGGTGTCGGGTTCTTCAGAATTTCGCATAGCACGGAAATGATCGAGCACAGTGCCGCTTAACTTCGGATTAAATTCTGAGCGTCTTGGTCCTTGTCTATCTTCCATTTCGCTTTCGCCCAATTCATCAATAGCGCGTGCAAATGTCATGAAGTTTTCGCGCACTTCTTGATTGGTGGTCAAGACAAAGAATTCAGAGCCGAAAAAGTTATTTGCACTTTCGCTATACATCACAGGCGGTGCCAGGAAAAAACTGGTGTTAAAGGAGCGAGTAAAAATTGCTTCATATGTTTCAAAATCGTCAACTCTGCTAGGCACAAGTACCAATTTAGGTGGTTGACGCATGCGCGATTTGAAAATGAAGGAAAAGCGATTAATGAATTCCAGCGTGCTGTCGAGTTCTATGATGGAGAGTGAGGTTGGAACCAGCACTAAATCGAACTCAAATAGGAATTCTGGGGAGAGTACGTCAGTCCAAGTCAGATCTGCGACTACGACCTGATGATTTTCCACCCCTTTTCTTAAAGCTTCCTTCGCTTTGAGTAAAACGATGCCAGGGCCTTTGTAGTTAGGCAGATCAGCTGTGTTGCAATGTATGCCGATGGGGTAGGCTTTTTTAACCCATTTGCCAGAGGTGGCTTGATGGTCAAAGTCGATCAGAGCGGTCTTTTTACCTTTGGTGTGGCAAAAATAGGCAGCCAGATTTGCTGACAACGTGCTTTTGCCTACGCCGCCTTTTTGGCTGGTAATTAAGATCTTTAGTGGTGCAGTCTTCACAATGTTTTATAGTAGTTGGTTCACTAAGATCGCATGAGAAATAATGTTTTAAATTTGATAATTCTTGTAAGCCAGTAATTCAGGTTAGATTATGGCTAGTGTTAACCTAAAAGTGAAGCAGGGAGTGAGTAATGAATAGCCCAGCAATGAAACCGACTATGAAACGATTTGAGCCAGGCGAGGGATGGACTGATTCCATGGCCCCAGTTGTGTCAATTAACGACTATGCAAAAACACAGTCGCGTAGGGAAGAATTGCCAGCTGATGCCTTATCCAGTCTGGGTGATTCCATACAAGACGTCTTTCAGAGCTTAAAGATTAATGATCCTGAGTTGTCATGTTGGGCTGATGTGGACATGGCAATTAAAGAAGTAGGCATCAAGCTACAAGAAAAAAAACAATTAGAGGCTAGGCTGCTTGAATTGGAATCTGAAATTCATCAATCCTCTAATTTGGCAGCAGAATTAGTTAATGTCGCCTATCAAAAAGAGATGGAAATTCATGCAACATCGAGAATACGTCTTGAAATCGCTGGTTTGTTGAATCAACGTTTGTCGAATGCTTTGAAAAAATAATAGGATGAAGTCGTCGTATGTTAATCACTGAAATTTTACCTGGCAGACGAGGTTTATTCCTCTTTAACTGGATTTTATTTCTGGTTGTCTTTGTATCGACTTGCATGGTGCAAGCGAGCTTTAGTTGGTGGCAAGATTTAAATTGGCATAGCTGGCTGACTGAAATGTCAGCTATCTTTACGCTCGGTCAGTTACCAGTTGGTTCATTGTGGATACTCTGGTTTTTTCTCAGCTGTTTTTTTAGCGTATTGCATTTACTCGATCTGCTGTTGAAGATGAAGGCTGAAGCGGAGCGTCGTGCTGCTGAGCGTGAAGAGCAATTGATTGCTGAAGCACGTGCTCGTAGTCGTGAAGAATCTTTAGAACTTACTCTGTCCGGAGTCGGTGAACTGGATGAAAAAATCATCCGCCTTCAAGAAAAATTAAGTCGTATTTAATCTTTGCATCACTCAGCCCGAAACATCGTTCTTATTTCGGGCTTTCTTTGAAAACTCCATCTATCTATCAATTTCATAACAGCCTTGATCACTCTTGGCTCAAAATGCCTTTGATATCAATTCTGTCATCTTGCTGTTAATTCCTGCTAGCCCCTTGATTTCACTTATGAATTCTCTGAAGGGCATCGTGACATTTGTGTTACGAGGACAAATTCTGCTTACTTTCGTTGCAGCATGTGATAGCGTATCAATTTTTCTGTTGGGAAAATAGATAGTTGGTAATTTAGCTATGCCAATCAAACTGAGTTGATTGTCTCGATTCATCAAAACAAAAACAATGATTACATTTCTATTCAGTTTACTTTTGTAGATTGAGTTTGTTTTTGTTTTGAAAGCGATGCTTCGCTATAGAAAATGCGTCAAAAAATCCCCTCATTAAAAATCTATCTGTCGAGTGTATAAGGAGAACTATCGTGCTTAAAGGTAAAAATGCTCTGGTAACTGGATCAACAAGTGGTATTGGTCTGGGTATTGCTGAAGGACTTGCTGCGCAAGGTGTCAATCTCGTATTGAATGGTTTTGGTGATGCCAAAGAGATTGAAACACTACGTGCTGGTCTAGCTGCTAAGTTCGGTGTGAAGGTGCTCTACGATGGTGCCGATATGAGTAAGGCCGATCAAATCGAAGCGATGATGCATAAAGCAGAAAAAGATTTAGGTGGCATTGATATTTTGGTCAACAACGCAGGTATTCAACATGTTGCACCTGTTGATGAATTCCCAGTCAATAAATGGGATGCGATTATTGCGATCAACATGTCTTCTACCTTTCACACCACACGTTGTGCCTTAGCGTATATGAAAAAGCAAGGTTGGGGTCGTATCATCAACATCGCCTCTGCGCATGCTTTAGTTGCATCACCTTTTAAATCTGCTTATGTCACTGCAAAACATGGCGTAATGGGTTTCACGAAAACAGTTGCACTCGAAGTCGCAGAAAAAGGTATTACCGTGAATGCGATTTGCCCTGGCTATGTATTAACGCCTTTAGTTGAAAAACAAATTCCTGACACAGCAAAAGCACGTGGCATTACAGAAGAACAAGTCAAGCGTGATGTTTTACTTGCAGCACAACCGACTAAGAAATTTGTCACAGTTGAAGAGCTCGCTGGAACCACTGTATTTTTATGTTCTGATGCTGCTGCTTCTATCACAGGTACCAACATCTCGGTTGAGGGAGGTTGGACCGCTCATTAAGCCCTATTAAATCATCATATAACTTATACAAAATAAAGAGGCTGCAAAATGGCGACTAAACCAAAAAATGCGAGCGCTGCGGTTGCAGACGCTACAGGTAAATTGCCTAAGAAAGTCAATATTGCATTACAAGGCGGTGGTGCGCATGGCGCATTCTCGTGGGGCGTGCTGGATAAATTTCTAGAAGATGGACGAATTGAAATTGAAGGCATCTCTGGATGTAGTGCAGGCTCCATGAATGCTGTGGTGTATGCCTATGGTTATATGCAAGGACCGGATGGTGCACGTCAGGCATTAGAGAACTTTTGGAAAGGCATCTCAGATGCTGGTCAGCGTTTTGCTATCAAGGCCAATCCTTTTGAAGCGATGTTTGGTTTGAATCTGACTAAGCCCATGCTCGATAGCACCATGCGTATGGTGGGTAAAATGATTTCACCTTATCAAAGCAATCCAGGTAATGTAAATCCTTTACTCACTGTGTTGGAAGCACAAGTGGACTTTGAGGCGTTGCGTGCGCATGCAAAGACCAAGCTTTTTCTTTCTGCGACCAACGTACGTACTGGTAAGGTAAAAGTCTTTCCCAATGAAGAAGTCACCTCAGCTGCTGTCATGGCTTCAGCCTGCTTGCCTGAATTGTTTCACGCAGTAGAAATCGATGGTGAGTTTTATTGGGATGGTGGTTACATGGGTAACCCTGTGTTGTATCCACTGTTCTATCGTACTGATTCACGTGACGTAATTATCATTCACGTCAATCCTATCGAGCGTGATGCACCTCCTAAAACACCTGCTGAAATTTCCAATCGTTTAAATGAGATCACATTTAATTCTGCATTGATGAAAGAAATGCGTGCCATAGGCTTTGTACAAAAGTTGATGGATGAAGGTTGGATTAAAGATGAGTACATGGAAAAGATGAAGTATGTCTTGATTCATTCCGTACGCTCAGAAGAAGCATTAGCGGGACTGACTGCTGAATCGAAAATGGAAAGTAGTTGGGAATTTTTGACTGATTTGCGTGACCGTGGTCGTGCTTGTGCAGAAAAATGGCTAGCAGAAAATTTCGACGCAATTAATCATCGTTCATCTGTTGATGTACAAAACGTATTTTTATAATCGTCATCCCTTTTAGGAATCATTGGAGACATCAATGAAAGTTGAACAAATATTAAAGTTACCTTCGATGCCGGCTGCCAGTCCGAGCTATCCCATGGGGCCTTATCGTTTCATCGATCGTGAGTTCATGATTGTTTCATACATCACTGACCATGAGATGTTAAGACGCGTAGTGCCTGAACCTCTAGAGCCAAATCCAGAAGGTTTAGTGCTCTATGAATGGATACGTATGCCGGATAGTTCAGGCTTTGGTGATTACACCGAAAGCGGTATCGTGATTCCATGCTTGTTCAATGGTGAGCCAGTTAACTTCACAGCACAAATGTATCTCGATGATGAACCACCGATTTCAGCTGGTCGTGAAATCTGGGGCTTTCCTAAGAAATTTGCTTATCCTAAATTAGAAGTATGTTCAGACACACTCACTGGCACCTTGCACTATGCAGGGCAGTTAGTGGCTATGGGCACCATGGGTTATAAGCATAAAGCGTCTCCAGAATCCTTAGAGACCTTAGCTAAAAACATGACCAAGACATCATGTAATTTAAAAATTATTCCTGATGTCGATGGCAAACCAAAAATTTGTCAGTTAGTCGCTTACAACTTAACTGACATCACCGTGAAAGGTAGTTGGTTGTCACCTGCACGTTTAAGTTTAACGCCACATGTGAATGCACCAGTTGCTGATTTACCGATTAAAGAAATCGTCGGTGGTAAACATTTCATAGCAGACCTGACTTTGCCGCATGGTCGAGTTTTGTTTGATTACATTAAAGATCAGGCACCCTAAAGGGAGAGGAAGAGCATCATGAAAAAAAACGAAGTCTTAGCTTTGCCTTCCATGCCTTTGCAGAGTCCTACCTATCCAGTTGGACCTTATCGGTTTTTCAATCGTCAGTATTTGACGATCAACTATCACACTGATCCCGATGCAATTCGTGAAGCCTTACCTGAGCCATTAGAGCCTGTTGGTGACATCGTTGCAGTGCAGTGGTTGAATCTGCCTGATGGCGAAGGCTTTGGTGCCTATGAAGCAGCAGCGCAAGTTATACCTTGTACGTTCAAAGGTGAGCCATGTAATTTTGTCAGCCAGATGTATGTCAACAATACACCGCCCTTAGCAGGTGGACGTGAAATCTGGGGCTATCCTATGAAGTTTGGACAAGCCACATTGAAAGTATCGGGTGATACCTTAACCGGTAATTTGCATTACGCAGGTGAGCATGTGGCGATGGGCACGATGGTGTACAAGCACGATGCATTTCGCAAAGACTGGTCAGCAGAAAAAGAAATGTTATCGCGTAAACAAGTTACATTGAAACTGATTCCTGATATCGATGGCACACCAGCGATTGCACAATTAGTCGGTGTGAAATTTGAAGATGTGGTGATTAAAGGTGCTTGGACAGGTAGAGCACGTTTGCAACTCACACCATCAGTGAATTGTCCCATGGCTGACTTGCCAGTGATTTCTGCTTCAGCAGGTTTACACATAGTGACCGATATGACTTTGCCATATGGTCATGTACTTCATGATTATTTAGTGAAGTAAAGCGTCTTTTTGACTAACTGAAATGGCAGATACAAATTTTGTTTATGCCATTTCAGGTTAATGTTACTTCTGTTTTTGAAGCATCGACTATGTAAGATTTGGCTTCTGTCAATATTACTCAAATCCCACTGACTTTAATCGTTGGGATTCAAAATAGCCCAACGCTCATGGTCACGCCATTCACCATTTTTTCGTAAGAATTTTGGGCTATAGCCTTCCTTTTTAAAACCACATTCCTTAGCCAAAATAATCGAAGGTTTATTTTCTGGTTGTATGTTGGCTTCTAATCGATGTAAACGTAATTTATTAAATGCGATCTGTATCACTTCTTGTAGGGCAGTGCGCATAAACCCGTGACCAGTTTGATTTGCAAATGCATACCAACAGGCATAGGCGTTACTGAAGTCACCTAAATAAATATCTCTTAATTCAACCACTCCCACTATCTCATTCGTGTCTTTGCGTAGAACCACATAAGCACGGTTATCTTTTTCGCGCATGTGCTCAACATAAG
>JBEDCU010000181.1:0-7239 GCA_041176585.1 Pseudomonadota bacterium
TCACCCAAGTAGCCACATACATAGGCTGTTGCATTTGATGATCAGCTTTGCGCATTTCTACTTCACCATTCAAAGTCTTAAAGCGCTGACCTTCCATGGCAGGCGCAACTTTAACTGGATCAGTTGAGTTGGCTTGTTTGATACCACTACTGAGCAATTGCAACGCGGTATATACAGTCACTGCATAATAATCATCGTTATATTTTTTCTTAAATGCGGTCACTAATTCTTTACCTTGCAAACCTTCATTATTCACATTCCAAGTACCGACATATTTCACATGATCGACACCTGAAGCACCCATAGATGTCGGCACACCTGTGGTGTAAGCATAGTATGTATAGAACTTTGCTTTCAAATCAGATTCACGTGCAGCTTTGATTAGCAAAGCTAAATCAGATCCCCAGTTACCTGTGATAACAGTGTCTGCACCAGAAGCATTGATTTTTGCGACATAAGGTGAAAAGTCCTTAACGCTACCCATAGGATGTAAATCATCGCCTACGATTTCAATATCAGGTCTTCTACGCTTGAGATATTCTTTTGCTGCACGTGTCACTTGCTGACCATGCGCATAATTTTGACCAATAATATAAACTTTTTTAACCTTAGGATCTTTAGCCAAATAACTCGTCATGGCTTCCATTTTCATATCTGAATTTGCATCAGTACGAAAATGCCAATAACTACATTTGCTATTGGTGAGATCAGGATCAACCGCAGCATAATTTAAAAAGATAATTTCTTTGCCAGGATTGCGCTCATTATGTTTGTTGATCGCATCAATCAACGCACCTGCAGCACCGGAGCCGTTACCTTGAACAATATAACGAAAGCCCTGATCAATCGCACTCTTTAAAACAGTGAGAGATTCTTGTGGGCTAGCTTTGTTATCGAATCCAACCACTTCAAAGGTATGACCTGGCGTCCATTTGTCTTTGTTCGCTACTTCTGCAGTCATTTGGAAGCTGCGTAAAAGGTTTTGACCTACTGGCGCAAAAGGGCCAGACAGAGGATCGATAAATGCAATTTTTACATTTTCTGCTGATACAAATGCCGATGCGAACATTGCAATCAGTCCTGCTCCTGCGAGTATGAAACGAGCTTGTTTTTTCATGTGACCTCTTCCCTATGTCTGAATAATAAACAATCGCCCCTTATACATGGGGTTCTGATAATACAAAATTTGAGTGTATCAAATCAAGCGCTGGCTAAACCAAACGTATTCTCTTTAGACTTCTAACCACTCTTTACGAATCGCTTGATTAGCGCGTAATGCATCCGGCGTGCCTTCAAAAACGATCATGCCATGTCCCATCACATACACACGCTGAGAAATTTCTAAAGCAATCGCCAGTTTTTGTTCGACTAATAAAATCGAAATACCGCGCTCTTTAAGAGCCTTTAAATACTCAGCAACTAAATCAACAATTTTTGGTGCTAGACCTTCAGTAGGTTCATCAATCATGATCAGATCAGGATCACCCATTAAAGTACGACACAAAGTCAGCATCTGTTGCTCACCACCTGACAGCACACCTGCTTGTACATGTTGACGCTCTTGCAAACGAGGAAACATCGTATACATATCGGCTAGTGACCAACGCGATGTCTTACCTTTTTTCACACCTAGCAAAAGATTTTGTTCTACCGTCAGAGTAGGAAATATATCGCGATTCTCAGGCACATAACCCAAACCCAGATGCGCGATTTTAAAAGCCGGCAAACCTACAACAGAACTACCCTTAAATTCTATCGTTCCTGTGACATCCACTTGACCCATGACAGATTTCACCATGGTAGAACGCCCTACACCATTGCGTCCTAATAAACTGACAATCTCACCTTTACCCACATGTAAATTCACACCATGAAGCACATGGCTTTTTCCATAGTATGCATGTAGATCTTTGATTTCTAGTAGTGCGCTCATTCCTGCACCTCTACTGGAGCATGACCACCGAGATAAGCTTCCTGCACTTTCGTGTTTTGTCGTATCGCTTGCGGTGTATCACAAGCCAAGACTTCACCATAAACAACGACAGCAATCCTATCGGCTAAACCAAACACTACACTCATATCATGCTCGACCATAAGTAGTGTCTTGTCTTGCGTGACTTTACTAATCAATTCAACAGCAGCATCTGATTCCGAACGACTCATACCAGCCGTAGGCTCATCGAGCAAAATCACATCAGCGCCACCGGCTATCGTTATACCGATTTCAAGAGCACGTTGTTCTGCATATGTCAGTAAACCAGCTGGAGTTTGACTACGCCAACCTAAACCTATTGCTTCCATCACTTTTTCAGCTTGTTCACGGGCATCCTTTAAAGCACTCAGCTTATGCCAAAAAGAATAGCGATAACCTAAAGACCATAACACTGCACAACGTAGATTTTCAAAAACAGAGAGTTGATGAAAAATATTCGTAATTTGAAAACTACGCGATAAACCGAGTCGATTAATCTCATACGGCGCTAGGCCACCAATTTGCTGACCGTTGAGAAAAATATCACCTTCACTAGGAAAAAATCTACCAGAGATTAAATTGAATAAGGTGGATTTACCTGCGCCATTCGGACCTATGATGGCAATGCGCTCGCCCTTCTTAACTTGTAAATTAATACCGCGAATGATTTCAGAATTACCGAAACTCTTGCGCAGATTGGCTATCTCTAATGCGTAAGCAGTCATCAATGGGCACCTTTCATTGCATGCTCAATTTCAGCATTCACATCACCCCACACGGCAAAAAATGGTTGTCGTGCAAAGTACACCGCAATCAATCCTAGTAAGAATAAAAGACTAGCGCCTATCCAAGGCGTAGCAACTGCTGTATCGACAACATAGCCCATTAGCTTTGTGGTGGAGCCATTAGCTGACTCTAATGTTAAGTGATACATCATCTCAATTAACATCACAGCACCAGAAAAGGCAAGCAATGAAGCAATGCTTACTAAAAGTAAAGAGGGGAAAATCCGTTTGAATTTTTTATGCGCTATGACTCGCACAGTCATCATAATCAGACTCGCTAGACCACCGGGCGCATACATGACGATACAAATAAAAAATACACCTAAATAAAGCTGCCACGCATTCGTGAATTCGGAAAGTAAAACTGTCAGCAGTAGTCCAACGATAGCACCCAACATAGGGCCAAAGAAAAATCCTATACCACCTATGAAGGTGAATAAAAGCACACCACCAGAACGCAGAACGCTGACATTTTCCGCGCTCACTATTTCAAAATTAATGGCAGATAAACCGCCTGAAATACCTGCAAAAAACGCAGACAAAATCAACATGATGTAACGTACACGACGCGTGTTGTAGCCTATAAATTCCACACGCTCAGGATTATCACGTACTGCATTTGCAATACGACCTAATGGTGTATGTGCAATCGCAAACATACCTATAGTGCTAATGAATAACCAAAACGCAATCAAGTAATACACCTCTATCTGTGGTCCATAACTAATACCAAATAAAGGCTTACCGATCACACGGTTAGCAGCAACGCCACCTTCCCCACCAAAAAATCCTGGGAACATGAGTGAACAAGCAAAAACCAATTCAACGATACCAAGTGAAATCATTGCAAACGTCGTACCAGAACGTTTGGTCGTGACATAACCAAATAGCACGCCAAAGATTAAACCTGCACAACCACCAACTAAAGGAATAAGTGATAACGGTATGGGCAACACACCATTACCTGCATAGTTGATCGCATGTATTGCAAAGAAAGCACCTAGGCCTGAATACACTGCATGCCCAAAAGAGAGCATGCCGCTTTGGCCCAAGAGCATGTTGTAAGACAGCGCAAAAATCATCACCGTGCCCATTTGGGACAAAATGGATAAAGCACTACCTGAAGAAAAAATTTTAGGTGCTGCCATCAACATGAAGGCAAACGCAGTCCAGACTAACCAGCGTCCTAAATTGAGTGGCTTAAATTGTATGGGGCGTAATGCGTGCATGCTTCAGCCCTCTCGATTACCAAGCAAGCCCTTAGGCCTGAAGATTAAAACTAACAATAGCAGTAGATAAGGAAGGATAGGCGCCATCTCAGACAAAGTCAGCGAGAGCACTCGATAATAAGGCGCATCTACTGCCACTGATGATCCCATGAGTTTTATAAAACTCAGCAAAGACCAATCTAAGGCAACTGCAAATGTTTGTATCTGACCTATTAAAATAGATGCGAGTAAAGCACCTGATAAAGAACCCATACCACCTACTACCACCACCACAAAAATAATGCTGCCAACCGTACCTGCCATCGCAGGCTCAGTAACAAAGGCATTGCCACCGATAACACCGGCTAAACCTGCAAGTGCACAACCGCCACCAAACACCAACATAAACACACGCGGCACATTGTGTCCTAATGCTTCGACAGTATCAGGATGCGTGAGTGAAGCCTGAATCACTAAACCAATACGCGTATGTTTTAACACTAAATAAATAGCAACAAGCATTAACATCGCAACCAACATCATAAAGCCGCGATAAATAGGAAAGGCCGTAGTGAATAAAGTGAACAAAGGACCATCAAGTTCTGCCGGAATTTTATAAGGCACTGCAGCACGACCCCATATCAACTGCACTAACTCGACAATCACATACGACAAGCCAAATGTGAAAAGAAGTTCAGGAATGTGTCCGTATTTATGCACGGAACGCAGACCATAGCGCTCTACACCTGCACCAATTAAACCTACCATTAACGGAGCAATGATGAGAGCTGGCCAAAAACCAATAGTCGTACTGATGGCATAACCAAAATACGCACCCAACATATAAAAAGAAGCATGTGCGAAATTAAGCACGCCCATCATGCTAAAGATGAGTGTTAATCCCGCCGAAAGCATGAATAGCAATAATCCATAGCTCAGGCCATTCAATATCGAAGTGATTGTAAATTCCACCAGCGTCCCTTGTTATTAACGACTTATAAAGTAAAGCGTTTGTTTTTAGTTTATTATTAAGCAGTTGGTAATTTATGGTCTTTGTAAATATCGCGTATTTTGTTTTTCAGGATTTTTCCAGTAGCACCGAGCGGCAAGGAATCCGTAAAGACTACATCATCAGGAGTCCACCATTTAGCTATCTTGCCTTCATAGAATTGAATTAACTCTTCTTTGGTGACATCCATATTCGGTTTTTTAACTACAACGAGTAAAGGACGTTCATCCCATTTAGGATGATAAACACCGATACAAGCAGCTTGTAAAACAGAAGGATGCGCCACGGCGATATTTTCTAGATCAATTGTACCTATCCATTCGCCACCGGATTTAATCACGTCTTTACTACGATCCGTGATTTGCATATAACCTTCTGCATCGATCACAGCCACATCGCCAGTTGGGAACCAACCATCTTCGAGTACGTCCCCACCTTCATTTTTAAAGTAACTATCAATAATCCAAGGACCTTTAACTAACAGGTTGCCATAGGTCTTACCATCCCAAGGCAGTTCTTTACCTGCATCATCAACGATTTTCATATCCACACCAAAAATCACACGACCTTGTTTTTCTAAAATAGCCTGACGTTCTGCTGCAGGTAATGCTGCATGACTTGCTAACAGCGTGCATGATGTACCTAGCGGCGACATCTCTGTCATACCCCATGCATGCACAACTTCTACACCATACTCTTCACGGAAGGTTTTCATCATCGCAGGTGGGCATGCTGAACCACCAATAACTGTGCGTTTGAATGAAGAAAACTTGAGTTTATTTTGCGCGACATACGTCAGCAGACCTAACCATACGGTAGGTACACCGGCTGAGAAAGTGACTTTCTCTTGCTCGAATAATTCATAAATGGATTTACCATCTAGAGCGGGGCCAGGAAACACTAATTTTGCACCGGTCAGTGGTACTGAATAAGGTAAGCCCCAAGCATTCACATGGAACATAGGGACCACAGGTAAAACAACATCACGCGCTGAAACGTTTAATGCATCTGGCAAAGCCGATGCATAGGAATGCAACAGAGTAGAACGATGTGAATATAAAGCGCCTTTAGGATTACCCGTCGTACCCGAGGTATAACAAAGACTCGATGCTGAGTTTTCATCAAACAAGGGCCATTCGTATTCATCTGAACTCTTATCGATCAGATCTTCATAGCAAAGCAAATTTGGAATTTTTGTTTCAGCCGGCATGCGATCGCGGGCACAAAACATGATGAAGCCTTTTATCGTGTTGCAATGTGCAGCAACGGCTTCAATCACCGGTAAGAAGGTCATATCAAAAAATAGATACTGATCTTCTGCGTGATTTGCGATGTAAGCGATTTGTTCAGGATGTAAACGCGGATTAATCGTATGCAGAACTGCGCCAGAACCTGAGACTGCGTAATACGCCTCTAAATGACGATAACCATTCCAAGCAAGTGTGGCGACACGTTCGCCCATTTTTACGCCAAGATTTTTTAAAGCGTTGGCGAGTTGTTTTGAACGACGATGACAATCACGGTAGGTATAACGATGGATATCACCTTCTACACGGCGTGAAACAATTTCTGTATGCGGATAATAGCGATCCGCATGTTGAATCAAGTTGGAAATGAGCAAAGGTTGGCTCATCATATGGCCCATTAACGGGCTCATAGGGTACTGCTGCATACTGTCTCCTGTTTCTTCTATTGCAATTTTTTGAGCGATTTTGCGTTGCAGCAGCAAGCTAAGTCAATGATTTTCAATCTTGCGCTGCAACAAGCTTCAATTTTGCGACATTGTGTAGATCGTATTGACGGGTTCAGCCATCAACCTGCGCAACATAGGTTCGAAAAATGAAAGCGGCAGTGTGTCATAGTTTTTATCAAAAGCCGGTGCATCATATTTTTCGCAGAACTCCAAAGTGCGCTCATATAGCGGTTGACCTTTAAACTGATCGCGCAAATTTCTATCCATGCCTAGGAAATGAAAGAAATAGTAAGCCTGAAATAATCCATGCTTTTCTATCATTTCAAAATTTTCAGCACTCACAAAGGGCTTAAGTATTGCGGCAGCAATATCAGGATGATTAAAACTTCCTAAGGTATCGCCTATGTCATGTAGTAGTGCGCAAATGACATATTCTTCGTCTTTTCCATCTCTATGCGCACGCGTAGCTGTTTGCAGACTATGCGTTAACCTATCCACAGGAAAACCACCAAAATCGCCATCTAATAGCTGCAAATGTGCAAGTACACGATCCGCTAATTTTGATGCATAGA
>JBEDCU010000182.1:0-7362 GCA_041176585.1 Pseudomonadota bacterium
CCGGTAGTCCACCACCTATGACTTTGCCAAGCACTGTCATATCAGGAGTAACGCCATAAATTGATTGTGCGCCACCTAGTGCAACACGGAATCCAGACATCACTTCATCAAACAACAACAAAGCACCATGCTGCGTGCATAGACGACGCATGGTTTGTAAAAATTCTAAGGAAGCAGGTAATAAATTCATATTGCCAGCAACTGGTTCAACAATCACGCAAGCAATGGTTGAACCTTTAGATTTAAAAACTTCTTCTAATTGTTCGCAATTATTAAAGTCAAGCACCATGGTGTGCTTAGCAAAATCAGCCGGCACACCCGATGAAGTCGGATTACCAAAGGTGAGTAGTCCACTTCCAGCTTTGACTAATAAGGAATCAGCATGACCGTGGTAACAGCCTTCAAATTTAATTACAGTGTCGCGACCAGTCGCACCACGCGCTAATCGAAGTGCACTCATTGCGGCTTCTGTGCCGGATGAAACTAATCTGACTTGTTCAATTGATGGGACTAGTTGGCAGATTTTTTCTGCCATTAAAATTTCACCTTCAGTTGGTGCGCCAAAACTCAGTCCTCTTGTTACTGCTTCTTGCACAGCTTTTACGACTTTAGGATGAGTGTGACCAACAATCGCTGGTCCCCATGAGCCTATGTAATCAATGTAGCGCTTATCATCAGCATCCCAAAAATAAGGGCCTTCCGCTTTAGTGACGAATCGTGGTGTACCGCCAACTGAGCGAAAAGCTCGTACAGGAGAGTTAACACCGCCGGGTGTACTTTTTTGTGCGCGTGTAAATAAGGTTTCGTTATTCGACATTTTTATTGACGTTATGTTGACTAAGGTTGAGAGCATGAAATCTTGTTTATTGATATAGTTATGATTGATTTACTTTTTTATATGCATCAAGTGTTATAACAAAAAATTAACTTTTAAGACTGACATCGCGCGCCCAAAAAAAACGATCTGGTATTAACTTACCCATACCAAGACGTTGCGCATGCGTTAATGCAGCAGCAGTATATTCTTCAGCTTCGATCACAGCTTCTGGTGTGGGGATTCCATTCGCCAGTGTTGCTGCAACGCCGGCAGAGATGGTGTTACCTGCACCAACAAATACACCTGCCAGACGCGTTTTGCTATTTGTTTGGATTATGCCATCAACACTAAACAAGGTATTCGTGACTTCTTGTTTTTCAGCAGGTGTGCCAGTGACCATAATATATTCACAACCCTGTTGAATTAAATGCATCACATCGATTTCTAGCATGGATTCATCGCTAGGATCACGCCATGTTTCTGCAAGTTTGGCTAACTCATCAACAGACAATATCAACAATGTTGTTTGTGGAATGAGTAACTCGCGTAAGGCAATTAAGATTTCTTCATCCACATCCGAATCTGCAAGTGCGGTTGAAAAAGGATCTAATACGAGTGGTACTTCGGGATAATCGGAAACAATTTCTGCAATCACAGCAATGGTTTCTACACCACCTGTATAGCCAACTTTAAAAGCAGAGACTGGCATATCTTCGAGTAGCACACGTGCTTGATCTGCGACCCAGTCGGGATCCATAGCTTGTACATCTTCGATACCGGTAGTGTCACCAATCGAGATGGCCGTGATGACGGACAAACCATGGCAACCCATGCCTGCAAAAGCGGCAAGATCAGCCTGAATACCGATCGCGCCTACAGGATCGGTCAGTCCGAATGTCAGAACAAGAGGGTAAGTTTGGTTTTGCACAAGGACTAGATTAAGATAGACCATTTGCATTTTACTTGAAGGGCAGTGCTGTGAGCGATAACAAGACAACTGAACAGGAATTCAAAACATGGATGTGCCTGATTTGTGGCTGGGTCTATGATGAAGCTGCTGGTTTACCAGAAGAAGGCATTGCTGCTGGCACCCGTTGGGACGATGTTCCTATGAACTGGACTTGTCCAGAATGCGGTGCACGCAAAGAAGATTTTGAGATGGTTGCTATCTAAATAACATATCGCTCAACTAGCCCGTTTTCTAGGGCTAATCTTTAGGTACACCTCAAATTTGTCGCCATATCGACGACAGACATAAAATTTGATGTTGCCAATATTTTAAATAGTTTCTCTTTTTGTTACAGTTGCGCCCGATTCCCTGCAACGTTAAACGGGTGGCGCAATGGATGTAACGCAAGGGCGGACCGCGTCGCCTATTCTGGTTGTTGATGACAGCAGCACGGTAAGACGATCCGCTGAAATTTTCCTCGCTCAATCTGGTTATTCGGTAGTGTTTGCCGAAGATGGATTTGAGGGCATAGCAAAAATCATGGAGCATGCTCCGGCCTTGATTTTATGTGATGTGCTTATGCCCAGATTAGATGGTTATCAGATCTGTAGTTTGGTCAGGCATAACCCTCGCTTCCAACATATCCCCGTTGTCATGCTGTCTTCAAAAGATGGCGTATTCGATCGCGCGCGTGGCGTGTTGGTCGGTGCCAATGCTTATCTCACTAAGCCATTCACAAAAGATAGTTTATTAAAAACGGTTGCTGCCCATTTAGCTCATGCGCACGTTAGCGTGAGCGTACTCTAATTTTCATTGAATAAAATTTATGGCCATGCAAAAAATTTTGATCGTAGATGATTCACCCACTGAACGATATTTTTTATCTGAATTACTCACTACAAATGGCTATGCCGTACTAACGGCTGAGAATGGAGAAGATGCGATCGAACATATTCGCACTCATGTACCAGACTTAATCTTGATGGATGTTGTCATGCCAGGGCAAAACGGCTTTCAGACAACGAGAGAAATCACACGCAATCCATTAACTGAACATATACCCATCATTATCTGTACCAGTAAAAATCAAGAGACGGATCGCATCTGGGGTTTACGGCAAGGCGCACGAGATTACATCGTAAAGCCTGTGAATACGAAATTACTGTTACAGAAAATCGCCAGTCACTTACGACCCGCTGCTTAAGATGCAAGACCTCCACTCATCTGATCCCTTACATCAACGAGGGATAAAAAAATCGCACGACGACATCAGTTGCGTGAATTTCAAAAAGAAATTGCAGAAAAAACTTTTAGATCAGAAGGAAAAAATACAGCACCCGATCATCGACGATTAGGTGTGCAAGTAGGAGAAGAATTTTTATTCATGCATTTAGTGCAAACCGGTGAGGTGATAACGAGTCCTGTCATTACGCCAGTACCGCATACCAAAGCTTGGTTTCTTGGACTATTTAGTCATCGTGATCGATTAATTGGATTGACAGATCTAGCAGGCATAGTAGGACACACCATAACTGAAAATAACAAAACAGACAAAGTACTCACATGCGCACCTGCCTTATCACTGCATTGCGCATTTCGTGTCACTCGCATAGTGGGATTAATTGATATCGCAGGTATGACATCAGAAGTTAGAACAGAAAAAGTATCACCTTGGTTTAGAAAGAACTACGTAGATAAAAATAAAGTGAAATGGAGAGAGATTGATTTACAGATTTTAATTAATCATCCTACTTTTTTGAATATTGCCCTTTGATGAAAACCACTGTGAGCAGGAACAACAATGAAAGTTGAAAACGACATGCGTGCGCATCAAAACGATACATCCCATAGTCAGTCTTTAGGGTTAGATAAAACTCACAAAACATCCAAATGGAAATCTATTCTGCAAAGACTGAATACATCAATTCAACAAGGTTTAAATAATAGAAGTCTGCAAACTTATTTACGCCTTAGTACAGGAGCATTATTAGGCGGCGTCATCGTTTTATTTGCATTAACTTGGCTAAATGCAGAAGAGGCAGGCAAAGCATCGGCTCAAACACAGTTGGCGGCTGAAGTATTGATGCACTCACAGCGCATGGGAAAAGCCTCGCCCAATGCAATTCAAGGAAATCTCGACGCATTCAATCAATTAAGACAAAGTCGTACTGCCATTAATGATTATTTGAATGTATTAACGCGCGGCGGCATGACACAAGGCAGAGATATTCCAGAAGCTGATCAAGAAGCAGCGAAGCAGCTTAATGAAATTCGTGCGCAATGGTTGCGCTCAGATCAAGCTGCAATACGCATCATGAATCTTGAAAAGCAACTCATAGGTTTTAAAGAAACCCAGCAAAAGTTAAATAAGCTCAGTCCTAATCTGTTGGAAATTTCAGAGCAAATTGCAACATTGAATGCACAAACAGGTGCCACACCACGCGAGATTTCAGCTGCCGGTCAACTCGTCATGTTGACGCAGCGATTAGGTAAAAGTGTGAATGAATTCATGACCTCAGAGGGTATAAATCCAGAAACAGCATTTCAACTCGGGAAAGATGCGAATACGTTTAAAGATATTGTGAGTGGATTTTTAGAGGGAAGTGCAGTGCTACGCTTACCCGCTGCATCTCATCCGGATATCCGACTTAAATTAAATGAACTACAACAAGCATTTGCTGAGTATCAGCAATTAGTGAGTGAAGTATTAAAAAATCTAGAACAGTTTATTGCAGCTAAAGAAGCTGAACGCTTAATTTTTAGTGAAAATGAAATTTTGCGGGATAAATTACAAAACCTACAACGTGGATATTTACTCAAACAAAATCAAAGTAATTGGACTAGCTGGGGTATGTTAATTGCAGGTGTGTTTTCCATCGCAGCCATGATCTCATTAGGTTTGATTTTGCTAAAGCAAACACGCATGCGCGCAACGGAAGCGGAACAACGTCAAGCAGAAGCTGAAAAACAAAGGCAGGCTGCAGTTGAACAAGAAGAAAAAATACGTCAGTTAAATCAGCAAAATCAAGCTGCCATCTTACGTCTGATGAATGAATTGCAAGCCGTATCGGATGGTAATTTAACCATACAGGCTACAGTCAGTGAGGACATCACTGGTGCCATCGCAGATTCAGTTAACTTCATGTTGGAAGAGTTACGCACGCTATTAGACAAAGTCAATCAAATGACACAGCGTGTCGCGCTCGCCTCTGAGCATAGCCAACAAATTTCTGCGGAATCGTTAGCTTTATCAGCACATCAATCGACTGAAATTCAGCAAACAGGTCGCGATGTATTGCAGATGACGAATCAAATTCATCAAGTATCACAGGCAGCAACTGCATCCACAGAAGTGGCACAAACATCGTTGGCTGCTGCAAAAAAAGGGGAAGAAGCAGTACAACTTGCGATTAAAGGCATGCATGATATTCGTGACTTAATCCAAGAAACCTCAAAACGTATAAAACGCTTGAGTGTATCTTCATTAGAAATTGGCGACATCACAGAGCTCATTACTGACATCACAGAGCAGACTAATGTATTAGCGCTCAACGCAGCAATACAAGCGGCATCAGCCGGTGAAGCTGGACGTGGATTTGCCGTCGTAGCAGAAGAAGTGCAGCGCTTAGCAGAACGCTCTGGCGAAGCAGCGAAACAAATTTCAGCACTGGTACAAACTATACAAACTGATGCGCATGATGCAGTGATGGCGATGGAGAAATCCACCCAAGGCGTAGTCGAAGGTGCACGACTATCAGATTCAGCAGGGTCAGTGCTTGCTGAAATTCGACATATATCACAGCATTTAGCTGAACTTATTCATGGCATATCAACTTCTACTATGGCGCAATCAAGCTTAGCAGATGGTGTTGCAAAAAACATCGATAGCATTTTAACGATTACAGAGCACACTAGAAATGGCACGACGCAAACAGCAAATGCGGTACAGGAGCTGTTAGTGCTAGCTGATGAATTGAAATCAGCGGTAGCAAGATTTCGTATCGCGTAAAGCAGTTCCAGCTAATGCAAAATCCTTATGCTTATCTCGTTTTAGAGCAGGTCATTCATTCTTGCTCTTTGCTTGCTAAAGAGTTTGCAAACATTCAAGCCATACAAGCAAGCAATGAAAACGAAAAAATTAAAAAATGCATGCAGTGGCAAGAGACATTACAGCAAATAGATTACGCACTTCATTTTGTCGAAATTGATAACTTATCTGCAATCATAAAAATACAAAAACAAGTCATAGGTGCTGTAGCTAAGAGTGATCTAGCTAGTAGCACGCAATTGTTTACATTGCTCTCTAAAACACAGCATGCAACGAGCTTGTTATTGGAAAAACAAACTCATGGATGGCCAATTTTTCCCATCAGCTTATTTGCTGCTTATAAGCCCTTACATCAAACCTTATTTCAAGATGAAGTATCTGCAGCATATTTAATTCATCTGCCACATGAAAATGATTTGCCGCCCGCATTACAAACACTCAGTCAAGCAGAAATAACAGGGATAACGCTACAAGAATTGATTGAAATGTATGAATCAGCTTTATTGATGTTGCTGAAGCATGAGTCTGAAGCTAGTGTTAAAGCTGCTACCGAAAAAATAGCTAAGTTATTTTCTTATATTGCGAGGCGTCAAAAAGAAAAAAATATCGACAACGTGCATGCAGCTTCTAATAGAGACCAACTGTATAGTCAAGTATTTCAGCTGTATGCACAGAAAATTGCTGATGGTGAGAGTTTTAACTTTGTATTAGCAAGAAAAATTTTCTCTGCGATGAGAAGAAAAATTTATCAGCTAACTGGTGATGCGAAGCAAACTTTTAGAGGCGAATTGCTACAAGAAGTTTTATTTGAGCTTAGGCTCAATACGCATAACGATGTATCTGTTACTGAGTTGCTTCAGTGTTTTGATATTCAGCGGCAAGTGGATTTGCTAGCGCAGAGTCAGGGTAGTTGGGATGAACTCGACGCAAGAAGTAATGCATGGGATGCTTTTTTTCATGCTGTAGAGCAGACAAAAAATACCGTGTTAGCGAATTATTCCTTAGAACAATCTGCAGTGCAGACAAGTCCTCAGTTGAGTTATTTGCATGATGTATTTGAAAGCATGATGAAGCTTGCTAGCGCACTCTGTGAGCCGCTGCAAAATTCAATAAGAAACTGTCGTGCTTTATTAGATTCTTCGACTGTTAGTGAGCAAGAATTTAATCAGCTATTAGCATATTTATTATTGTTAGAGCAGATAGCTTTAAATAAGCAAGAATGGGAGTTTTCACAAGCGGGGCAATCGAAGTTATCCGTTATCTTAAGCGATATAGAAATCGATTTATCACCATCTAAAAAATTATTCAAGCTGGGATATAAGTCGCAATACCTAGAAAAAAAACAGGCTCATCATGCATTGCTCAGTGGTTTACAGCATGGATTAGTGGTTTTGGAGAACAAGCTAGATTCAGTATTGATTGTGGGACTGATTGATAATGAAGAAAAAATCATACGCAATGTTTTAGGAGAAATAATTTCGGTATTAAAGTTTTTAAATGCAGAAAAACTGATACAAGATTTTTCAAGCTTAAAAGATAGTGTTATTC
>JBEDCU010000183.1:0-4784 GCA_041176585.1 Pseudomonadota bacterium
TTTTTAGTTTAATCAATAATCTTAATGAATAGGCGAAAAAAAACCCGCGTTATTGCGGGTTTTTATAAACTATATAAATAAAGCGATTAGTCGCTATGTTTATATTTGCTTGAGCGATTCCTGCAGTTTAAGAATTTTTTGTCTAACTTCATCCACGACTTCTGGCTCAGCTGTTTCAGTTAGCTCTGGATGATCATCTTCATGATTAGCCTCTTGCATTGCCTGCTGCTCTGCTTCTGCAATTGCTGAATCAGTTTGTCCTTGTTGTTTGCGACTCTGCACTTTTTCAGCTATCCATATCAAGCTAATTAGAACTGAGATCAATAACCATACTATCCAAACACTGCCTACCGCCACTTCACGCAGGTAAACCGTAGATTGCAAATCTGTTAACCAAGTGCCCCAATTCAGGTTTAACCACCAATCAGCCCTGCCCTGAACGGTGCTAGTCCAAATAAATACTGCGATAAAACATACCCAATTAGCAAGAACAAGTAACGATCTCACGATTGAAAGACTACGTACCGCCATACATTCCAGCCTCTATGAATATAGAAAAAGTCTCAATTTTTCAATGCATTAGCTAATTTCTGATTCAGCATCTCAGCAATTTCCAAACGCAGCTTAGAGGTTGCATGAATTTCCATCTCACGTTTATAGGCATCATTGACTAAGAGCGCAGCAGCTGAGGAAGCCTCTTCAATTTCAAGTTTTAGCTCAACGAGTCGATATTCTAAAAGCTTCTTCTCTTTTAGCTTGACTCCGATGCTTCGTATTGCCAAATCAACATCGGACCAAGATTCTAATCGTGTGTCGCTGATTTTAAGGCTACTAAATACATCTTGAATCGAGTCACCGAGATTAGAAAGAGCATCGGCTGACAATGCTTCGGATTGAGTTGTGATTTTATTATTATTAGGTAAATGATGTTCATTAATTAACATGAGTGGAGTGACTGCGTCGCTCCATCCAGAATCGGGTTCAAACCGTTTCATTGCAGGCTTAGTAGCAGCATTACTCATAACGGCCTCCTGAGAATATTATTAAAACATTAATTGCAATGAAACAAATTAACTTACAAAGGAAATACATTTCGTATAGTATAGTAGCAAAATAGCTAAGTAAAGCATCTGGTAAATTAAAATTATTCTTATAATCAATGGCTTGTCGGTTAAATCGAGGCTTTAAATGAACTCACCGCTAAAAATATTAATCACTAGTCAGAAAGGTGGCGTTGGTAAAAGCACGCTATCAGCAAATCTGGCAGCTTACTTCGCATATATAGCAGGTAAAAAAACATCATTGATCGATTTCGATCATCAAGCAACTTCAGGTAAGTGGGTGAAGAAGGCTTATCCCATAGGTATAAATTGCACCACAGTTGATTTACCTAACTCTAAAGGTTCAGGCATCACACTACTGAAAGCAAAAGAAGCACTCAGAAAAAATGTTGAAGATAATAGTGTTGTGATCTCTGATCTAACATGGACTGATGTATTACCACCTGAATTCTTATTTGAATTCGATCTCATACTGGTACCAAGTTCATTGTCTTGGGTTGAGTTAGATAGTACGATGGAATTCATTAATCGTTTTTCATTCATCTTTAATTCACGTATGCGTAAACCACCTAAGTTAGTCTTAGTGCCTAGCCGTGTAGATGATTTAACGACCTATGAAGGTATCTTTACTAAATCCTTTACCTCGAGCTTCTTCTTATCACCACCGGTGATGTATAGCCCTAGTGCAAATGAATTCTTTGGTTCAGAGTTCTTTGTCATGACAACAAATAAAGAGATACGCGAAAACTTCTTAGAGTTTGCACGTTCAATTGAACAACTAGCTGAGGCTGAAGCACTGCTAGTTCAAAATCAAAAGCAAATAACTTCACATCACAAAGTGAATGGCTCGATTTTGGATAGATTCCGTGCAGTGCGTAATTCAACTGAACAAGAAAAACGACTAGCACCTGCTAATCATGTACCACCTACTGCTGTGGTTTCAGCAAAGCGTTCTAAATCAGTGATTCCTTCTTTCTTAAGACGTGATAGCTGAACACCTTGCTCTAACTTGTTTGAAAATAGAAAAAGCCGCTTGAATCAAGCGGCTTTTTTTCGTGCTCACGAAATACGATAACGCATTACAACTCTTCTCTATCGCGCAATAAAAAATGGCTGCTGCATTAACATGCAACAGCCATCAATTTTTTACTGACTCACTTGCCACCAGCAAGACACTGAGGCAGCGTAGAGTTTAATTCAATGCTGACATCACCAAATCCTGTTCCATCCATTGACGGAGTTTAGAAGCGTCTTTGACACGTGATTGTTTGCTCTTACCATTGAGTAAAACAACAATCACTTCGCGACCAGCGATGATTGCTTGAAATGCGACGCACTTACCAGCCTTAGTGGTCGTACCCGTTTTTTGAACCACGATATCCCACGAAGGATCATGAATCAAACGGTTAGTATTCGAATAATGCAAACTCGATTTTTGTGTTTCTAATGTATAAGCTTCTTCAGTTGATAATTCGCGAATTAACGGAAATTTTTCTGCAGCTGAAATTAAAATCGCGACATCTGATGCTGTAGAAATATTGCCACTCAAAATACCAGTAGGCTCGAGAAAATGACTATCACGCATGCCTAACTCTTTTGCTTTTGCATTCATGGTCTCAACGAAACGTTCCAAACCACCTGGATGATTTTTTGCCAGTGTGCTAATCGCTTTATTTTCAGAACTCATCAAAGCCAAACGCAATAAGTCGTAACGACTTAATTCTGTATCTTTGCGTAATCTGGAACGCAGTGATTTACCAGCAAATCTCTTTTCTTCGCCTAATGTAATCATTTCAGACAAATCTGCGCCTGATTCAACAATCACAATCGCAGACATCAACTTGGTGATGGAAGCGATGGACAACACGTCCTTACTATTCTTTTCGAATAAAGCACGACCAGAAGCTTGATCTAAAACTAGTGCTGAGCGAGCTAACAGTACAGGAGACTTATCATGCAAAGCCGCTTCTAATTTTGCATCAATGGCACGTTCACCAGTGATGGAAACAGAAGTCTTATGCAAACGACTAACTTCATCAGCCCATGAAGTCGCCATGGTTACCATTGCTGCAGTTGCGATCAGGCCAGCAAAACAAGCCAGACGCACATAATTGAATTTCATTCTCACAACCATCCTCACTTTCAATACTCGAACTACTGGTTTTATTTATCTAGGTAGATATCGACAGCAGCTTAGAAATATTGACGCCGCATTGCAGCAATTTCAAAAAAGGTGGTTATTATGATCAAGATTGCAATAAGTTGCAATATGGAAATTGGCAAAAAGGAAGGATTACGAGAGAATTAACAAACTAGAAACATTTAATACATGCCGCACTCAACACATGAAACATTCACTTCCCTAAGGCGCCTACCCTTTGTAAGGATTTTTCACGCGTCAGATCTAAGCGCAACATATTAGTTAGTAGGGTTGGCAATTCTTCACCCTGTAAATGCCAGATGTCTAGGGTATAGCCATCGTTTAAGGGATCGATATAGGCACCATGTTGACGGATTTCGAAATGCAAATGCGGTCCCGTAGAACGCCCTGTCGATCCCACCAAACCTAATTCTTCACCGCGCAATAGCTTTTGACCCACTGCGAGATTCTCAGCAAATTGACTGAGATGCGCATAATAAGTGTAGTAATTCCCACCGTGATCTAACACCACCAAATTGCCATACGCACCGCGCCATCCCATGAAAGCAACCCGCGCTTCCGCTACGGCACTGACTGGCGTGCCCATGGCTGCAGCGAAGTCCACACCGATATGCTGTCTATGATGACGAATTGTGACTGTACGAAAACTCGTTTTCTTTTTTTTCTTGGCTAATTTAATCGGCTTTTTAGACTTAATAGGCACACGCTGTTTTTGCGTTGTGACGCTCTTACCTATGCCGCGTGATAAGCGTCGAAAGCGCACCGGACTTTGCCAAAACAGTTTTTCAAAGTCGGTGCCATTTTCATCAAAATAAGCACCCGCTTTTTCATCACGATTTAACCAAGTCACTGCTTGTAAGATTTTTTGTTTTTGACTATCTGTATAGTCGAGCAACTCAAACGCACTGATTTTTTCTGAACCGGTTTCTCCATCAGGTTCTGTCACTAGCCTAAAAACTGCATTGCTTGCATTGCCTAGAGACTTACTCATTTCGCGCATCAAAATAGCAGCTTCCCAGATTAAATGAGAAGGAACCGGACTTGCTTCGCTCACCAATGCTTGTTCCCAATCCTGCGCGGACACGCGTATTTCTGTCCATTCAGCGCGATTTGAAGCCGACAAACTGGCATGCATAGCGCCAAACTGCATAGTCAAGCCATTTGTATGGAGGATAGCGAGATCAAACAACTCCTCACTCACAGGTAGCGCAAGTATCAACATGGAACCAGAGTTTGCAACTTCGGCAGCAACATAATGCAAACAAGTCTGCTTGCTTGAGAACTGTTTGTCAGACAGCGAAGCAGCTAAATCATCGGTTGATAAATGTAACCGCTCCAAAAGTAAAGGCAATGCAGGAGCTGGCAAACATCCACGAGAAAAATGTAGCCCTGCTGATGCTGCTGTTTGTATTGCTGGAGGAGCGCGATGATGAACATCGGTAATTACTGGCGCGCGTGATCGCTTAGTTGTATGAGGCTTCTTTTGTCCACTCCACGCAAGCGAAGTAAATAATAAGAAAATGCATCCTACATATATATAGGGGGCTGTTCTATTCATATAC
>JBEDCU010000184.1:0-6680 GCA_041176585.1 Pseudomonadota bacterium
ATGCCATAAATCGGTGTCATCTCACTACCTGCATAGGTAGTTGGAATCGCGAGTATAGGCAAGCCTGATTGCAAAGCAATCGCCTTACCTAATCCTGTGGTTGATCCCCCACCGACTGCAATTGCACAATCTGCACCAACACGTTGTGCTTCACTGACTGCAGCTGCTGCAGTTTCAGCCGGTACATGCATGACTGCTTTGGGATACACACCTGCTGCACGTTTACCTAGAATCTCAGCAATTTGTTCTGCAATGTTTTGTTGTTCTGGCGTACACAACACTAAGGCACGTTCAGCACCTAAGTGTTGTATCTCACGTTCCAGATGCTGCAAACTACCCACACCAAAAATAACGCGGGCTGCCTGAGCTTGATAAACAAAATCATGCATAAGTTTTATTGATAAATCTTATTTAGCAGGGCGTGGATAGTGCGGCACGATTTGCGCATCAATATTCACCCATACACTTTTCGCTTGGGTGTATTCACGCATAACATCAAATCCCATTTCACGGCCATAACCAGATTGACCTACTCCACCAAATGGTGAACCAGGATTGACACGCTTATAGCAATTAATCCACACCATGCCGCTCTTAATTTCACGCGCCATCAAATGTGCACGTTGTAAATTACGTGTCCATAATCCTGCACCTAAACCATATTCAGTACTATTGGCAATTGCTAATGCTTCTTCATCTGTTTTAAAGGTCAGCACAGTCACAAAGGGACCAAACACTTCCTCTTGCGCGATACGATCATGGGTAGACTTAGCACGCACTATCGTAGGCTCAACATAACTGCCTGCTGATAAATCACCACCTGGTGCTTTACCACCTGAGAGCACTTCTCCACCTTCTTGACGTGCGATATCTACATACGACAACACACGATCACGATGCATTTGACTTGTGAGAGGGCCCATCTCTGTATTAGGATCAAGTGGATTACCTAAGCGTATGGATTTTGCAAGCGCTGTAAATTTTTCTAAGAATTCTTCTGCAATCGATTCATGCAGCACTAAGCGCGCACCTGCAATACAAGCTTGTCCTTGATTATGGAAAATCGCCCAAGCAGCGCCATTGATAGCAGCTGGTAAGAAAGCATCTTCAAACACAATGTTGGCACCCTTACCGCCTAACTCTAGTTGTACTTTTTTTAGATTGCCTGCTGAAGCTTGCACAATACGTCGGCCAGTCGCAGTCGATCCAGTGAACGCAATTTTTGCGATTTCAGGATGCTCAGCGATATATTGACCTGCGACTTGGCCAAGCCCCGGCAAAATATTTACCACACCATCAGGCATGCCCGCTTCTGACATTAACTCTGCAATACGTAAACTTGACAACGGTGTGATTTCAGCTGGTTTTAGTACGACACAATTGCCTGCTGCGAGTGCAGGTGCCATTTTCCAACTAGTGAACATCAGAGGGAAATTCCAAGGTACGACTTGACCGACCACACCCAAAGGTTCACGACTCACATAATTTAAAAAACCTGCTTCAACTGGAACCACATCACCTTGAAACTTATCTGCCATACCACCGAAGTAACGATATGTGACTGCAGTGCGTGGTACATCTAGTATGCGTGAATCACGAATTGGATGACCTGTGTCTAGTGATTCCAACATGGCTAATTGCTCTGCATTCGCTTCAATCAGATCAGCCAGCTTCAACAATATGCGACCTCTATCCATAGCTGATAAACGTGACCATTTAGGATAAGCACGTTGTGCAGCATGAATCGCTTTATCGACATCAGCATGACCTGCCATAGCGATCTGTGCGATCTCACTATTATCATGTGGATTAAGTGTCGCCATGGTTTCGCCAGACTCTGCGTCGACGAATTTACCATCAATAAAAAGCTGAGTATGAATTGCGCCCTGCAAAGACGCAGGTATCTGCGACTTAGCGATAGTTTGAGTCATGCTGGTTCTCCGGAGCGAATGTTGTTCGCTCCTATCTAGTTGAAATTAGCACTGCATCTTGAATGACATCTCGCACAACAAACAGAGATTGCAAATAATTTTGCAATCTCTGTCGCGAGGTCATCAGAACTGCACCGGTACTTCTGGTGATTCACCTTTTTGAATCTCATAGACGAGACTCGGTGAACCGTTTTCCCATACCAGTAGCATAGAGCGCTTAGGGCTATAACCCTGATGACGACAGTAAGCTGGCATAGCAGCCATATCACCGGCTTTCATAATCACGCGTGCCAGTGGTCTGCCGGTATTTTTATCTGCGCAGTCCCAATGAATTTCATCACACATTTGGAAGAACCATTCCACTCTATCGTTGGCATGCAAGATAGGAAGAATATGCTCTTCTGTTGTAGGACACATATAGCTGTGTTTCACAACCGAAGTGAAGGATGGATTCCACGTGACTTGCGAGCGTGAGAGGAAAGCAAATAAATTAAAAGCATGCACTTCGTTTTCAAAACCTGGCTCAGGATGTAACTCTGGCTGATCCTGCGGTACATCGGCAAATGCACGATTTATTGGCGCACCACGTTCATCTGTACGTAAATTCAAATCACCTTTCAAACCAACACAACGCGTTGCTAATTCACGAGCACGAGTTATCGCAGGACGATTATCACCATTCTTGCGACCATATGGCGTGCCCGTTTCTTGCGGTGCAGAGAAAGGATCAAAGCTTGCATTGGTCCAATCATCCAACATGGATTCGAACGTGGCTTTGATTTGCTCAGTAGGGAAATTTTCTAATAAATCCACGCCCGCTGTTTTCATTGTGCCGTTGAATGCACCTGCATACATATCAACTGATTTATAGTGATTCAATGTGCCAAACACAGCATCAAAATTCACACCACCATAAAAAAATCCCCAAGCACAATCACGCATTAAAGCGCGTAAGAAATTTCCGATATCCATAGTGTGTGACAGCGGACGGCCATCACGTGTGTGCCAACTAATGTGCGCAAAATATTCATCACGGCGAAACGTGAATGAGCCTAGCGTAAACGCTTTATAGCCCATGGTTTTATCCGGTGCGGTGGCAATGACTTTTGCCAAATCTGCTGGTGCGTTCATGTAAGTCTCCTGTTGAATTGTTTTAAATTAAGCGGTTTGGCAAATATCAGCCCACTTCTCTACCGACAAATCACCTTTACAGGTTTGCATTACAAGAACGCCAGGATCTTTACTGCGGAATTGATACGCTGTGTTCTTGGGTAGCATGCCTTGATGACCACGCTTTAATTTCATCCAACCCATCTTCTTTCCTTGAGGCTCACCTGCTACTAACACTGCGCCATCTTTTTCTTCATCTTTAATAATTTGTGCATCATCAAGTTTGATGAGATGCACTTCTACTTCGCCATCCATGACTAAAGCAAATTCATCATGGGCACAGGTATACCAAGGTGAAGCGCCTTCGGCACGTAAGGTCTCCAGCACATAGATTTGGTTTTGACCAAATACAACTTTTTCATAGGGCTTGGAATTGTTTGCTATTTCAAAGCAATTTGAAAAAGCGTAATGGCGAACGTCATCATCAATCGCTTGCACACCACCTTTTTCATAGGATTTCAACGAACCGAATTTAGTTTCGTATTGGACTGTCATGCTTGTCTCCCATCGTTATTATCGTTTTGATATGACTGTATTCAAGTACAGACTGAAATGGAGTGTAGGCATCAACTGGTATGTTGACTAGAGGGTAAACAACGATTTATCTGTTCGTGAATAACGAACAATGAGGGTATTTTTTATTACTAAAAAAATAATTTATGCGTATTTATGCAGCTTTACAGTAGTTGGACTGGCTCATTACTTAACCAACCACGTTCAATTAAGACTTGATCCCAAGGCGGCGTTCCAGCAAATTTATCCATTAAGTGAGTAATGAAAAGCTGCAGCTTTAAACCGCCTCGTGAAGTATGCGGATAAATCGCTGACAGCCAAAATGAAGATAACTGCCAATCTGTTAACACTGGTACTAACTCGCCTGACACTAAATAACGTGAAGCGACTAAAGTAGGCAAACAAACTAAGCCAGCACCTGCGCAACCGTATTCAGCGAGCAGATGCACACTGTTCGTTAACAGCGGTGGCTTCAAATGTATGGAGATGACTTCCTGTTCGCGAAAAAAATCCCAACGATCGCGTGTGTGATAACCAGAGTAAAGACCTAAACGATGTTCACGTAAATCACGGGGATTATTTAATTCAGCGTTCGCTGCGAGATAAGATGGGGAAGCACAAAACACACGACGCACTGGAAACATCTTTTTTGCAACCAGTTCTTCAGAAGCCGGAGAAAAAATCTGTAAGGTGCAATCAAACCCCTCTTTAACAGGATCGATCACTGTGTCAGATACAAATAAATCTAAATTGATATCAGGATGCAGTTGCTGAAACTCTTGTAACTCCACTGCTAAATGACCCAACACAAAACCCGGCAATGCATGAATACGTAACTTACCCTCGGGTGAGTTTTGCGTCTTACGCATTTCATCCAACAAACCACTAGAGCGACTCAACAACTCAGCACAATCTTTTACATAAGCTTGTCCTAGTTCGGTGAGTTTTACTGAACGTGTAGTTCTATGCAAGAGCGGCGCACCAACATATTCTTCTAATTGCTGCACACGTGCAGTGACCACAGATTTCGCAACGCGTAACTGCTGCGCTGCAGCTGCAAAACTACCTGCATCAGCAACAGCAACAAAAGCTTCTATGGTTTGTAAACGATCCATGAATAGTCTATGAAATTTTTATGAAAGCAAGTTAAAACATCTTATGATTGTGCCTTAAGCCATACCTCATGAACAATTTGTTCGATAATAGAATTTACAACATACCATTTTAAAAACAGTATCACTCAGTACACCTTTCTAAAACTTCATTATGGGATAATCATTTTCATTCTTCATACTTCTAGTAAGCACCAATGAACAGCCTATTAATCGTTATTTTTTGCGTTGCCTATCTAGCAATAGCATTTGAACATCCCATAAAAGTCAATAAATCTGCCAGTGCTTTACTAGGCGCGGGACTGCTCTGGAGTGTATATGCCATCTTAACGCCTGACTCAACCCATGTAGCAGACAGTTTATCTGAGACACTAATTGGCACTGCCCAGATTGTATTCTTTCTGATGGGAGCAATGACTATTGTTGAAGTCATAGATGCTCACGATGGCTTCGATGTAGTCACTAGTAGAATTAAAACAAAAAATCTTTCCACACTCATGTGGTTAGTGTCACTGGTTGCATTTTTTCTCAGCAGCGTATTGGATAATCTCACCACTGCGATTGTGATGGTGTCTTTGATAAAGAAGATCATAGATTCACGCGAACAACGTTTACTTTTTGCAGGGATGATTATCATCGCAGCAAATGCAGGTGGCGCATGGTCTCCTATAGGTGATGTCACTACCACCATGCTTTGGATAGGCAATCAAATTACTGCAGGATCGATTATGACTGCACTCTTCTTACCCTCGTTAATCTGTCTGTTAGCGCCCCTTATCATCATCACTTACTCTTTGAAAGGTCAAGTGATCAGCGAGATGCCTGAGCTCATCAACAATGATACGCAAATCTCTTTTACCGAGCGAAATATCATGTTTTTTCTCGGAATAGGTGTGCTCATAGCTGTACCGGCTTTCAAAACCATTACGCACCTCCCACCTTTCATGGGCGTGCTACTAGGCTTAGGTTTACTGTGGTTAGTTGGCGATTTATTACATAGAAAAAAACCAGATGAAGAAAAAGAACATCTGAATTTAACTAGCGCACTCAACCGTATTGATATGGCGTCGATAGTTTTTTTCATCGGCATCTTACTTGCAGTCGCTACCCTAGAACACTCACACATCTTGCCCGCACTAGCAGCCTGGCTAAATCAAGTTATAGGGAGAGAAGATGTAATCGTTTTATTAATCGGATTAGTCAGCGCAATTGTTGATAACGTACCGCTAGTTGCCGCCTCAATTGGTATGTACAGCTTAGAACAATATCCAACTAATAGCTTTCTATGGCAATTCCTTGCTTATTGCGCAGGAACTGGTGGATCAATTCTCATCATAGGTTCAGCTGCAGGGGTTGCAGCAATGGGCTTAGAGCGTATTGATTTTATGTGGTATCTCAGAAAAATCAGTTGGCTTGCTGCGATTGGTTATCTAGCAGGTGCATTGGTTTACATTGCCCAAGTCAATCTCTTGGCTGCCTAAATTAAAAAGTACAGTAGATTTGTTTCAAGTAGGTCTGCAGGATGAAATGAATTGCATCGTTTTAAATCCTTGTACCATGCGGCGCAATGCATTGCGCCCTACCATTCTCAATAAATGTATGATTCCGTAGGTAAGATTAGCGCAAGTTAAATTGTGTGATGCCTGCTTGATCGGTTTGCTTTTGTTCGAGTTTAATGGCAGCGTTTTTCTTGTTGGTGGCATCGCGCTCTACCATGGCTTCCATTTTTAGTTGCTGTTTATATGCTTCTGACCACAGCACTTTGACGCGTTCAAGTTCTGCTTGCGCAGTTTCCATTTGTGCTGTCACTCTTTCTGTGAGTGAACCTAAATGTTCAAGAAATTGTCGATATGCCAAATTGTCAGCAATCATGTGCATTTCTTTTTGTGTGGCGTGATAACGGCTTATGTAATCAACACGCAATGTCTCTATATGATCCAGACTAGCTTGCAAT
>JBEDCU010000185.1:0-15210 GCA_041176585.1 Pseudomonadota bacterium
TGTCATTTTAAAAACTATTTAAATCTATATTATTTCTGGATCCGGGGGGTTTCGCGAATTCGGATTAGCAAAGGCAAGAATCGTGATTTCCGATTCAAGCTAGCTCGATCGCTCTACAAAACAAGACGGCTGCTTATGTCAACTATGGGTTTGGCTTAAACCGCACCGTATTATCCCTGAGTCTAGGTTTTGATGTGAAGTGTTGCTGCACTTGAGTTGTTTTGAGCTAAAACACGCGTACAAGACCAACATTGCTACATTCAACGGGAATAAAACTTATTATTTGTTTTTCTTCTGTAACTTACGCAGATTTTTTTCTTGCATATCAAGCTGCTGATTAGTACTAGCAGACATGGAGGCCATTTGAGAAACACGCACCTTCATTTCGTCAGACATTTGCCAAAGAGTTGATTTATCCACCGTAAAGTCTAGATCTTGGTCTGCAGGATTAGGAGCGGCGGCCTCTTCAGGAACAACTGCTTCTTCAACAGGGGCTTGCTCCACAACTGGGGCAGCAGGTGCCGGCGTGGGAGCAGGTTTAGGTATTGGCTTTTTTGCATGAGGGCGCGCAGCTTCACCATCTTCTAAGTGACCATCGCCACGAAATACTTGTGATTCTTCTTCTGCCATGTCTCTCTCCGTTTTTTTAATAGCCGGCTAATATTTTTGATTACACCTTACGATCTCAAATTGATAACAACCAAAAATCCTACTGACTTCCTTTTTTGGTTAATTCAATCTTCCATCATTGTGATCGGCACTCACGGACAATTCATGAGTCAAAACGATTATAGCGTTAATGACTATGTGCAAAAAAATTCAAGAGATGAGGCAATGACAACAATCAGAAATTAATGCTGTTCGGTGTGATAGCGCGTCACAAGCTCAACTTCGTTTTTTGAACCTAAGAACACAGGCACACGCTGATGTAAGGCATGTGGCTGTATATCTAATATGCGTCCTTTACCATCTGTGGCTGCACCACCAGCTTGCTCTACTATCATCGCCATAGGATTGGCTTCATACATCAATCGTAGTTTGCCAGGCTTACTAGGATCACGTACATCGGCAGGGTAAATAAAAATGCCACCTCGGGTCAGTATGCGATGTACATCAGCCACCATGGACGCTACCCAACGCATATTGAAATCTCTGCCACGTGGCCCTGACTTGCCAGCTTGTAGTTCTTCAAAGTAGCGTTGCATAGGTGGATACCAATGACGTGCATTAGAAGCATTGATCGCAAACTCACTGGTCTCTTCAGGAATTTTTACATCTCTTTGGGTCATAACCCATGAACCCATTTCACGATCTAATGTGAAACAGTGCACACCATTTCCGGTTGAGAGTACAAGCATGGTTTGTGGACCATACACTGCATAGCCTGCTGCTACTTGCATAGTACCTGGTTGCATAAAATCTTGTTCAGTCGGTGTGACCATACCTTCTGGCGCTTTTAATACAGAAAAAATCGTGCCAATGGAAACATTGACTTCAATGTTAGATGAGCCATCGAGTGGATCAAACAACAACATGTATTCACCCATGGGATAGCGATTCGGAATCGGATGTATGCCTTCCATTTCTTCCGAGGCCATCGCTGCCAAATGACCACCCCACTCATTGGCTTGCAATAAGATTTCATTCGAGATGATGTCTAATTTCTTTTGTATCTCGCCTTGCACATTCTCACTGCTCGCAGAACCCAACACATCACCTAACGCTCCTTTACCGACTGAGTGACTAATGGTTTTGCAAGCACGTGCAACAACCTCAATCAGTAAACGTAACTCAGCAGGAATAGAATTATGTAAGCGTTGTGCTTCAATTAAATGCTGAGTTAGGCTGATACGTTTCATTGTTATTCCAAGCTATGTATTGTTAAATGAGATTTTAATTAGTGAGAGAGTGATTTATTAATCACTTCAGCCACGTCTTTAGAAAGATTTTTACTGTGCGAGACTTGCTCTAATGCTGCTTGCATCGCCGCTTGTAACTGTGGCGTATATTTACGCCATCTATCCATAGTTCTAGCCAAACGTGCCGCAACTTGCGGATTGATCGCATTTAATGCAATCACTTGCTCAGCCCAATAAGCATAACCACTTCCATCCATAGCATGGAAAGAAAGAGGATTGCTATTGCAGAATGCAAAAATCAAACTGCGTGCGCGATTTGGATTTTTTAAAGTGAATGCCGGATGGTTCATTAATGCACGCAATGCTTTGATATCCGTTGTGGGCGATGCTGCTTGTAAGCTAAACCATTTATCAATCACCAATGGCTCATCTTTAAATTCAACATAAAACTGCTTTAAAGCTTGTGATGCATGCGATGACCCATGATGCACCATCGTGCTCAATGCTGCCATTCTGTCTGTCATATTCCCTGCCTGTTGCAAGTGATGATGCAAGAGTTTAGAGATGTCATGATTATCTAACTCAGCCAAATACGACAGCGCACAATTACGTAATGCACGACAACCAGAAGAAACAGGATCAGGCCTATAAACTCCTTCAACTTGATTGTTACGATAGGCCTGTATAAATTCATCACGCAAAGCATGGGCAATTTTTTTCTTCATTGCTCGGCGAGCATAATGAATGCAATGTGGATCAATCACAGACACATATTCTGCCAACATTCCTTCTGATGGCAAGGTCAGCGCTAATTCTTTAAATGCAGGCTCTAGCGTTGTATCGTTTATTAATTTGCGTAAAGCGTCGAAATATAATTGATCTTGATCTGTCGATTCATAACTCAGATCAGGTCCAACAGCTAGTTGATTAATCAGCAAGAGTAAACGGCGTGTTGCTAAACGTTGTCCTGCTTCCCAACGATTAAATGCGTCACTATCATGCGCTAATAAAAAAGCGAGTTCTTCATCACGATAATCAAATTCCAAATTGATTGGCGCTGAAAAATTTCTGAGCAATGAAGGTACTGGTTTTTTTGTAATACCAGTAAATACGAATTCTTGACTCGCTTCTTTTAATTCCAAAACAAGGGTGTCAGTAGGTGCAGAAAAATTATATTCGCCATCTAATTTAAGCGGCATGTCCACACCATGCTCATCCAACAAACCAACCGCAAAGGGAATTAAAAAAGGTTTTTTATTTGCTTGATCTGGCGTAGGCGCACAAAATTGTTCTAGCCTCAGCGTGTAAGTTGCGGCAGCCGCATCGTAATGCACAGTTGCTTTAACTCGTGGAGTACCTGCTTGGCTATACCAATTTTCAAATTGCGTCAGATCGCGAATATTTGCATCTGCCATCGCTGCACGAAAATCATCACAGGTAACTGCTTGCCCATCATGCCTTGCAAAATAAAGATCTAAGCCACGTTTAAAACCTGCTTTACCTAACAGCGTCTGCAACATGCGTACAACTTCTGCACCTTTTTCATAAATGGTGACAGTATAAAAATTATTAATCTCTACATATGAATCAGGTCGTACAGGATGGGCCATAGGTCCCGAATCTTCAGCAAATTGTGCCAATCGTAATAAGCGTACATCTTCGATACGCTTAACTGCACGACCACTGGTTGTGCCTATCATGTCAGCTGAAAATTCTTGATCACGAAAAACGGTTAAGCCTTCTTTTAATGAAAGCTGAAACCAATCTCTACAAGTAACTCGGTTACCCGTCCAGTTATGAAAATATTCATGCCCCACTACAGATTCAATATTGGCATAATCAGTATCGGTTGCGATATTAGGATTTGCTAATACATATTTAGTGTTAAATATATTCAGGCCTTTGTTTTCCATTGCGCCCATATTGAAATCACCGACCGCAACTATCATGAAGCGATCAAGATCTAATTCCAAACCGAATCTATCTTCATCCCAATAAATACTCTTAACAAGAGAATTCATGGCATGTGATGTTTTATCTAAATTGCCAGGCTCTACCCACACTTGTAATAACACTTCGCGACCGGATTTCAGTCGTAATGTTTTTTCTTCACAAACGAGTTTGCCTGCAACGAGAGCAAATAAATAAGAAGGTTTTTTAAAGGGGTCATCCCACAACGCGTAATGACGACCATCACCTAGATCACCTTCTTCAATCAAATTGCCATTGGATAGCAATACGGGATATTGTTTTTTATTAGCACGCAACATGACGCGATATTTCGCCATCACATCAGGACGATCGGGGAAGAAGGTGATTTTTCTAAAACCCTCTGCTTCACATTGGGTAAAAAAACTACCGTTAGAGACATATAAACCCATGAGCGAAGTATTGGCTTTGGGGTTTAATAATGTTTCAATCTCTAACACGACTTCATCCGGCGCATCAGCAATAATTAATTGATGGCCTTGGTGGCGATAGTGACGCTTACTCAGCGTTTTACCGTTCATACGGATTGCAACTAATTCAATTTCTTCGCCAACTAACACTAACTCACGTACGGCGCTATCTTTATTGCGACGCAAGACGCTGCGCGCTGCAACACGCGTTGCCTTAGGATCGAGATCAAAACCTAAATCAACTTTTTCCACCCAAAAAGACGGGGCGACATAATCAAGACGGTGAATAGCTGGAGCAATATCTGTGCGCATGAATAAAAATGGTTGAATTGTAAGAAGGGTAAATCATTAAGCTTGGTGATCTAAAACCTAAGATTTGAGTTCATCGTAATAATACAAAATCTTTGCCTGCAACCCGCATTCTACCAAGTTGCCTATTCAGGGTAAGATAAGTAGAACAAAGTATTTATTTAAGAGAGGCGTTATGCGAGCGACCTATTTTTTCATTCTTGCGCTGTCAACTTTGTTGGCCGGTTGTGCTAGCACCATTACTAGTGAAGTCACGACTTTTCATGAATGGAGTGGATCTACTCAACAAACCTATCGTTTTGAGGCTACGCCTTTACAGGCAAATGATCTGGAATATCGCAGCTATGAAAATCTGCTGAAAACAGCGCTAACGCGAGTCGGTTTACAAGAAGCGACTGGAAATGACGCTGATCTCAACATCAAATTTGCTGCAAAGATTACACCACGTGATGTACGCGTCATCGAAACCGTATTGGTTGACTCTTGGTATGGCACACCTTGGTACGGCACTGGCTACGGCTATCCCTATTGGAGTGGTTGGTCGGGCTATGGTCATCCTCTTTACGGACGAAATTTCCCTAGCATGCCAGTGCCGCGCGATGTTGAAAGACGCTATACGGTATTTCAGCGCGAGCTAAAAATCAGTATGGTGAATGCTAAAAGTGGACTGGCTGTTTATGAGGTGACTGTGCGCAGTGATGGAGCTGAAAGCAATCTGGCAAAACTCATGCCTTATTTAGTTGAAAGTGCTTTACAAGATTTTCCTGGCAAGAGTGGAACGCCACGCGTTATCACTCTGCCAGTCAAAAAATAAATCAAGATAAATAAGCTTCAGAGACTATCGTTACTATGCCTATGATGACTACGGCAAGTATGAGCACGATTAATAGCTTGCCGAAATGCGGTCCATCACTACCTCCCGATGGTTGTTCCTCAGGATGCTGCATAGGATTATCGGCAGACTCTAGATGATCACTAGGGTGACCTTTTTGCTGATCGCTCACGTTCTCTTTCTTTAGTAATGTTATGGAAGCAAAATCGTAGAACCGGTTGTCTTACGTGATTCCAAATCAATGTGTGCTTGCTGCGCATCTTTCAATGCATAACGCTGATTGATTTCGATTTTGACTTTACCACTGCCCACCATTTCAAATAATTCAGCAGCCATTGCATCCAGATCAGCACGCTTAGCAGCGTAATGAAACAAGCTAGGACGCGTGACAAATAAAGAACCACGTGAAGCAAGTTCATTCAACGAAAACGGTGGCACAGGACCTGAAGCAGAACCAAAGCTCACTAAAGTACCTAAGGGTGAAAGACAATCGAGTGAACCGATGAAGGTATCGTTACCAATAGAGTCATACACCACTGGTACGCCTTTACCTTCTGTGATTTCTTTAACGCGCTCAACAAAATTTTCTTTGTTGTAGTTAATCACATGGGCACAACCATGTGATTTCGCTAGTTTCGCTTTTTCTTCCGAACCCACGGTACCTATCATGTTCACACCGAGTGCACGTGCCCATTGACAAGCGATTAAGCCCACACCACCAGCTGCAGCATGAAACAAAATCGTTTCTCCACCTTTTAATGGGAAGGTTCGACAGAATAAATATTGCACAGTTAAGCCTTGCAACATCATGGCTGCCGCTGTTTCAAAACTAATGGAATCAGGTAGCTTGACCAAACCTTCTGCAGGCATCACTCGTAAATCTGCATAAGCACCTGGTGGACGCGCAGCATAAGCAACACGATCACCGGCTTTAACATGCGTTACACCGGCACCCACAGCTTCCACCACACCGGCTCCTTCCATACCCAGTCCTGCTGGTAGCGGCTGTGGATACAAGCCAGTACGGAAATACACATCGATGTAATTGAGACCAATTGCATGCTGACGCACTCTGGCCTGACCGGCACCTGGTTCGCCGACTTCTACGTCGACATATTGCATAACCTCTGGACCGCCGTTGGTGAAACACTGAATTGCTTTTGCCATGTTACTTGTCCTGTGTATCAAAAAAAATGAATGATAACGCCATTCTAAACAAAGAGTCACGAGCTGGGTGATGTTATGAAATAGCCAAGCAAGTTGATTGAATAGCCAATAAAAGAATTAATTGAATATTAAAATGAGCCAAGATAGGCACCACCATAGTTACCTGCACACCTTATTTGACCAAAGCTTCTGCACAGCCGCAATCCAAACCTTTACTTACTCCACAAACCAGTGCTGATTTTCCTTTCAGACCTAAATCCATGTTTTGCGCCTACTCTCTGTTGAAAGTTAAAGATGATGTTTACGCGATAAAAGCAACATACCGACTATGACTAATGCAGTACCTGCTAGTTGTATTGCAGTGATAGGCTCACCAAGAATCAGTGCTGCAAGAAACAAAGCAGAGACTGGCCCTACCATACCTGCTAAAGCAGATACACCAGCACCAATTCGCGCAATCGCCATCATCGTGAGAAAAACAGGTAATACGGTACAAAAAATCGCATTCACGAGCGACAAGCCATAAACAGGTAAAGGTTGAATCAAATTCGACCAAGGACGGAATAATAAAAACTGCCCTACTGATGCAACGCCTGATACACACTTTAAATAAGACACTAAACGACTGGTGCCTACACGTTTGACTAATTCACCAGAAAATAATAAATAGAGTGCATAAAAAATAGCGCTTGCAAATACAAATGCGCCACCTAACAAAACATGATTACCACTGGTTTTTATATCATGAATAAAAACCAAAATTGTCCCACTATAGCAAATCAACAAAGCTAACCATTCACGTTGATCTACTTTTCTTTTAAATAAAAAGACAGAAAGTAGCATCACAAATGAAGGAGTTAAAAACAATATTAATCTTTCTAAGCCTGCTGAGATGTACAACAAACCTATGAAATCTAAGTAACTCGATAAATAATAGCCTAGCAATCCCAACACAATTAATCGCCATCGATCGGATGGCAGCAGTGAAGATGATTGCCGCATTTTTATAAAAGCGATCACACCAAAAAAAGGCAATGAGAACAACATACGAAATGCCAGTACTGACATGGCGTCAATATCATGTCGGTATAGCAGCTTGACTACGATGGCTTTTGCAGAAAAAAGTACAGCACCCGCAATCGCTAATACTAATCCGGCAAGAAAAATCTGCCTTGCAGTCTTAAGACTTGTGTTGGGAGATATCTGACTTTGGTCGAGAGGATGATCGTGATTAGAGCTAGAGGTCATGGGCAGATTGTAATGCGCTCTTCTTCTCTGTGTATAAGCTAGCTAAAACAGAGCGAAATCAGGGCTTTTCGAAGAGGCAATATGGTAAAATCGCAGCCCGGTCAGAGAGCGCATTATCACGCGCTGTAGAGTCAGCACATTACGCCTTCAGCAGGATTAAAACATCGCAATCCTTGCGGCGTATCACAACATCCTGACCAGCGATTAATTTTCAGCAGAAAGATCATCATGGCAGGACATAGTAAATGGGCCAACATCAAGCACAAAAAAGCGGCAACTGACGCTAAGCGCGGCAAGATTTGGACTCGTCTAATCAAAGAAATTACGGTTGCAGCACGTTTAGGTGGTGGCGACTTAACTAGTAATCCGCGACTGCGACTCGCTGTTGATAAAGCAGCTGATGCCAACATGCCTAAAGATAATGTCACTCGCGCTATTCAGCGTGGTACGGGCGGTCTAGATGGTGCGAACTATGAAGAAATTCGTTATGAAGGTTATGGTTTGAATGGTGCTGCCATTATTGTTGACTGTATGACAGATAATCGTGTGAGAACAGTGGCCGAAGTGCGTCATGCTTTTTCTAAGTTTGGCGGCAATATGGGCAGTGAAGGCTCGGTCGCTTTTCTGTTCAAACATTGTGGACTTTTATTTTTTGCGCCTGGCACGAATGAAGATGCATTAATGGAAGCAGCTTTAGAAGCTGGCGCAGAGGATGTGATTGCAGATGATGAAGGTGGATTTGAAGTTGTTTGCGATCCTTATGCTTTTTCTGGAATTAGAGAAACCTTAGAAAAAGCAGGCTTTAAGCCTGAAATGGCAGAAGTCACGATGAAACCTTCGACTGAAACTGAATTTTCTGGTGATGATGCGATCAAAATGCAAAAGCTATTGGATGCAATAGAAAATCTCGATGATGTACAAGAAGTATATTCCAATGCTGTGATAGATCAATAAGATTTTTTTCATCTGACATTTTTCTTTTTATCTCCATACAAACTCAACCTACTACAGATTAATGAAAATACTCGTCGTTGGCTCCGGTGGTCGTGAACATGCTTTAGCTTCTAAGCTAGCACAATCGAATCGTATTCAAGTTGTATATGTCGCTCCAGGTAATGGTGGTACCGCGCTAGATGGTCGTTTAAAAAATATTCCGATTACTGATAATGCTGAGCTCGCTGAGTTTGCACTCAAAGAAAAAATTGGTTTAACCGTAGTCGGTCCTGAAACACCACTCGCCGCAGGTATTGTGGATTTATTTCGCGCACGTGGCATGAAAATTTTTGGCCCTACGCAAGCAGCAGCACAACTCGAAAGCTCCAAAGATTTTGCTAAAGCTTTCATGCATAGACATGCCATTCCTACTGCACGCTATCAAACCTTCTCTGATGTCGCAGCAGCACATAAATATATTGATGAACAAGGTGCGCCTATCGTCATCAAAGCAGATGGTCTCGCTGCAGGTAAAGGTGTAGTTGTAGCTATGCAGCTTGATGAAGCCCATGCTGCCGTTGATATGATGTTGTCAGACAATCGCTTAGGCGATGCTGGTGCACGAGTAGTGATAGAAGAATTTTTAGAAGGTGAAGAAGCGAGCTTTATTGTGATGGTAGATGGTAAAAATATTTTGCCACTTGCAACTAGCCAAGATCATAAGCGCTTGCTCGATCATGATGCAGGCCCTAACACAGGCGGTATGGGTGCGTATTCACCTGCGCCTGTTGTGACACCTGCTTTGCATGGCCGTGTGATGCGTGAAATCATACAACCGACTGTGCAAGGTATGGCGAAAGATGGCATACCATTCACAGGCTTTTTGTATGCCGGTTTAATGATTGATGCAAAAGGCAATCCTAAAACATTGGAATTTAATTGCCGCATGGGTGACCCTGAAACACAACCCATCATGGCACGCTTAAAAACTGATCTGGTTAATGTAATGGAGCATGCTGTTAACGGCACTCTGAATGAAGTAGAACTCGATTGGGATAGACGCACCGCTCTTGGTGTGGTGTTAGCTGCTGTAGGTTATCCTGATGCGCCACGCAAAGGCGATGTCATCACAGGCATACCAGCTGACAATGTTGATTGCATGACGATACATGCTGGCACTGTATTAGAAAATAACGAACTACGCACATCAGGTGGTCGTGTGTTGTGTGTGGTGGGATTGGGCGATAGTGTCAAGACTGCACAAAAGCATGCTTATGATGCTATCGATAACATTCATTTTGATGGCATGCAATTTCGACGTGACATAGGATGGCGTGCTTTAAAACGCCCTGTCTAAATTTAAACAGTTTTTATTTTTAAAATTTTTATTATGTCTACCAACACGCCCGATATCGACAAAGTTAAAACATGGCTGACCTCTTTACAAGAGCGCATTGTGTCGGCTGCAGAAAAAATTGATGGTAAACAGTTCATCCGCGATAGTTGGGAACGACCTGAAGGTGGTGGTGGTGTTTCTCGTTTAATTGAAGAAGGCAATGTATTAGAGCGTGGTGGTGTAGGTTTTTCTCATGTTAAGGGGTTGAGCTTGCCTCCTTCTGCTGCTGCAAATCGCCCTGAAGTTGCAGGACAGCCGTGGGAAGCAATGGGAGTGTCACTAGTTTTTCATCCACGTAATCCTTACGCACCGACTGTGCATATGAATGTGCGTTTTTTTACCACCACGAGTACAGAGCATGAACCTGTGTGGTGGTTTGGTGGCGGCATGGATCTCACGCCTTACTATGGCTTTGAAGAAGATGCAAAGCACTTTCATCAGACTTGCCATGATGCGCTAGCAGTACATGGCAGTGATCTGCATGATCGTTTCAAGAAATGGTGTGATGATTATTTTTATCTCAAGCATCGTAAAGAAGCACGTGGCGTAGGCGGTGTTTTTTATGATGACTTCAATGAAGCAGGATTTGAAAAAAGCTTCGCTATGACGCAAAGCGTTGGGGATAGTTTTATCAATGCTTATTTACCATTGTTAGAGCGTCGTAAAGATACGCCTTATGGTGAACGTGAACGCGATTTTCAAGCGTACCGTCGCGGCCGCTATGTAGAATTCAATTTAGTATTTGATCGCGGCACTTTATTTGGTTTGCAATCGGGTGGTCGTACAGAATCAATTTTGATGTCTATGCCACCGATAGTGAAATGGCGTTACGACTGGCATCCTGAAGCTGGATCACCAGAAGCAAAACTGTATACTGATTTTCTGCCGCATCGCGACTGGCTGGCTGAGTGAGCGCACGCTGTATCTTGCTATTTGGAGGAAGTTTTGATCCGGTGCATAACGGACATCTCGCTCTCGCGCATTTTTGCAGTGTACTCTGTCAACCTGATGAATTGCGATTGATTCCTGCTGGTAGACCTTGGCAAAAACCAGAATTAGCCACACCTGCTAATCACCGTGTTGCGATGTTAAAGCTCGCTTTTGCAGACTTTCATTTGCCGGTTGAAATTGATGAACAAGAAATTGAGCTCGATGGCCCTAGTTATACAATCACTACCTTGCGCAATATACGAGCAGAACTAGGCGATTCGGTTTCATTAGTGCTCACTATGGGCGCTGACCAATTGCATAACCTACCTACTTGGCGCGACTGGCAACAGCTTTTCAATTATGCGCATTTATGTGTAGTGAGTAGACCAGGATTTTCTCTTGAAAGTGAGCAGCTTTCTTCTGTGCTTGTAAATGAAATCGCTCGACGCCATGCTAGTGCTGAGCAAATTCGCTCTACCCCGCATGGCTTAATGATTATTGCTGATAATTTTTTGATGGATGTATCAGCAACCAGCATTCGACAATCTCTACTCCAGAGATCGGATGCAGCAGGTTTAATTCCAGCTGCAGTGCTAGACTATATTCATCAACAACACCTTTATGAACACTAATCGATGGATATCAAAAAACTGCAATCCCTAGTCATAGACGCGCTTGAAGATGTTAAAGCGCAAGACATACGTCTATTCGACACCATGCATCTCACCAGCCTTTTTGATCGTATTGTGATCGCATCAGGTACGTCTAATCGTCAAACCAAAGCTTTAGCGGCTTCGGTTCGCGATAAAGTGAAAGCACAAGGCGGTCATATTCTCAGCATAGAAGGTGAAACAACAGGCGAATGGGTCTTGGTTGACTTGGGCGATATGATCGTACACATCATGCAACCTGCTATCCGTGCTTACTATCGTCTTGAAGAAATTTGGGGTGAAAAAGAAATCAAACTGGGCGCGGCTAAACGTAAGCCTAGTACTGATACAAAAATCACTAGCCATATTTTAGGTAGCACACCGACTAAATCGACCGCAAGCAAAAAGACGACTACATCGACTACACCTGCCAGAAAAACGGCAACGAAGACAGCAACGAGGACTGCAACTAAGTCCCCAACTAAGACAGCATCTAAAACTGCATCTAAAACGGCGAACAAATCCGCAGGCAAAACTGCAACTAGATCACCGGCTGTGAAAAAAACTGCTGCTAAAAAAGTGGTTGCAAAAAAAACGGTGAGTAAAACTGCAGTTAAAAAAACCAGCGTAACTAAATCAACTAGAACTGCAACTAAGAGCAGCAGCCCTACACGATCTGCCGCAAAAAAATCTAAGTAAAGCGTCTAGCCTATGCAGCTCATCATTGCCGCAGTAGGCCATAAAATGCCCGCTTGGATAGAGACAGGCTTTCAGGAATATGCCAAACGCATGCCGCCTGAATGTAAGCTTGTTCTGAAGGAAATTAAGCCAATTGATCGTGCCAGCAATAAAAATGCTGAAGCAGTGATGGCACAAGAGCGCACTCGCATAGAAGCTGTCTTACCCAAAGGGGGACGCATGATCGCGCTAGACGAGCGCGGACAAGACCTCACCACCATGCAAATGTCGCAACTTCTTACGCAATGGCAGCAACAAGGTGGAGATGTTACATTCGTGATCGGTGGTGCAGATGGTCTCGATGCTGATCTAAAAAAAAATGCTGATATGCTCATTAGAATATCCAGCCTGACACTTCCGCATGGACTGGTTAGAGTGCTACTAGCCGAGCAGCTGTATCGTGCTTGGTCAATTACGCAAAATCATCCTTATCACCGTACTTAATTTTTAGTCAGTATTTGTTTTAATCATTACTGATTTCTGTATTCTTAAAGTATTCACTAAGCATAACCATGACCGGTACAGATCAAAAAATTTATCTAGCTTCAAAAAGTCCCAGACGACGGGAATTGCTACGGCAAATAGGTTTAGAATTTGAGATGTTAGTGTTACGTGAAGGCTCTGGCAGAGACGCTGCTGTTTCTGAAGTTGCTCATGAAGGCGAAGCACCAGAAAATTATGTGGTGCGCATCGCAAGAGAAAAAGCGCAAAGTGGTTGGAATGCTGTATTAGCTCGCAGATTGTTTCCCCGACCTGTGTTGGCAGCTGATACGACGGTGACTATTGATGGTCATATATTAGGCAAGCCAGCTAATACTGAAGAAGCTATCAGTATGCTGAAGCTATTATCTGGCCGCACACATCAAGTAATGACTGCAGTTGCTGTCATTATGGATGATAAGCTAGATGAAATTATGCAGCGTTCTGAAGTACGATTCGCTATGATTGATGACGCGGCCCTACGCGCTTATTGTGCTTTACATGAACCCTATGACAAAGCAGGCAGCTATGCAGTACAAGGCTATGCAGCACAATTTATTGAACATATCGCGGGCAGTTATTCTGGCATTATGGGATTGCCTTTATTTGAAACCACGCAATTACTAAAACGTGCAGGTATTAAATTGTTATGAGCGAAGATCTACTCGTCAATATCACACCTCAGGAAACGCGCGTTGCTCTCATGTTGCAAGGCGCTGTACAAGAACTGCATATAGAGCGTACTTCATCACGTGGTCGTGCAGGCAATATCTATCTCGGCAAAGTAGTGCGTGTACTGCCAGGCATGCAATCGGCTTTTATAGATATTGGTCTTGAACGCGCTGCTTTTTTACATGTGGCTGATATCTGGGAAGCGCGTCAACATGATGCTTCTACTTCTCCTGTACCACCTATAGAAAAACTGTTATTTGATGGCCAATCCATCATGGTGCAAGTAGTGAAAGATCCTATAGGCACCAAGGGTGCACGACTTTCTACCCAAATTTCTATTGCTGGTCGTATGCTGGTGTACTTACCGCAAGATAGTCATATCGGTATTTCACAACGTATAGAAAATGAAGCAGAACGTATTAGCTTAAAAGAGAAATTACAAAAGCTAGTACCTGAAGATGAAAAAGGTGGTTTCATCATCCGCACTATGGCAGAAGATGCGAGTGATGCTGATTTACATATGGATGTAAGTTATCTAAGAAAAACATGGAATAACATTAGTCAGCAAAGCAAAAAAACTGGACCACCTGCTTTACTGTATCAAGATCTCAGTTTGGCGCAGCGTGTATTACGTGATTTTGTCAATGATGAAACTGCGACTATACAAATTGATTCACGTGAAAATTTTGCCAAGCTTTCAGAGTTTGCAACTGACTACACACCTTCGGTCTTGCCTAAGATGGCGCACTACACTGGCGAAAGACCACTGTTTGATTTGTATAGTGTAGAAACAGAAATTGAACGTGCATTAGGTAAGCGTGTTGATTTAAAGTCGGGCGGCTATCTCATCATTGAGCAAACTGAAGCTATGACGACGATTGATGTCAATACAGGTAGCTATGTCAACGGCCGCAATTTTGATGACACAATTTTTAAAACTAATCTAGAAGCTACGCATGCGATCGTGCGTCAACTACGCTTGCGCAATCTCGGCGGCATAATTATTCTTGATTTTATTGATATGGAAAATCTGGAACACAGAGAATCTGTATTAGCGGAATTAAAGAAAGCCATGAGCCGAGATCGTACTAAAGTCACAGTATCTGATTTTTCTGCATTGGGCTTGGTAGAGATGACACGTAAACGTACACGAGAATCTCTCGCGCATGTGCTATGTGAAATTTGCCCTGCTTGCACTGGTAAAGGACAAGTGAAAACTGCACGCACCATTGCTTATGAAATCTTGCGTGAACTCTTACGCGAAGCGAAACAATTCAATCCTAAAGAATTTCGTATACTCGCTTCGCAACTTGTGATTGATTTATTTTTAGATGAAGAATCACAACATCTCGCAATGTTGGGTGATTTCATAGGTAAACCTATCTCGCTACAAGTAGAAAGCAGCTTTCATCAAGAACAATATGATGTTATTTTGATGTAAGTGTGGCATTCACTATGCCTATGAATCCTGAAGTTATCGTCACTAATATTAAGAAGCGTTTTACGGGTGTGTCTGGTACCGTGAATGCACTCTTACCAGTTCAAGCACGTTCACTCAAGATAGGCTACTACGGCTCAGATATGCCCGGTGCAAGTA
>JBEDCU010000186.1:0-4133 GCA_041176585.1 Pseudomonadota bacterium
GTGTATCCCGATCCTGATTTAGCCGGAATTTTTTGTACAAATAATTTAAATTCTTTCGCTACTTCATCAGTTGCTGCCTTGTCTCCAACTAATCCAAGAAAACGTGGATGAAAAGCAGGCACATAACGCGACAAGAGTGCAGGTGTATCTCTATCAGGATCTAACGTAACGAATAAAACTTGAACCTTATCTGCATCTTTCTCCAACAACTGCATGACATTTGCCATCTCAGACAAGGTGGTTGGACATACATCAGGACATTGTGTATAGCCAAAAAATACGAGTACCAACTTGCCACGAAAATCTTCTATGGTACGGGGTTGCCCATTGTGATCAATTAGAGAAATTTTTCGTGCATAGTCAATTCCAGTAATGTCGGTATTAACGAATGCAATTTTTGGAACTGAGGGAGTGAGCTTATTATCGCAAGCAACTAAAGCAGTTAGCGCAACTAAGATTAAAAACAGAATGCGCATAATTAAAATGGTAAATAATGATCGACTAGCAAAGCTACGAAAAGAACTGATAAGTAAATAATCGAATAAGTGAATGCTTGTCGAGCAATTAAATCAGAATAATGTTTATACAGTCGCCATGCGTACCAAAGATAAATGATACCTAATATGCTTGCACTAGCTAGATAAATCAAACCACTCATTTTGACTGCAAAGGGCAACATGGTTGTTGCCACTAATACGATGGTGTACAACAAAATCTGAAACTGAGTGAATGCAAGGCCATGCGTTATTGGCAGCATGGGCAAACCAGACTTTGCATAGTCATCTCTTCTATAGAGCGCAAGCGACCAGAAATGCGGCGGCGTCCATACAAAAATGATTAAAACTAATATCCACGCTTGCATAGGCACGTCATTCGCAATCGCAGCCCATCCTAATGCAGGTGGCATTGCACCTGAGAGTCCACCAATCACAATATTTTGTGGTGTTGCAGGTTTTAAGATGATGGTGTAAATCACTGCATAACCGACAAACGTTGCAAAGGTAAGCCACATCGTGAGTGGATTAACCAATGTATACAAGACCCACATTCCTGCGCCGCCAATTACGCCCGAGAATAACAATGTCTGTACAACAGTGATTTCGCCACGCGCCATTGGTCGGCGTGCAGTACGCGCCATACGTGAATCAATCTCACGTTCAACTAAACAATTGACTGCAAACGCTGCACCCGCTAATAACCAAATACCAATTGTTGCCGATAACAATAAACGCCAATCTGGCAACCCTGGAACGGCCAGAAACATGCCTATCACTGCGCAAAAGACGGCGAGCTGCGTCACCCTAGGCTTAGTGAGCGCCCAGTATTGCGCAATGCGATTAGTGTGAAGTGCCAGAGAGTTCATGCTTAGCGATCAGGTCAGCGAACTATGTTCGCTTTGCTCTGTGCGAGCAGATTGCCCAGTAAGAGAGAGCTGGTAGTTTAACATGGCAAGCAGAAAAACCAGCGCGGCAGCACCGGCATTATGCGCGACTGCGACTGCCAAAGGCCAATCAAATTGCACGGTGACTGCGCCGGAGATCAGTTGCAATATCAATACGACCAACAAACCTTGAGCAAGTTTTTTAAATGCCGGAATTTTCCACGTCTGATACACCAGAGCACTGATCGCTAAAACAACGACGACAGCAAAACAACGATGCACCCAGTTAATTGCGACTAGCGCTGAGAAAGGTAAATACTCACCATTCGCTGTCATTCCCAAATGACGCCACAGTGTATATCCCTGCTCTAGATTCATCTCCGGCATGAATTGCGACTGACAGAGAGGAAATCCGCCACATGCTAAAGCGGCATAGTTGGTACTCACCCAACCGCCTAAAGCAATTTGCATCCCTAATAGAACAAACGTGACCGCAGCAAGAATTTTTAAATTATTTGTGATGATTGTGGTTAGTGGCTCATACACTGTTTGTCGTAGTGCATGCCAACAAAGTATCGCGAGTAAACTTAGTCCTAATAGCAAATGTGTCGTCACAATAAGAGGCTGTAATTTCAATTTGACTGTCCATGCACCGAAGGCACCTTGAATACAAACAAAAATCAAGAGCACTAGTGGCAACGCAGGATGATAGCGACTGATTTTCTTTTTTCTCCAGTGGTGAACTGCGCCAACACAGATTGCAATGATAAGCACGCCAACTGCCATCGCTAGATACCGATGTATCATTTCTATCCATGCTTTAAACACTGTCACAGGACCTGTAGGCATTGCAGACTGAGCCGCACTAATATCATCATGTGCTAAGAAAGGATTGGCTTCACCATAACAACCTGGCCAATCGGGACAACCCAAACCTGAATCTGTTAATCGTGTAAAAGCACCAAAAACAATTAAGTCAAAAGTTAAAAATACCGTTACCCAAGCCAAGCGTTTAAATTTATCTTCACCTCTTGATAGATAAATAATCACGCCTGGTACTAGCGCAATGATGAGACCTTTTAATGCAAGTAACATCCACATAGATTTATCCTATGCGTGAAGCTTTAAGCAATTTAAGAATATCTTTTTTAATTTTATTCGGATCACCTGCTTTAGGAAAACGCATCATAAGATTTCCTAAAGGATCAATCATATAAAGATGATCTTCAATTTTTGTATCTGCTTCAGCTGGCAGCCACGCACGTAATTCTGCACTCTGCGCTCTGAATAAATGCGTTCCATCATATTCACGCATTAAGACTGTTTCTAGCGGTGCTTTATCTGTGATTAACCATACACGCTCTATACGATCCTTTTCTTTACCTTGGGTTAATCGTATTTGTCGCATGAAGAATAATTTTTCCTTGCATGCTTTATCGCAGTTTGCGCTATCAACTTGTAAAAAAATCCATTTACCTTTGAATTGATCTAGGTTGGCTGGTTGTCCATCAACTGTTTGCAGTGCAAGTTGCGGAATGGGATAGGCTCGTGGATCTAATAATGCGCCATAGTTAGTCCGTGTTTCCGGCTTAATTAAGTAATAGGTTACATAAGAAAAAATCAAAGGTGTAGCACAGGCAGCAATTACCAATAGCAAAATGATTTTGTTTTTACGCGTAGTTCCGCGTTGAGCTTCGGAAGTTGTTTGTTTAGCTTGCACGTTTGATTCCTGTCGCAATAAAAAATAATAAAGCAGTCACTGCCAATCCATACCATTGAAAGGCATAGCCACGATGTTTTTCTATGCCTAAGCTAGGTTGTGGCCAATCTCTAATCAAACCATCCTTAGCGTCACTGGTTTGCTCGATAATAAAATTTTCTAACTTTAGTCCACTTGCTTTGCTTAACTCTGTTACTTCAAAATTTTGTCTAATCACACCAGACTGCAATACTGGCTCACTACCTAATTGCATCACGTGACCTACTGATTCACGCACCTTACCTTCTAGTTGCAGCTCACCTTCTGGTGTGGGTATGATCGGCAATTGAACGCGATTTTGAGCATCACGTGGCAACCATCCACGCATTACTAATAGGGTTTTTTCACTATCTTTTAACTTAAAGGGCATGATTAAATAAAAACCTGCTTTACCTTGATAGGGACGGTTATCTAAATAAATGGGCCACTGCGCTATGAATGATCCCGTCATCTGCACAGAGCGGAAATACGCTGGCGCTTTTCCTTGATTTAACAATTGCATATCGAGTGCTGGTAGTGCAGCTTGCAAGGTCTGTTCACTTGCCAGTCGCTGCTTTTCCTCTGCACGACGCGATTGCCAATTCCCTAGCGATAGCGCGATCAAGGCCACTACGATCGCTGCTAAAAAGGGGATGAATCGGAAAGTAAATGACATTCGCATTACAATGGTTCTCTGGCAAGTTTGCTGTTCATCTTAAACTCTTTAACCACATTATTTAATTCGGCGCTGCTAGCTAGAATTACAAGCTGATAAAACACACACCATCATGAAAATTCTTGTCGCGATTGCCTTCATTCTTATCATTGCCAGCTTGGGCTCGGCGTTAATTTTTTTAATGCGCGACAAAGGTCAAAGTAACCGCACAGTCTACGCATTAGCCCTGCGTGTTGGCTTCTCTATCTTGTTATTTGCCTTACTATTAATTGCGCATCACTTAGGCTGGATACAACCTACAGGTATTGTGTATTAATCCTGATTTTTTTGCTGAAGCA
>JBEDCU010000187.1:0-29711 GCA_041176585.1 Pseudomonadota bacterium
CATTCTGTACTTATGGTTTATTGTATTTGAGCAATAATTCATTAGACAAATGGGGCTGAGCTTGGTAAAAAGAGTGCTTCACTGAAATGTGAAGTAGTAGAAATGTGTTTCAGAAAACTAAAGCAATAAATAGCACAGTAGTTCCTAGTAAATCCCTCATCTCCGGAGAAACAGATGCGTTTATTACCAGCTCTTCTCGTTGCCATTTTGGCAGCAGGTTTTAGCCAGATTGCATTGGCTGACACCACTGATGTAAAGACTCAAACGATTGTTGAAGTAAAAAAGAAAGGTGAACATTGCGAACAGGATCCAAACTGTTTCAATCGTTATCACCCAGCGATTAAGCCTGTAGCTCGTGCAAAACCAGGTGATTTGATAGTCGTTCACACACGTGACGCGTTGGATTCGAACCTGAACATCAATTCGAAGCCAAAAGACGTCACTGCTATCGACGTCAACCTGATCCACCCAATGACGGGCCCGATCTACATCGAAGGCGCAAAGCGTGGCGACGTGCTGGCAGTTAAGCTCATCGACATCAACCCAGACCAGTATGGCTACACCACCATCATTCCTGGTTTTGGCTTCCTGCCAGATATGTACACCGAGCCGTTCGTTGCGAACTGGAAGCTGAATCGTCGTGAAGCTGTGTCCGAGCAAGTGCCGGGCGTACGCATTCCGATGAACGGCTTCATGGGTTCCGTTGGCGTTATGCCAGGTGAAGCTGAAGTCGACAAGTGGCTTGCTCGCGAGACACAGCTGGGCAAAGCCGGCGGCGTTGCATTGCCACCTGAGCCAACCAACGCACGTCCTGCAGACGTTTGTGGTCCTAAGGGTAGCCACAAAGACAAATGTTTACGTACCATTCCACCGCGTGAAAACGGCGGTAACATGGACGTTAAGCAAATGGTTGAAGGTACAACCTTGCTGTTGCCATGTTTCGTTGATGGTTGTGGCTTCTTTATCGGCGACGTGCACTATGCACAAGGCGACGGCGAAGTTGCTGGTACCGCAATCGAAATGGGCGCTATCGTTACCGTTCAGACCGAAATCCGCAAAGGTATGGCTTCGGTTGTCAAGCAGCCGCATTTTGAAGGCGGTTCGCAGCTCAAAAAACTCGAGCCAGACAGCTTCCACGCAACAGTGGGCTATCCTCTGAAAAACGCTGGCGAAGTGCCACCACAGTGGACGTATTTGGACAGCGAGAAGATCAAGCCGCTGACCAACTTGTCCAACGATGTCACACTGGCAGCACGCAACTCGCTGATTCAGATGCTTGACTGGCTCCAAGCCACCAAGGGTTTGACTAAAGACCAGGCTTTTGTTGTTACCAGCGTCGCTTGCGATCTGCGTATCAGCAATGTGGTTGACGTGCCAAACTATGCTGTGACCACGATCTGCCCGATGGAAATCTTCGGCAAGAAGTAATCGCTGCTGTATGAAGTACAAAGAGCGAGGATAATCCTCGCTCTTTTTTTGAGGTAATCCATGCAAAGAAGACGATTTATCATCAGCGCGACAGCGCTCATCACCGCCGCACTCTGGCCCGTAACACATGTGCTCGCCCATACGCCCTATGCGCAATGGGATCTTTTCCGTAAACGAAATTTGCAGATACTCACCTCGCACAGCGACCTTCCCGGTGACACCATCGGTGATGAATGGGTCGATTTTCTGCGTCAAAAATTACCCTTGTCGCGCGCCATGGTCAGTCGCGCGCGTGACGTGGTCCGAGTTGCGAGTTTGCTCAAGACCGATCAATCGAAACTGGCCGTCCTGTCTTATAAGCACGCCGAAGCGATGATGACTTCCGCTGCGCCATTTGAAGAGTACAAAGAGATGCCGCTGCAGGTCATGTTCGACAATGGCACCCATGTGCTGGTCGCGCGTAAGGATTTGCCTTTGCATCATGGATTTCTGATTGCCGTCACCTTGCTCGAGCAGGCCGGTCCTATGCACCTGACGGTACCGCTAAAAGGCAAATTCGGTATGCAAGTTCATCCGGGTGCGCGCGCCGCAGCCTTGGGTGAAAAAATTGAGATGCCGCCTGCGGAAGCTGTCTGATGCCATTGATGTTGGCCATGCATTCGATTGGCGTCACGCCTTTCACAATGCTTGTGCGAGTGAAACAGACCCTGCGTTGCGGCTGCTTTGGGCTTGCAGTGCTGACGTCGTGTGTCAGCGTTCATGCGCATGACGCCATCAGTGCTGAGGCTCGTAAGGCCTATCTGTCCCGTCTCGATGAACTGGCACGCACCGCCCAGAGCGCTGCAGCGCCTTCGGTCAGGGCCAATGCCTGGCTGGATACGGGCAAGACCTTGGACGACATACGCGGACTGCTCAACGAAGACATCATCAGTCACGGCAAAACACAAGGACTAGAGACCTCTGTGCTGGTGAATATGCTCAATGCATCGGTTCATAAACTCCAGTTGTCGACGCAGACACGGCTTTATTTGTCCAATCCGCGACCGTACCGCGAAGCACTCGCGCTCGACCCGCGTGGCAAACAGGCAGCACTGGCACGCTTTCTTTTATTCAAACATCATTTCTACGACAGCTTTGTCGATCATCCCTTGAAGCCACTGCAGCAAAGCAAAGAGACGCTGCTGGAGATGATCGGATTCGGTGAAAGTTTAATGATGGTGAAGGATCCGGCCATCGACAGCGAAGAAGTACATTTCATTCTAGGTATTCATTACTTGCAGGCGCTTGAGTCGGGTGCTTTACCTCAATCGAAATGCCAGTCGCGCGTGGCAGAGATACAGAAAAAATTTCGTAGTCAGTGGCCGACCAGTCTGAAGCTGGCCACCCTCGAAGCCTTGTCTGCGCCATGAGCTACTTGCGGTCGTGGTGGTGCCTGTGGTTATCGCTCTGCCTCGTGCTGATGTCACTGACGGCCTCGGCACATCAAACTGGAAATAGTTATATCAATATTCGACAGGTAAATGATCAGTTAACGATTGATCTTGATTTTTATGTGCGTGATTTAGGTAATCTTTTACAAGAGACAACGAAACCTGGTGAGGCCGCGCCATCAGCGCCATCACTGCCATCATCAGATCAACTACAAGCACTGCAACCGCGTATCACGGAAGTTATACAGCGTTCCTTTAAGCTAGAAATTGATGAGCTGAATGCGCCACTCACATTCAAGGCGCAATCAGTCACATTGCATAACGATGGCTTATATGTGCGTCAACAGTATGTAGGACCTGTAGTAGATGCAAAAGCTAAATTTGTCGTCATACGTTATGAATTTTTTACGCAGAACGATAAACTTGGACGTGCATTTATGCGTCTAATGTTAAATGGTGATGAAATCTCTTCTGTCTTTGATCAACCGAATGCCATACAACGTTTTGCACTCGGTGATACAAAACGATCAGCCACGATATTCTTATTCGCAAAAGAGGGCGCTAAGCATATTTGGGAAGGCATAGATCACTTGCTGTTCTTGCTAACTTTGCTTTTACCCGGTTTGCTGTTGTGGAGACATGAAGTCGCTGCACCCACATCAGATAATCCGAAGCCAGAACGTGGTACTAAAGAAGCAGAGATCTTTGCTTTAAAAGTCGTGACTGCATTTACGATCGCACATTCAATCACATTAGGCTTAGCCACATTTGGATTGGTGAGCCTGCCTGAAAAATTAATTGAAAGCTTGATTGCATTTTCTGTCATGGCTTCAGCGGCGATTAATTTACAGAAAAAATATCGCATCAATCATTGGCAGCTAGCATTTGTGTTTGGATTAATACATGGCATGGGCTTTGCAAATGGCCTGAAAGAGTTAGGTTTATCTTCTTCGTATTTTCTTGAAACCTTACTCGCATTTAATGTTGGTGTAGAGCTCGCTCAACTCGCCATCGTTTTGTTGGTCTCTATACCTATGTTGTTATTTGTACGCAGTGAAACCGCTAAACATCGTGTCATGACATGGGGATCAATAGTTGTATTGGCTATATCGACTGTGTGGTTAGTGCAGCGATTGATGGCGTAAATGTTTGTGAATTGTGAAAAAAATCGAATAATTGATCGTACGATTACGCTACGCTAATCGTACCTACGATTCTTAGATGCTTGTGGTGCGTGGGTGTTGTAGGTACGAATAGCGCAGCGTATTCGTACGACATTACATGTGAAATTTTGCTACGGTTCTTAAATGTTTAATGGAGCGTCACGTTTTCGCGAGAGCTTGTTCTATATCCCACAGTATATCGTCCACTGATTCAATTCCTACAGCTAATCGAATCAGATCTGGCGGCACGCCTGCTGCCATTTGTTGTTCTGCTGAGAGTTGTCTATGTGTGGTGGAGGCAGGATGAATGACTAATGTTTTTGCATCACCTATGTTAGCGAGATGCGATAAAAACTCTACGTTCTCTATAAATTTTTGACCTGCTGCTGCACCACCTTTAATCCCAAATGAGAGTACGGCACCTGATCCTTTAGGAAGATATTTTTTCGCGAGCTCGTGATAGCGATTATTTTTTAGTCCAGGGTAATTCACCCAAGCGACTTTAGGATGTTTCGATAAATGCTCTGCAATAGTGAGTGTGTTGCTGCAATGACGTTCCATACGCAAATGCAGTGTCTCTACACCTTGCAATAACATGAAAGCATTGAAGGGAGAGAGTGCAGGGCCAAAGGTACGCAAACCTTCCATGCGACATTTCATCGTGAAGCCAAAGTCACCAAAGGTTTCAAAAAAACGCACACCATGATAACCAGCTGATGGTTCAGTCATGCTCGCAAACTTACCATTACCCCAATTGAACTTGCCTGACTCTACAATCACGCCACCCATGGTTGTTCCATGCCCGCCTATGAATTTAGTAGCAGAGTGTATGGAGATAGCAGCGCCCCATATGAATGGATTACACAGATAGGGGCTAGCAAAGGTGTTGTCGATAAAGAGTGGTAATTCAGCTTGTGTCGCAATCGCTGCTACTTTTTCTATATCAAGCACATTGAGTGATGGATTACCTAAGGTTTCTGCATAAAGCAATTTTGTTTTTGGTGTGATGGCTCGTGCAAAATTTTCTGGTTCATCAGGATCAACAAAAATCGTGTTAATGCCTAGCTTACGAAAATTCACATCCAGCTGTGTATGCGTACCACCATAGAGAGTTCTTGCTGCGACGATTTCATCACCCGCTTCGCAAATGTTTAGCATAGCGATCATTTGTGCTGCCATACCACTTGAGGTGGCAACTGCTGCGCGACCATTTTCTAATGCAGCTATGCGTTCTTCTAAGACTGCCACAGTAGGATTCGATAAACGTGAATACACATTGCCAAAGGTTTGTAGATTAAACAAACTAGCAGCATGCTCAGCACTGTCAAAGACATACGACGTGGTTTGATAGATTGGTACGGCACGTGAACCTGTAGCTGCATCAGGAATTTGTCCTGCATGCAAACACAGGGTGTCGAAATTATAAATATGATCTTTAGACATAATTTAATTTATCAGAGAGGGCGACGGGATGAAATGACACCAGTGTTGACACCAAACCAGCCTAAGCCACCAAACAAACGTGCATATTCAATTTTCACACAGCGATTCATCACAACTGCAAGTCCTGCTGCTTCAGCAATTTGCTGTGCTTCTGTATTTTCTACGCCAAGTTGTAACCACAAAGTTTTTGCGCCTATTGCGACAGCTTGTTTTGCAATCGGTGCGCAATCTTCACTTTTACGAAACACATCCACGATATCAACCGGTTCGGGAATCGCTGCTAGAGTGGGATAACATTTTTCGCCTAAGACTTCGGTGTATTTAGGATTAACCGGAATAATGCGATAACCATGTTCTTGCATATATTTCGCAGCGAAATAAGAAGGGCGCCACCAATCGGCAGAGAGTCCTACGATAGCTATCGTATGGCTATTTTTTAAAATGTGGCGGAGTTGTACGATAGTGCTCATGCGTATAGCCTAATATGAAATTATTTTTTTGCGCACAGTACCATATTGGTGGCTGTGGTTGTGACGATTTCAACGCTCTTAAAGCCAGCTTCTTGTAAGACATGCGTTAAGCGTGCTGGACCTGCTTGCGCACCTAATGCTAATCCTACTTCTTGTGCGAGTGATGCAGGTACACAGCCTGTGGTCGATGCACAATAAAACATTTGTCCCACTACAGTCAGATTATCTTTCAGATTTTCACTAGCAAAGGGTTCAATTAACACTAATATGCCATCGTCTTTAAGCTGTGTATATGCATGTGCAGCAGCGCCTACTGGATCACCCATGTCATGTAAACAATCAAAGAAGGCAATGCTATCAAAGGGGCCTTGATATTCTTTCGCATTCTTGGTGCTGTAGGTGATGCGATTACCTAAGCCAGCTTGTTGAGCTAAATTTTGTGCTTCTTCGATTGAAGGTCCATGAAAATCAAAACCAAAGACTTGTGCTTTAGGATAATTCTCAGCAATCAGCATAGTAGAAATGCCATGACCGCATCCCACGTCAGCAAAGCTGCCACCACTCTCTAAGACAGATACAAGTTGCGGGATTTTAGGTAACCATCGTTGTATGAGATTACCTTTGTAGGTAGGTTTGAAAAAACGTGCAGTGCCACGGAAATAACAATTATGATGTTCACCCCAAGCTACGCCTTCACCTGTTTTAAAAGCTGCACGAATTTTTGGTTCATCTAATACACCAGCTGCCAAACTATCGTAAGCACCTATCATTAAGGCATGACTATTTTCATCAGCAAAGACAGCGGTTTGTTCTTCTGTCATATAAAACTGATTCTTCTCTGCGTCATATGAAATATAGCCTGCTGCAGCTAGAGCAGAAAGCCACTCTAATGCGTAACGCGCATGAATACCGGCAGCTTGTGCAAATGTTGCGCTGTCTGCTGGTCCGCACGCAGTTAAGGTAGAGAATAATTTAAGTTCATCACCAATGCGCATGAGTGGCACTAATGAAGCAGCTGCTACATTTTCAAACACCTTCCATTGCAGTGCTTTGAGTTGTTTAGGATCCATGCTGCTCTCTCATGGTGATTGAATTGATTGGTAGACGGGGCGTCATGATTTTTTTATACAAAGGAGGGATGAAGGTTAACAGCACCATACCTGCATAGCCAGTTGGCATTTGTGGCGAAGCAGGCGTATGGCTTAATTCATCGCAATTGCGTGAAGGTTGTAGATGATGATTTGCGTGACGCGGTAAATTAAATAACAAAGCATCTGCAATAGTGTTATTGCAGTCCCAAATATGTTGTGGACCCATGCGTTCAGGTTTACCGTTTTCAGTTTGTCGCACTAAGCCCCAATGCTCTGCATAATCAACTGCACCGACTAGGAGTTGTGCTACTCCTGCTTGCACTAAACAAAAGACTAAGCCCTTCCATCCTGCAATCAGTGTCACTAAAGTGAATAAGAAAACAGTGATACTCATGAGTGCCCATGTTTCATTGAGTTTAGTGGGCAGTGATTGCGATAACTTGAGTGATTCAGTGAAAACGCCACTGTAGTAACGTGGCAGAAATCTCCATAAGCCTTCTTCACGTCTCGCTGTAGCAGGATCAGGGTAAGTGGCAGCCGCGCGATGATGGCCACGATTATGTTCAAGTGCGTAGTGACCATAAGCGACAGACAGTAACAAGAGTCGCGCAAGAGCTTTATCAATGAAGGTTTTGCGATGTGCGAGTTCATGCGCTAACACGATGCCCACTGCACCTGCTACGTAGCCAGTGGATCCGGCAAGCAAAATAAGGGAGAGCCAGCTCAGCTCTTGCGCTAAGCATGCGAGAGTGAGTATTTGTAAAATCACACCCACCATCACAGCACGAGGAAACCAGCTGCCCCATACAAAAGATGAAGATGGTTTTAGCTGTCCTTTGATCAGTAATTCTAGAAGCGGAATCAGCACTAACCCTATCGATAGTGAGAGCCAAGGCCAATCCAGGAATAGACCGATGCTTGGTGTAGCAGTAAATACCAGAGGAAGAAGCAAGTGCATAGCTGGGTCCTTGTAGAAAATCTAGGCTTACATATAGTTGCTTTAGCGACTTATTTTAGCCTCAGCAGCTCTAATTAGATTTTTCTCTTTAAAAGGGGCTCTGCATGACAAAAAATCACATTCTTAAAATACCTCTCTTCAGAGTGAAAAGCAGGGTGAAAACTAGGCTTATCGCGTTGACAGCCAGAAACCATTATGTTCCAATCTGGAAACATTAAAGAACCCTTCCCGTTGCTTTTTCTATAACGGATATTTTTAGCGCTCTGGCAGGTCCTAACAAAAAAGCTTATGCGACAAACCAGTCCAATTATTGGCACCAGCCAACCAATGAGTGCGATCCGTGAATTGATCAGCAAAATTGCTGATTCCGATGCGACCGTTCTGATTAATGGAGAATCAGGGACAGGTAAAGAACTCGTTGCCCAAGCCTTGCATTATCAATCGCGCCGCGCAGATGCGAATTTTGTACCGCTTAATTGTGCAGCGATTCCTAAAGACTTGATGGAAAGTGAATTATTTGGTCATCGCAAAGGCGCTTTTACTGGTGCACTGGCAGACCGAGTAGGACGCTTTGAATTAGCCCATGGTGGTACTTTATTTTTAGATGAGATTGGTGATCTCTCGTTAGACATGCAAGTCAAACTTCTGCGTGTGTTGCAAGAGCGTGTAGTCGATCCGGTCGGTTCTACACGACCAGTGACAGTGGATGTGCGTGTAGTGGCTGCGACGCACCGTGATTTGGAAGTAGAAATTGCAGCCGGACGTTTTAGAGAAGACTTGTATTACCGTTTGAATGTCTTACCACTCATAACACCACCATTACGTGATCGACGCGATGACGTACCTTTACTCGCTAAATTTTATGCAGAACGTTTTGCTGGTAAAGGTAAGCCTGTCACCTTTACTTCAGATTTTTTGGAAGCCTTAAAAGCGTATGACTGGCCGGGCAATGTGCGTGAGCTGTCAAATTTAGTCCATCGTTTTTCAGCCCTCTTTTCAGGACAACGTTTAGCACTCAATGCAGTACCTGCGCCGATGTTGCCTAAGGGTTTAAAAGTATTACAAGAAGAACGCCGCGATGCAGAGCCTGAAGCCGATATTTTGCAGATGTTCCCTGCAGAGGAAGAAGCACCCACAGTCGCCTTAGCAGACACACCACTGCAGCAAGATGAAGATAATCATGTAGAAGAAATCATCATGCTAGCGCAAGGCATGGAAGCCTTGCCACCAGAAGGTATTTCTCTCAAAGAGCGTATGGCAGAAATTGAACGCGGTTTCATTGAGCAAGCATTAGAACGTGCGGATGGCAATGTCTCTAAAACTGCGCGTATGTTGAATTTGCAACGCACCACACTTATTGAAAAAATTGATAAATATCGTCTTCGCTCCGCTTGAGCGATGAACTCCATCACTAACAAACTCTATGAACATCGCTAGCTTAATTGGTGTCATTGGCGCCTTAACTCTGATTGCACTTGCAACCGGTGGTAAATTTTCGCAGTTCATCGATCTACCTGCTGTGTTGATCGTGTTTGGTGGCACATTTTTTTGTGTGCTGGCTAAAACAACGATGGAAGAGTTTCGGAGTGTGATGGCAATCACAAAAAGATCTCTTGCAGGTCATTCCGACAAAGTGGAAGATTTGATTGATGAATTAGTCGAAGTAGGGCGCGTAGCGCGTTACAACGATAGATGGATGGTGGTGTTAGAAGATCGTGAATACAACAATACCTTTATACAAAAAGCAGTCCGTATGTGGGTAGATGGTCTTGAATACTCTGTGTTGAAAGATGCACTCACACGCGAAGTGATGGAAGAAAAATTACGTTTTGATCAAGCGCGTGATTTTTATAGCTTTGCTCAAGATTTAGCGCCTTCCATGGGTATGATAGGTACGCTGCTAGGGTTGGTACTCATGATGGGCAATATGAGTGATCCGCGTGCGATTGGTCCTGGTATGGCAGTCGCACTGCTCACAACATTGTATGGCGCTATTTTAGCGAATGTGATTTTTAGTCCTATGGTGCAGCGTATCGTAGGGCACGGTAAAAAAGTGCGTTACAACTATGAATTAGTTGTTGCCGGTATGTTGTACCTTCATAAAGGTGGCGATCCCCGTCGTTTGCCTGACTTACTCCTTGGTGGATTTACAGTCGCTGAAGAAGTAGAGCTGGTTGATCCAGCCACAGCGGCACCAGCACCAGCAACGACGAAATTGACTTCTGAGGATTTGCTTGAGCCGACCCTAGCTGCAATGGAAATGAAGTCGGCACCAACTCCTTCGCCTAACCAAACGAATGAGCGTTGATTGATATGGTGCAAAACCATAAAAAAGTCGACATGCAGGATCATGCGCCTGCTTCCTTGTTTGGTGATTTAAGTATGCAAATTGCGGAAGACGATGTGATTCATCGTCGTGGTTCGCCGCCTTGGATTATTACCTTCGCCGATATGATCACGCTCTTGTTAGCGTTTTATGTATTGATGCTGAGTTTTTCGGACATGAATATCAATCGCTTTAAAGATGTCAGTGGTTCTTTGAACGAATCATTAGGCAATCAAGAAGCATTGCCTATCGTAGAAGCACCAGCGGCAGAAACACAGTTAGCTGGAGGACCAGAAGCAGTGGCGGTGCCTCTGCCTGAACAGCTTGCCAAAGATCTCGGTACCTTACAAAAATCCTTATCCGCGGATTTAATAGGGCAAAAACTCAATGTACGCGTAGACAATGGAAACTTAATTGTTGATTTGCCTAAGCATAGTGGTAACGGTGTGCTCTCTCAAGAGATGTTAGATCTCTATGCAAAAATCGCAGAGATACAGTCACAGGTTGAAACTACGGTTGAAGTACGTGAGGGTACCGATTCAGCTGCTAAAATTAATGATGCTGTGCAGCGTTTAGATCAATTAAAAGCAGCATTATCAAAAGAAATTGCGAATGGTGATGCACAAGTTGAACGCGATGGTGAGCGTGTTGTTGTGCGTATGTTAGTGCAAGGTAGTTTTTATTCAGGTAGTGCAGTGTTATCGCCGGATTACTTTCCCTTGTTAATAAAAATCGGTAATACGATTGCCAAAGGCGGTGGTCGGATTACGATTGAAGGTCACACGGATAGCATTCCTGTTTCAGGCAATGATCGCTATCGATCGAATTGGGATTTGTCGGGTGCGCGTGCTGCCTCAGTAGCAGACTTTCTGATTGAACGCGGTGGTGTGCCACGTGAACGTATGGTGGTGCGTGGTATGGCAGACATTAAGCCATTAGCACCGAATGATACGCGTGAGGGTAGGGCAAAAAATCGTCGTATCGAAGTGCTGATTGATGCTTATGGCCCTTAACTTTAGGCATGTGATCTAGCTTATCTATCAGCTTATCTTTCAGCATATCTTATAGATTAAGCGCATCAATCAAAAAAAGACATTTCCATCACTGCTAATAGCACTGCAAGTTTAGCAGTGCCATGAACCTCTTCAACTATTGTTGTTTAGTTTCGCTAGGCTTAGAGTAAGTAGGAATATTTTCCTGTGATTCAGTTTTTGTATTTGCTTGTTCACGTGAATATTTTACAAAGTTCGTGCTCTTAGGTTTTTCTTTAGCTACTGGTGCAGCTTCAACAGGTGTGGCAGCAGCGCTTGCTTGTGCTGCTTCACGTTCACGTTGAATATCTCGTTCACGCATAGCTTCACGCTCACGTAAGAGTTCGCGTTCACGTAATGTATCGCGTGCTTTTAATATTTCACGCTCTTTCTGTTCGCGTTCTTTTAATTCACGCTCTTTCAATTCGCGATCACGCCGTGCATCAGCAGCAGCAACAGCGGCCAGTGCGGCTTCTTGATTGCGTTGCTTTTGTAGATTGGAGAGATTTTCTATATCTTTTTTCAAGCTATCAACATTACCCACTGCCGATTTGACACTATTGAGTTGTTGTGAAAGCTCAAGTACTGCTTTGGATTGTTGCGTCAGTAGTGCATCTAATCCAGAGAGTTGTTGATTGAGTTGATCATTAGCAGCCGGTTTTGTTTTATCAGCTGTCTTTTTATCTGATTCAGATTTAGTGCTAGTTTTTACTTCTGTTTTTGTGGGCGCTTTGTTATCCGGCTTAGCGTCTGCTTTTGTTTCTGGCTTAGTCTCTGCTTTAGGCTCTACTTTTGCACCGTTAGCGCCATCCGTTTTTTTCGTAGCTGGTTGAGCTGGAGTAGGGGTGGCAGGTGCTGCTTTATTATTTTTTGATGGTTCCAATGAACGTGTTTGATCTGCAACTCTAGCCAGTTTATCTTCAATCGACATTTGCACCGATTGCGTATTGTCTTGTTTTAGACTTAATTCAGCTAAGGTCGCGTTGATATCATCCATAGCTTCAAGACGTGCTTTGAGATCAACTGCACGTTTACCTACAGCGAGTAACATCGCATCCACTTGTTCTACTTTTTCATTGAGTTGCATAGTCATGAAGCTAAAGGCAACAGCAGCACCAACTAATACTGCGCCTGTCAGGGCAAGTACTAATTTAGCTTGAACATTTGCACTACGATTATTTTTTGCCAGAGTATCTGCAGCTTTAAACAACTGATTACCTGTGGCGGCAACAGTGGAGGCAGAACGATTCGCTACTTCAGCCGCATCTAACACGATCGCCATCAGCGATTCTAGCTGTTGCGATGCTGAGCGATTATTTTCAACTAAGACTTGTACTGCTTGTAATGCTTTAATAGCAGTATCTTGTGGTACAGCGATGTTAGGGCCTTCACCGAGTGCGTGCGGTGTTGCTGCAGCTGCAGCAGGTGAAACGTCGACCGCATTCGCACCGTCCACTTGCGGTGGCGGTGGCGCAGCTGTAAAGCCTGCAGGCTGAGATTCTTTTTTTACCTCATCATTCATATCTTGATCCGTTTTCCAAGATTAAGTGCATCAACTTCCAGTCTATCGATCTGGTTATGGAGTTCAGAAGTTTTGCTACCTACATCTTTTAAGCGTGCTTCTAATCTCAATGACAAAGCCCACGGTGTGGCATCTGCCATCGTAAACAAAGGCTCTTTTTTTACTTGCGCAGCAGCCTGTTGTGGGTCTGCCATACTGGGATCAATACGTTTACCCAGTTCGACAGTTCTACGTTCTCCTGTCTTACTGTCGATGGTGACGTAATGATCTTGTAACGATCGTTGATCCGATGGACCATCTCCATCTTGCATACTACGTTTGTTCGATGGTCCTTCTGCATCCTGCATATTGCGCGGATTAACTGAACCTTGAACTCCTGCCCAAGCGAGTAAATCTTCAACACTATCTGTTCCATACTCAGCATGACTATCAATGGGGCCATCTGCATCTTGCATGTGACGTCCATCGATGACACCTTGTGCATCATGCATATTGCGTCCATCACTAGGACCCTCAGCATCGTGCATATTGCGTCCAACACTGGGACCTTCAGCATCGTGCATATTGCGTCCAACGCTAGGACCATCCGCATCATGCATGTGTCGACCATCAATCACACCTTCTGCATCATGCATTTCACGCCGGTCACTAGGACCATCTTGCTCATCATGTAAATGACGCGTATCAGTTGGTCCTTCTTGCTTCGTTTTTTTCTTCTTGTTATGGCCTTCCGCTGCGGCTGCTTCTTCATGCGAGCCGGAACGGAATACCTGTGATTCTTCTTGTGACATAGCAGTACCTCAGTTCAATGTCGTCATTATGGGCGCAAATCTTGAAGCGCCTGACGCAGGGAAGCTAAGGGTCTTAGCCAATTATCTTTGGGTACACCAGGACTATTAGCGAATTGCTCTGCTTGCTTGCGATCCGCAAACGGACCTGATAACACGACAAACTTGATACCTTGTTTCTGCGTATTCACTGCTGCAATCACACTGCCTGATAATGCTGCATGCTGCGCTCTCCATTCTTGGGCTTCAGCCATAGAGAGTAGCGATACATGCTGCACAAAAAAACTACCTGCTTTAGCACTTTGTACTAACTGCGTCACACCCCGTTCGGAGTTCGCGGTTAGAACTGCTTCAGCCGTCTGTCTATCCGATTCTTGTTTACCAGATTTAGCTGGTGTATCTGGTTTGGGTGTTTTTGCACTCAAAACAGATTCAATTTTTGCAACTGGCGCCATTGGTTTAACGGTCTCAGCAGAAGATGCGCTCTTTAGAGGCTTATTCACTTCTTTGGACTCAGGTTTTACCGGCTCTTTTTTGCTCGCCACATCTTTCTTAACTGATGAATCGGAAGAAGTTGCCGGAACTGTAGCCTCAGACTTTTTTTCTTCATTGACGTTGGCCGGCACAATAGCTGGAACAGGCTCTGGAATTGGTGGGGCAGCAGGTATAGCGAGTGGAGCTGGTGGCGATTCTGTTGCTTCTGGGGCTGCTGGCGGCAGGCTAGATTTTGGTAGATAGTCAATTAACAACGTCATCATCCAAGGTGGTAGATTTTCTTTCAGGATGGGAGAGTCGGCTAATCTTGGTAATAGCTTTTGAGGAAACAGCAGAGCGATCACGCCTACCGAGACCATCATCAAAAGAAAAATGGCGGCTATCCAACGCACAGTCATATTCAGTGTGCGTCTTAAGAAAGAGGGGCCTTGCGCTACTTGTAGGCTACCTTCATTGGCGACTGGCTGGGCAGGAGCACTTGTTTTGCTGGCAGATTTGGTGCTTGTGAGCTTGATGTCATTAAGCACAGGCTCAGTTCTGCCTGAACTATCTTTTCCACTTGCTTTTCGCTTATTTGAACTCGGCTTGGTGAACAGCGGTGCTTCTTCATTTTTTTCAATAGCTGGAGCAACCAGTTCATCCAAGGTTTTTTCTTGTTTTAAAAAACCAGTCGCCGCTAACAATTTTTTGACTTCAACTTCAAGACCACGCATGCGTGCTTGTGCGAGTAATACATCGCCTTCTTCGCGCGTGGGTTTTTCTAAGGGCCAGCGCAAGAGTCGCTGACCAAAATTTTCTAGTGAGCGCTCGTGTTGTCTGCTGCCACTTTGATCAAGTAAGAGTACGAGCGAAGTGTTCGCGCCGGGGAAATCTTGTATCAGTCTTGCAAGCAGCTGTAATTCGCGAGAATTAATAGCTTTTGCATCATGCGCTATTAATACACGCCGTGGAGCAGGAGAGGATTCTGCATCACGTGCGTCAGTCAGTGATAAACCAGAGAGGATTTGATTAAAACGCTCGAGTAGTGCTTCTGTATTTGCAGGTAAAAATACTTCGATTTGTAAATCAGGCAGTTGTCTTAACTGGTTGATGACTATACGGCCGTAGTGATCCAACACATCATCACTATCGCTTGAGATAGCGACTGATTGTGAATTTTCTTGTATGGCACGCATGACATAGTCAAAACGCGTGCGATCCGCCATGCGTAGGAAAATTCCCTCGCTAGCGATGAGTTGATCAGAAAGATTCTGTTCCATTTTCATTAGACGACAGCCTCTTGGGTTTGCAATCTGCCCATGGAGTCAAACTGCATGGCCTCTGGTACTTTAGGATCGGGCTTCTGTACTGGCGGCGCTCCTGGGGTAATGCTTGCCAGATTGAATACATAAGCGATGACTTGAGCAACCGCATAATATAAGTCTTCTGGCACGGGATGTTCAATTTCTGTTGTGAAGTAGAGCGCACGAGCCAGTGGAGCAGCTTGGAAAATTTCAATGCCATGCTTTTGTGCTTCTTCACGTATGCGCGCCGCGACTTCATCCGTCCCTTTAGCCAATAGTATAGGTGCACTATCACCATTAGGATCGTATGATAAAGCAACCGCAAAGTGTTCTGGGTTAGTGATGACGACATCGGCGTTTTTCACACTGTCTATCATGCGCGCATTTGACATCTCACGTTGCTTGCGTCGTATCTGACCTTTAATTTCCGGATTACCCTCTGATTGGCGCATTTCATCTTTGACTTGTTGTTTAGTCATGCGCATTTGCTTCATGAATTGCCAGCGCTGGTAGGGCACATCAATCATTGCAATAATCAACAGCGAGAGTGTGATGAGTAAGGCGGATTTAGTTAGCAATTCGCCTGATGCTTGTAATGCAGGTTCTATAGGCATGCGGCCAATGAGATTAAGCGTATGAATGTTGTTGTTTAAGATTGCAATAACGACGCCAGTCACGAGTACAAATTTCAAGATCGCTTTGCCTAATTCTACCCAAGCTTTAGGGCCAAAGATGCGTTGTAAGCCGCTTAAAGGATTTAACTTTGATGCCTTAGGCATGACAGCTTGCATGGAAAAATTATAGCCACCTGTTAGTCCTGTGCTGACAATCGCAACGACGACGGTGAGAATAAAAATTGGAATGATTAATACAAATGATTGAAGCAGTTCATCCGCAAATAATGCTGGTAAAAGATTGGATGAAAAAACGATCTTGCGATCGAAATGAAATCCTGCAGCAAAGCGTTCTGCCAATTTATTCACGAGATAACCACCCATGAAAAAAATCAATCCCACTGCTGAGATGGTGACTGCCGCAGCTGGCAATTCCATAGAGCGAGCAATTTGTCCTTCCTTGCGGGCGTCTAAAAGACGCCGCGAGGTGGGTTCTTCTGTGCGATCTTCTGACGAACTCTCTGACATCTTAGTTCACCACTCCCAGCAAATCACGCACATGCGAAAAGGCCTGCATCCAGACCCATTGCATACGACTGACTATGCTTTCAAGAGAAAAAATTAGAATCAAAAATCCTGCTGCAATGGTCGCTGGAAAACCGACTGAAAAAATATTCAAACTCGGCGCAGCACGTGTGACCACACCCAAGCCTATGTTGATAAAGAGTAGCGACACCATCACGGGTAGAGCGATCAGTAAGCCACCCAGAAATAACATTGAGCTCCATGCAATGACTTTACCAAAAGGGACTTGTCCTAATAAAGACTGACCTATGGGTAAGGCACGAAAGCTATCTAAGATTATGGAAATTAAAATCACATGACCACCAAAGCCAAGAAAGACCATGGTGGATAAAATCATTAAAAACTGTGCAATGGTAGCAACGTTACCCACATTTGGATCCATCATGCTTGCCATCGAGAGACCCATAGAACCTGCGATCGATTGACCTGCAACGACAATAGCACCGACAGCGACTTGTAACATCAGGCCCATTAAAGCACCGATGAATAATTGATTCACAATTTCTAATAAGCCTTCGGCCGAGACAGGATCAATGATAGGCCAAGTAATGAGGGGATAGATAAAGAAGGTGAGAACCATCGCGATCGCCACGCGTATACGGACGGTGACAGCATCTAAGGAAAACAGCGGAGCTGCCATTAACATGGCGCCTATGCGCATCATAGGCCATAGAAAAGTATAGAAGCGCTCGACGATGTCCGCTGCCAGTAAATTCATGGGGGTCGTCTCATCGCTTCTGGTGTCAGGAGAACAGCACAGGGATGCGCTTGAAGATATCTTTGGTGTAATCAACCATCACGGTTAATTGCCAAGCACCGAATAAAGATAACGCCAAACCCATAGCGACGAGTTTGGGAATAAAAGATAGTGTAGCTTCATTGATGGATGTTGCTGCTTGAATCACACCAATGAATAAGCCGACTGCAAGTGCAACCACTAGCATGGGTGCGGACACTAACATCACAGTCCAGAGTGCATTGCGGCCCAGATCAATAACGGTTGCGGGTTCCATAATTTTCTTTCTCAGTTAGGGCATCGCAAAGCTAGATGCGAGTGAACCCATTAACATGCTCCATCCATCGACGAGGACGAACAGCATTAATTTAAAAGGCATAGAAATCATCATCGGTGAGAGCATCATCATACCCATGGACATGAGTACGCTAGATACGATCAGATCGATAACAACAAACGGGATATAAATTAAAAAGCCTATTGTGAAAGCACTTTTCAGTTCTGAGGTCATGAACGCAGGTACCAGAGTTGTGAATGGTACGGATTCAGGTCCTTGTAATTCTGTTTTGCTACGTGCAATCTCCATAAACATAGAGATATCTTCTTCACGTGTTTGCGCCATCATAAAGCCACGTATCGGCTCTTCCGCTGCGGCTAAGGCCTGCTCGAAAGGCATGTTTTGATTCATGAAGGGTAGGATGGCATTGTTATACACATCACTAAACACTGGCTGCATGATAAACAGTGTGAGGAATAACGATAGTCCTACTAATACTTGATTCGGTGGTGTCTGACCCGTGCCTAATGCCTGACGCAAAATAGACATCACGATGATGATGCGTACAAACGAAGTCATCATTAACAACATTGACGGCAACAGCGTCAATACCGTCATCAAACCCAATAACTGCAGCGTTAAGCTATACGATTGCGTACCGCCTTTGGCAGTCACGACATTCATGATAGGTAAGCCTTGGGCATACGCAAACAATGGTGCCATCAGCAGTAGGACGATGAACAGGCGGCGTAACATGTTTAGCTCCCGCTCTTATCTTGTCCGCCATGCTTGGCAGATTTCAACATATCAGCAAAGCGTTTCGCTAAGGGTGGAATAGCGGAGACTTCTTCATTCGATGTTAACGGTAAGTTCATCTGTTCTTCAGGAACAGTGAAGCTTGCCAGTGTCGTCATTTGTTGTGCTGTTAGACCAATTAAAATTTCTTGATCACGCACACGTACTAAAATTAATTTTTGACGAGGACCAGTAGAAAATGTTTCCAACAGGCGTATGCGACGTTGCGCAATGCCGAGCAGGTTACCACTTTGCATTTTCTTCATCAGAAACAGCACTGCGCCTAGTAGAGCAAGGACGATGGCAAAACTAAACGCAAAGGATAACCAGTTGGTCATGATGGTCTCAGTTAAACAGTTCTCATACGTTCGCTGGCAGGAACAACGCGGGTTAGTCTGATGCCGTAGCGATCATTGACTAATACCACTTCGCCTTGTGCGACAACGGTATTGTTGACTAACAGATCGAGTGGCTCACCAGCGATGCGATCAAGTTCGACTACGCTACCCTGTGTTAAACGGAGTAGGTCACGAATTTTCATTTGTGTGCGGCCGACTTCTACCGTAATTGATACGGAGATGTTTTGCAGCACATCGGGATTAATGTGACTAGATAATTTAGCATTGCCATCATCATCTAGTTCGTTATCTTGTTCTGTGGTCATGTCAGTCATGATGCATCCTGAGTCTGTTTAAATAGTTTCGGGGTTAATCGAACGATCAATACGAAGCGCTACTTGTGGTCCAGCCATACCGACTTGTCCTTGGAAAGAGGGTAAGCCACCGACAAGAACTGAAGCCAATTCTGGTTTGTTGAAGAATAGCAGGTCGCCTTCCTTCAGTGATTTTACTTTGGAATAGTCTGCAGTAATTTGACCGAGTAGTACTTGAATCTCCAACTCAGCATCACCAACTGCAGCGCTTAATTCTTTGCGCCATTTTTGATCGGATTCTTCGCTGCCATCGGCTTGTACACGGTTACGCAGTAAGTCACGTAAAGGTTTTAAAGCAGAGTAGGGATAGACCAGATCAACAAAACCTTTTACGCCGCCATTACCTTCGGTATCAAAGCGCGACATGATGACTAAATCATTTTCATCTGCGATTTGCGCAAATTGCGGATTGATTTCCGAACCCACGTGCTCTAAATCAATTTGTAGCAATGGTGCCCATGCTTCTTTTAAAGAGCGGAAGAAGACATCGATAATGATTTTAATCACACGTGATTCGGTTGGCGTAAACATGCGGCCTGGTGGTAACCAGTTAGCAGGTAAGGGCTCACCATTTTTTGTATCACTTGCACGGCGACGTGGTGCACCAGGCATACCTGCACCAGTACCACCAAAAAAATTATCAAGAGCAGAAAACACAACAGTAGGTTCAATCACTGCCAATGAAAAACCACGCAAAGGATTAATCCGAATGGTGTTAACAGAAAGTGGTGGACGTAGATCACGTAGATAATCACCAAAGCGCACGATTTGTGCACGAGAAGGTGTGATACGTGGGCTAGTACGTAAAATTTCCATCAAGCCTAAGCGGAACAAACGCACAAAGCGTTCGTTAATCATTTCAAGTGCAGAAGTGTTAACGCCTAATGTGCTGTCTTCACTTGCCAGGTCGTGTTTTTTTACACGAGTAGTGAGATTAAAACCTGTGTCAACGGCGATAGAACCGTCGTCTATGCCTTCAGCAAGCGCCGCCAGTTCTTCCGGTGATAGCAGGTTACTTTGTTCAGCCATGGCCGCGCTCGATTAAATGTTAGTTAGGTTAAATGCTTATTGCACGACGAATTCAGTAAAGCTAACTTCTTCAACACCGCCAAAGCCTTCATATTTTTCCAGCAGCGAGTTGATAGTCAAGCGCAGATTTTCAGCCAGCGCTTTACGGAAATCAGCCTGATTGATATCAGCTTCTGTATTTAAACGCATCACGTCTAGCATAGCAGCGCGGATAGGTAATTCATGCGTCTTAATGTTCTTAATCACGCGATCATCATAATGGGTCATGATCGTGACTTGTACCTGCATCACTTTACGTGAGCCAGTTAAATTCGAGAGCAGTGGTTTTTCCAATGTGTAGTAATTGAATTTCCAACGCTGGTTATCTGCGTCATTAGAAACTAATTCTTTGGTTGGTGGTTCAGCACCAGGTTTGCCATGACTATCAGCCGGTGCACCATGGGCGTCTGCCTTAGGCGCGTCATGACCGTCAGCTGGTGCGCCGTGGCCTTCAGCAGCGTCGAGTTTATCGAGTTGCGCATCAATCGCTTCCTCGGCCTTGTTCTTTTTCGAAAAGAAGCCGGTTGCAAAGAGGGTACCGGCGACTGATCCGCCTATCAAAATAAGAACCACTAAGACCATCACGATGATCTTAACTAGTGGACCCTTCTTTTTCTCTTCGCCTTCACCTTCAACGGGTGCTTCTGGAGCAGCTGCAGCAGCCATGTTATTCCCCTACTAAAAATTAACTCTAGCGTTTAATCAGACCAGAACATCTAATCCGTCTGTTCTACCATTTTTGCTGGCAGCCACAGTTGGGGTTGATGTTGTCACTGTTTTTGCAATCTCACCACTTGCAGATCCTCGATTTGACTGATGTTGCTGCTGATCAGGTGTCGAATTTCCGCCGTTTTGGCGTTCTTGCTTATTGTTAACATCCATGTGAGCAATATCCATGCCTAGGTCGCCCAATGTCTGTCTTAATTTAGGTAGGCCATCCACAATTAAGTCGCGGGTGGCTGAATTGCTGGCCGTAAAAGATGCTTGCAGTTCGCCTTTATGCATTTTCAATTCAATACCGATATTGCCCAGATTATGCGGCTTTAACGTTAAATCGACTTTCCAATCACCGCGGGCAATCTGCGCTGACAAGCGCTGACCTAAAGCTTCGGCTACACGTTGCGATATTTTTTCGTATTGCTGTACGCGTTCATCAGCATCAGTTTGACTGACATTGTCTGTGCTTGGGGCGCTGACATCATTATTCTCGCTCGCCTTTTCTTGTTGATAGCTGAGTACAGACTGTAATTCTTGACCGCTTAATTCCGTATCGATCACCAAGGTGTCAAGAATGGGATCGGGCAAGATAATGGCACTAGCCTCAATATTTATGGGGGTACTGACGACAGAAGCGGGCTTGGCGTTGGAGAACATATTCTCTGGCGCTTTGAGTAAAGCTATTTTTGCCTCTAAGCGTTTAGCAAATTGCGCAGCTTCGGGCGCTGCAAACAATAAACTTGCGGCCAGACTTTGTTTTTCAGGGTAGGCAGTGGGGAGAACAACAACGGCAGGGGTGGTGGGTTTGATGATGCCATCACGCACGCCATTAAGGCCAAAAAGCACTGGTTTTAACACTTCATTCGCCACTGGAGTAGGTGAAGTAAGCAGGGTTTTGGTCTGCTCTGGGTTTTCAACGCTCCAGCTGATGCTGGAATCTGCGTCTAACTGCAGTGTATTCGGTTGAGCTGCAGGTTTTATCTCTGGACTTGCATTGGTTAGGGACGCTTTAAGTAAAGCAGCATCACTATTCATGAGTTTAGTGGTGGTATCTGAATCCAGTGTTGTTGGTAAAGTCGCAACCTTGAGTGTGGCTGCATCTAAAGTAGTTGGTAAAGTCACAACCTTGAGTGTGGCTGCATCTAATGTGCTTGGATCTGCATTTCCATTCAGACTGTTTAGCGCTGATGCAGCTTCCAATGCGGGTGTAATTGTCAAATTAGCAGCGGCTTCTAATTCTGTGGGCGTATCGGAAGCAGCTCCAGTCGGTTTAGCTTGAAAAATCAGGCTCAGCGCTTTTTCATCCAAGCCTTGTGATTTTGCAAAGGCTAAAAGACTTTCATCACTCATGACGGGTTTTGTTGTTGTAATGATATTGAGCTTGGATCCCAATGGCTGCGCTTGCAATTCACTCGCCGCCGGTGAAGCTGCGTCATCAGAAGCGGCAACTTTTTGCCCCTGAGCTCCTGCCATCATGTTTGCAAAAAGCAAAGCAAAATCGCCTCCCATTTCGGGTGGTTTATCTCCCGTTTCCGTGTTAAGCCCAGTATTGACGGGCTTTTTAGCGTGTATCGGGCTTGCAGCTGGCGAATGAATCGATGCAGTCATGGGAATGGTTTTTCAGAGTTTGCCTTATGGACGAATCACTATAAGCAAAAACTGTGTCAGCTCAGTTATTCCAGCTTGTTTTATTTTTTTGACAAGAGGATTGCCGAGCAAAATTGCTTGCATCACGCTGTTTTGAGCATGATGAGACACAGAATATTAACTTAAAGTAATGTTTTTTTCATGCCGATTTGGCAGGAAAAAGCAAATATCATCTTGCCGCACAGAAAATGGGGATAACGTTGTAGCTTAACAAGATGCTTAGCCACTGTTTTAGAAAGAGAATAAATTGCCAATAAAGCAAATTACTTCATGTAATGCATGCGCAAGGTCAGGGCAAGGAATACCTAGATTTGCGAAAAATTGAATGTCTGTTGCAGTCTAGGCTGGGCTTGCGAGTTGATGTGCAAAGTCCCAGCCTGAACAGATGCTGAAATTAATTATGATAAAAAGTACGATTGCTAGGCGGAACCAATGAAGGAACGGTTTGCCATGCTTTACGAATTTCTTCCATCATGTTATGGATTTCAGCCAAAGCCTCTAAATCATTATGCGCATTAACGTGGAAGAGTCGACGTGTCACGTAGCTATAAAGTTCATTCAGGTTGCGAGCAATATCGCCGCCTTTTTCGAAGTCTAATGCACCTTGCAAGCCAACTACAATACGGCCAGCACGAGCAATCGCTTTGGATTTATCAACGATGGCGCCATTTTCTATATGGCCTTTTGCAGTTGATAAACTCTCGATCAGTCCATCAAATAACATTTGAATTAGTTGAATATTGTCTGCTCCTGCAACACCAGTAGTAATCTTTACATCGCCATAACTGGCGAGGGCTCGTTGTCTCATGTTCATAGTATCGCACTCCAGGCTGATTGATTGCTTCAGACCATGTATCGGCAAGTGCGGATAAGACTTTAGGGCGGGGGGTGTGAAGAATGACTGTGTTGTGTCTGAAATAGTGCTTATCTTCAGTACTGATGCGAGATTGCGCTTGAAAATTTTTATTTCATACGCTGTGTGTGAAGACCTGCGTATTAACAAGAACATAAAAGCGGCAATAATTTGCCGCTTAAAACACTACTAAAAATATATCGACTTCAGGCTATGCTTCTTAAATCAATTTGCGGTATTAAGTATCAAGCTAATTGAATTAAGCCACTTTTTCTGGATTGCTGGCTTTACTATCATTAGCGTTAGTTTCAGCTGTTACTGGACTTGCTTCTGAGTTTGCACCCTCTGAAGCTGCAGGCGTTGTAGTAGGCGCTTGGTCAGCTTGCGCAGTTGCTTGCGCATTTGCTTGTACATTTGCCTGAGAGGTTGCTTCTGCAGATTCAGTGCTTGATGTTGCGATGTTTTGTTCGATTGCTGCGTTTGCTGCATTTGTGGCAGGCGCGCCAGTAGCAGGATCCATAGTCATTGCAGTTAATGCTGGCATTGCTTCACCTTCTGCATTTGCCACCATCATGAGCGGAGTAGGTTGAGTATCTGGCGCAGGTAGGGCAGGGACTTCAGATTGCAATGCATTGGTTTCAGTTTGCGATTCTGGTGTTGGAACATGCGGTTCTATATTTGGCATTAACAGTTTAGATAACTGTATAGGTGGCATGCCAACTTGTTCAAATAAATCATTACCAATGTTATCCAGATTAGCAGCGATAAGTGAATGTTCTGTTTCTGGTTTGGTGGCACGATCATGACCAGCCATGTAAATGCCTTTTGCAAATTCATGCGGAATCCATGAAATGAATTCACCGCGCAATGTCGGTACTTTACGTTCTGGAGAAACCGGCATGCTAAAGCCTTCACGGCCATCTAAAGTGCCATCTTCAAATAAAAGTTCTATGTGTTTTTGCAAAACCATTTCATAACGGCTGCGTAATTGACTGATCATTTCTTCATCTAGTTCTTGCATTGCTTCACCAGTCAGCACATCCCATAGGATTCTGCCGTTCATGGTGGTCATGGTGCTGTCCGTGAAGGGACGTTTCAGTCTGGCAGTCTCACTTTGATTATGCAGGGCGTTCACTCTGTCTAACAGATAAAACACCACCAGTAGCAGGCCGACTAAGCCTGCAAACACTAGGAGTAGCAATACATTATTCATTTGGGGCTCGGACATAAGGTTGTTGATCCATATGGCTTCAATGTTGTAATTGTGTGCGTAGTTTTTTTACGTTGGCAGACAAGATCTGCGACACACGCGATTCTGATACACCCAGTACTTCGCCAATTTCACGTAAGTTCAACTCTTCTACGTAATACAAAGAAATTACTAATTTATCGCGCTCAGGTAAACCATCAATGGCTTCTGTGAGTGCATTCATCATTTGTGATTCTTCAACCAATGCATCGGGTTGACGTGATTCTTGTTCACGTATGTTCATCACTTCTTCTGACACCACTTCCATCGAGTAAGTCTCGAACTGGCGAGCAGAGCCGCGATCTTTTTCAAAGCTCTCTAATTCACGTCCCATAAATTCAGCGAGTTCAGCTTGGGTTGGTGCACGACCTAATTCAGTCGCTAATGCTTGATTGGCTGAGCTATGTGATTTATTAAATGCCACAGCAGAGCGGGGTAAAAAAGATAAGCGTCGTACTTCATCAATCATGGCGCCGCGTACACGACTATGCGCATAACTTTCAAATGCAACACCTTTAGTTGGATCAAATGCACGCGCTGCTTCTATTAGTCCTATCATGCCGACTTGCACCAGCTCGTCGACTTCCATGAAAGGAGGGATACGTGCTTTTAAATGTACAGCGACACGTTTGACCATACCCAAATGCGCGAGAATTAATTCTTCATCGCGATTTTGCGTTTGTTCATATAGGCGGGTTGAGGGTGGCATAATCGTTTCGCCTTAATTTTGTTTAACCAGTCGTTCCATGAAGAACTGGAGTCCGCCTGAAGCATGGTCAATCACTGGCAATGAAGCCAATGCGTCAGCTAGTCGACGGAAATCACGCGCACCACTGCTGCCGGGCGCGAATTCCATAATCGACTGATACTTCTTCAAAGCCGTCAGCACCAGCTCGTCAGCTTCAATAGAAGTAATGTATTGCAATGATTTACCTAAAAAGCGGTCACAAACATCATTAACACGCCTAAAAAGCTGAGCTCCAGCCGCCTGACTTTCCACCATATTTGGTATCAGGTAAATTTCGTTGAGATCGAGATCGCGCGTCATCACTTTAATGATGCCGTAGGCGTCTGCGATCGAAGAGGGCTCATCGCGCACAACAATAAAGCGGCGCTGACAAGCCTCCATGAAAGCCAGTACTGAAGGCGCAATGCCAGCAGCGGCGTCCACAATCAGATAATCGATTTCTTCATCTAATTCACTAAAACTTTGTACGATGCCTGCGGTGATAGCAGGGCTTAAATCCGCCATGTGATACACACCTGATGCACCAGGGACTAATTTGACACCAGTACGCGAGGTGACAATGATTTCTTTCAGTGTTTTTTGACCTGAAATGACATGAGAGATATTGAAGGGCGCTTGACAGCCCAACGCAATTTGCGCATTCGCTAAACCAAGGTCGCCATCTAGCAGCATGACGCTTTTGCCCATCATGGACAATGCGACAGCCAGGTTCACTGATAGCGTGGTTTTACCCACGCCACCTTTGCCACTGGCAATGCCTATGACTTCCGTTTTACGTTTAGTTGACATGCGCTCTCTTTTCCATGCGTGCGACTAAAGCTTGCGCTGCAGTCATGATCGTGTTTTCTGTTGCAACTTCTTGTATCAATGCATTACTTTTTGCCAGCACATCATCGAGTTCTAAACTTTGAATAGCCAAACTCACCAGATTTGCAGCCGACAGCACTCTTAAGGCTGAAGTCACGAGTGGGCTATCCGACGCTGCAGAGAGTGGCACCTGATGCTCACATAAGAATTGAATCAACGGCCAAGGCTGATTTGACTCATCCATACGAGCGACCATCAGACTTTTCCATTCCAAACTAGGATCAAGCAAGTACTTTCTGACCGTAGTTGCAGCTGCATCCGCTGGCAACACTAGATGACATTCAATATTTGGTGCACATCCTACTATCTCATGTGTCCTGATGGCAACTTCTACTCCCGGAGTATCAATCAAAATCAGTGTGCGTGGGCCTAATTCAGCCAGCAGGGTAGTGAGCATTTCTGGGTTATTGGCACGTAGGCAATCCACACCGCTTTGTGCGCACAACATTTGAATCTGGCTCCATGCGCCGGCACGTTGATCGCAATAACTTATAACAGCAATATTCTCTGCACCTTTGCGCTCGGCCGCCGCTTTAGCGAGCTTGGCTACCATGGTGGTTTTACCAGCACCAGCAGGGCCAGCAATCACATGGATGCCACTTTGCGGTAATTTTGCATGATGCTCACCCACCGTATTCACTAAATGCGTTTGTAGCGCGTCTGTCGCGGTGGGTAAATCTTCCATATCACGCACATGGTCAACTAATAATGTACGAAGTGAGACCGGAATACTCGCTTCAGATAAAGCAGAGATGAGTGGTTTAACCGCAGGATGTCCCATGTGATTGGACTGATACATCGCTACGCGTTGTGCAAGTTTAAATTCTTTACGTATTGCAGAGAGTTCATCACGGACTAGATCAACGATTTCACGACCACGAATGTAATCGCGTTCATTATTGGCTAGTGTTGTCGCTGTTTGTACTTCAGCCTTACCGTTATAGATTATTTCTTGATCTTGCTCTTGATCTTCCACGGCTGGCGCTGCGGTGGCTGTTGCACCATTCGTTAATGCTTTGAAAGATGACGTTAAAGCACTATGAAATTGTTCGCCATCACCTAAATTTGTAGGTGGTTGAATATGTTCTGGCTCAACTTCAACAGCGACGATTACTTCCGTCATGCCATTGACACGTGAGTTCGAAACAAACAAGACATCTTTACCGTAAAGCGCTACGGCTTTTTCGGTGGCTCGACGGATGTCTTTTGCGAGGATTCGTTTGAGTTCCATGAGGATTCCCTGTTACGACTTAGACTGTGCTTCAACGGTATAAATAACTTTTACTGCCTGATCATCAGGGATTTCCGTATAAGACAACACTGTCAGTTCACTGACACGATGTCTTACCATTTTGGATAACCAAGGACGAACAGTGGGGGAGACCACCAGCACGCTGGGGTGACCCTGATCTTCTACAGTTTGACTAGCTGAACGCAAAGCAGTGAATAGACTCTCTGCTAAACCAGGCTCTATCACTACATTTTGATTGCCGTTGCTATTCGCTAATACGTTATGCAGTAATTGCTCTAATTCAGGTGCCAAGGTCATGACTGGCAAGCTGTCTTTCATATCCAAGAGTTCTTGCACAATCATGCGGCCCAACTTTGGACGAACTAAGGAAGTAAGTTGTTCTGGATCTTGCGTTCTGCTGCTGACATCAGACAGTGTTTCAACAATCGTGCGCATGTCACGAATAGAGACACCTTCAGAGAGTAGATGTTGCAAGGTGCGCGTTATAATACCTAAAGGCATTTTGCCTGGTACGAGATCTTCCACTAACTTAGGTGATTTCTCTGCAAGCTTGTTGAGTAACTGTTGCGTCTCATCATGTGAGAGTAGTTCAGCAGCGTTATCACGTAATACTTTATTTAAATGGGTTGCAATCGCTGTCGAAGGATCAACCACGGTGTACCCCAAGGTACGCGCATAGTCGCGCTGACCTGGATCAATCCAGACTGCATCTAAACCGAAAGCAGGTTCTTTAGTTGGCATACCTTCTAATTCACCATAGACCTTGCCTGGATTAATAGCGAGTTCACGACCTGGTTTGATTTCACCACGTCCACGTGTCACACCATTTAATACGATGTGATAAATATCAGGATCTAAATTCAATGCATCACGGATGCGAACTGATTGCACTAAGAAGCCTAATTCAGCAGAAAGTTTTTTACGCACGCCTTTAACGCGGGGTAGTAGTTGACCACCTGTTTCTGGATTGACCAGAGGGATTAAGCCGTAACCAATTTCTAAACCAATTAAATCAACCTGATCGACATCATCCCAATCCAACTCTTTAGGAGCTTCAGGGGCTTTTGCATCTTCGAGTTGTTTGGTTTCATTAGCGATGACCTCTTCTTTTTGAATCAGCATGAAACCCAGACCAGCAGTTGCTAAGGACAGGGTGATAAACACTAAATGCGGCATACCAGGTACAAATCCTAAGATGGCTAAGATACCGGCACTGATAAAAAGGGCAGAAGGATTCGAGATTTGCGCCACAGCCTGTTCGGTCATGGACTCCGAGGTCGTAACGCGGGTAACAATAATCGCGGTAGCTAGTGATAGTAAGAGCGATGGGATTTGCGCGACTAAGCCGTCACCGATGGTCAGCAAGACATAGAGCTTGCCAGCATCACCAAAAGATAAATTATGTTGCAACACGCCGATGGCCAAACCACCCACCACGTTAATGAGCAAAATTAAGATACCGGCAATCGCATCGCCAGAGACGAATTTAGAAGCACCATCCATGGAGCCAAAGAAGTCGGCTTCTTGAGCGATTTCGTCGCGGCGCTTTTTTGCTTGTTCTTGGGTGATAGAGCCAGCATTTAAGTCAGCATCAATCGCCATTTGCTTACCTGGCATTGCATCCAAGGTAAATCGGGCGTTCACTTCAGAGACGCGGCCTGCGCCCTTTGTCACCACAATGAAATTGATGATCATTAAGATCACGAAGATAATAAAACCGACGACATAGTTGCCGCTAATTACGAATTCACCAAACGCGGCAATCACCGCGCCGGCTGCATGTTCGCCCTCATGACCATTGACTAAAATGACACGGGCAGAGGCGACGTTCAAAGCCAGTCTTAACATTGTGGCAAATAGTAGAACCGATGGAAATGACGAGAATTCCAAAGGTTTGCGGGTGCCGATGGCGATCATGATGATCACCAAACTTATCAAAATATTAAAGGTAAACAGGATATCGAGTAGAAGTGCTGGTAATGGCAGAACCAGCATGGCCATGATCAACAGTACCAGGAACGGAATTCCGAGCCCGGTAAACTCAAAGTTCGACAAGCGCTGTCGAATAGTTGACATAGAGATGATGGTCATTTATAAAAACTTTATAAAAATCAAGGAGTTAATGTTTTTCAGTGCTGCTTAGTTAATTGCTCTCGAAGCTAG
>JBEDCU010000188.1:0-3761 GCA_041176585.1 Pseudomonadota bacterium
GTTCAAGGCTTATCAAAATAAAAATAAAATAAGCGATTGAAACGCTAGTAGACTAGGTTTGAGAGTGCAAAAAATCAGGGAGAACTACTCACATAGTCCTCCCCGATTTCTTCAGTAGCGCGAAACAGTCTTAACCAACCATGTCAACGCGACCAGATAAATCCATAACACCAGTGATGACGCTGAGTTTAGGATGACGCTTATTCACAGCAGCACGGAACATAGCGAGTGATTCAGCATGTGAACCGGTTTCGATTTCTTTGCTAGCTACGGCATCAGCACCGTAGGCTAATTTAGCAGCACCGCAATCACGATGCGACAGCGCGACCACACGTTTAATGTGATGCAGGCTGACGGTGATATCCAAGTTGTCCCAGAAGGTTTTATGCCATTCAGCGAATTTAGGATGAACCGCGCCGATAGGGCCGCCCGCCATCACGAAATGGCTATAGTTATCGCCTAATTTTTCACGCTCTACGCCTTGTAACAAACCCATGTACTGCCAGCTTAAGGTGGTGAAACGTGGGTCGATACAGTTAATCAACATCGCTTCATAATTACCACCAGCAGCCATGGAACGTCCAGGTACAAATCCAATCATGCCACCGGCAACCAATGCAGCACCTGCAGCGAGAAATTGACGACGGCTATTTTTTAATGCTTTTGGATTGCAGCAAGGGCAATCTTCTGAAGGCAGATGATCTGCTTTTGGGGTCACGATATTGTTAGACACAAGAGGTCTCCTTAGAATACAAAACTTATTTTCAAAATGGCACGGAATTGCCGCTAGTCTGCATACGCAATCACTATAATTTCTTAAACATCATCTTACAGTCTGGACACCATAGCGCGCCAGCATCAAGATAGTAATGTTAGCCCACTCAGTAAAAACACTACTCCACTTTGTGTATCGACAGCTAAGAATAAAAACTTAATACCTAAAAAGAATTTTTTATGACAGAGTTAACCTTATCAATGAAGGTGGCAACGCAATAGGAATAAGATGGTTTGCAGATTCTATTCTTTGCCTGTTATTAGTGTGGCTAAAGCTTATTCACCAAAATGGGTAAAGCATTGGCTGTAAATGTCGATAACAAATTACGATGAATTTAGGGATTTATTTTGCCTGATTGATAATATCTTTCAGTTTGGTTTTTTATAACTAAGCTAGAAAGAGCAAGATATTTGGAAATAAAGGAATGGCAATGATGAAAAAATATTCTGTCGCACTGTGTGGTGCTTGTGCCTTGATGATGAGCTCATTGGTTTGGTCTAATGATGCTGCGCATGGTGATGCACACAAACCAGAAGCCTCAAAAGATGCGCCTGCCGCTGCAACTGCTGCCAAGGCAGATACATCTGCGGCAGCTAAAGAGATAGCGCAAGCGACTAAGCCAGCCCGCAAGAAAAAAGGGCGTGCAGCTAAAAAAGCAGCGCAAAATGCCGCAGATGCAGCACCTAGTGCAGCAGCAGAGCAGGCAAAACGTATACGCGTTAGACAGCGTGGCGAATTAGCGAGCGCAGTCGATGCGGTGCAAAGCGGCCATGCTAGTGCAACAGAGAAGCATGCAGCAGATACACACGCTACTACATCCAACGCAGATCACTCACAAAAAACTACGACCGCAAGTGTAGTGAGTGATGGTCGTGCAAGTGCTGTGATGGAAGATCGTTATATGCCAGTCACGAAGTCTGTTGAAGCACCTGCGGTTGAACAATCTTCCTATTCACTCTTAGATAGACATCCCGCTGAATATGTAAAACCAGCCGGTGAGATGGCTAGTCGCGAAGCAGAGCCAGTAGCAAGTCGTGCTGAACCAGCGAGAGTTGAAGCTCCAGCAAAAATCGCAGTGGCTGAAACGCGTCCAGCTGTTGAACCCATTGCTGCCGCACCAGCATCATCACCCACGCCAGCGGCTGTGGCTGTGCGTGAAGCGATGAATAATGTACAAGATTCAGCATTGGCTTGTAATCCACCCTTAAAATCGGAAGTTGCAGCTTTGTTTGATCGTTGGAATGCTTCACTGCGTACGGGTGATCCGAAAAAAGTCGTAGCTAATTACGCGCCGTATTCTGTTTTACTTCCTACTGTATCGAATCGTGCGCGATTCACTGCTGCTGAAAAAGAAGATTACTTTCATCATTTTTTAGAACGTAAACCAGAAGGTAAAATTGATGATCGTGTGATTGAAGTCGATTGCAATAGTGCGACGGATTCAGGTTTATATACGTTCCGATTTGTAGATGGCACTTCAGTACGTGCACGCTATTCATTTTCTTATAAGCGCGTCGGCAATGATTGGCTGATTTCTAGTCATCATTCTTCTGGCATGCCAGAACAACCACCTAAAGTCGTTGTGCAGGCTGTGGAAGAGAAGGTAGTTGAAAAACCCGCACCTAAAAAAGTAGTGGAGCGTAGCGAAAACTTTCAACGTCCAGATGGTTGGGTTCGTTTCCCTTAACTAGTCATTTGCATCAGAAAAAGCACTTGCCAGATTCAAGCAAGTGCTTTTTTTTTGAGCAGAGCAGATTGATGTTAAATTCAAGGTTATCTGTCACTTTGAACAGTCCGTATCGATCTCACTCCATACCAATTAACTAACTATGAATTCTATTTATCATCAACCTGAACACGCTGTTTTGCGTGATCAAATTGCACGGTTTTTGCGGGATGAAGTTGAGCCTTTTGGTATGCAGTGGGAGCAGCAGGGTTATGTACCGCGTGATGTCTTACAACGATTAGGTAAGGCAGGTTTACTGGGTTTGATGTTTGAATCTGCTTATGGTGGCGCAGATTGTGATGCGATTACAAATTTGGTTTTTGCTGAAGCACTGTCGCAATCTACATTTGCAGGTTTTGTGATTACCGTGTTGGTTCATACCGATATGGCTAGTCCCCATTTACATCATGCAGGGAATACAGCACAAAAGCAGCGTTATATGCCTAGCATCATTGCAGGGGATTGCATCACTGCGGTGGCAATGACTGAGTCTGGGTCAGGATCGGATGTTGCTGCTATGCGATCACATGCAAAGCGTGATGGTGATGGTTGGATACTGAATGGTAGTAAATTATTTATTACCAATGGTGTGCATGCTAATTTGTATTTCATTGCAGCGCGCACCGGTCCTGCTAAACATCAAATTTCTATGTTTATCGTAGAAAAAAATACACCGGGATTTAGTGTGGGTCGCTCACTAGATAAAACCGGTTGGTTAAGTTCTGATACAGCTGAACTAGTGATGGAGAATGTACGACTAGGACCAGAAGCATTATTAGGTGAAGAACATCAAGGTTTTTATTCATTGATGAAAAACCTACAAACAGAACGCATTGCCTTGGCTGCTATGGCGATAGGTTGTAGCATGCGTGCCTTGCAACTCACTTTAGATTACGTGCATGAGCGGCAAGCGTTTGGCAAATCATTATGGGATCAACAAACCATACGCCAACGGCTCGCTATGCTAGACGCAAAAACACGCGCTGCACGTCAATTCATGTATCACTGCGCATGGTCAGTCACGCAAGGACATGACATCGTACAAGAAGTCTCTATGCTCAAAGCATTAACAGGTGAATTAGTCAACGAAGTTGTACAAACATGTCAGCAATTTCATGGTGGGATGGGTTATATGCGTGAAGCACCCATAGAACGTTTGTGGCGTGATGCACGCATACTTGCTATAGGTGGTGGTGCAACTGAAGTCATGCTAGAAGAAGTCGCAAAACGTTATTAGTTTTTTTATTCATATTGTTTTGT
>JBEDCU010000189.1:0-5874 GCA_041176585.1 Pseudomonadota bacterium
AACCTGCGAGCTCAGCACATGGCACAGTCAGATTGCCAGGTTCTAAAAGTATTTCTAATCGCATTCTTTTATTAGCTGCTCTCGCAAAAGGCACTACTGAAATTAAAGAATTACTCGCATCCGATGACACGCATGTGATGTTGATGGCATTGCAAAAGCTTGGTGTGAAATGGCATCAACATGATGTCAGTCTAGATTACGCAATTGAAGGTGCTGCAGGAAATTTCCCTGTGCATGCAGCTGATTTATTTATGGGCAATGCAGGTACGGCGATTCGTCCTTTAACTGCAGCGCTGGCAGCTATTGGTGGTGATTACACCATTCATGGTGTAGCGCGTATGCATGAAAGACCTATCGGTGATTTAGTAGATGCATTGAATGCTGTTGGTGCGCGCATTGATTACACCGGTAATACTGGTTTTCCACCTTTGCATATACATCGTGGTCATTTACGTCCGCGTCACATGCAAGTACGTGGCAATGTATCGAGTCAGTTTTTAACTGCCTTACTCATGGCATCGCCTTTAATTGCACGGGAACAGCCACTCGATATTGAAGTCATAGGCGATTTGATTTCTAAGCCCTACATAGAAATCACACTCAATCTCATGCGCCGCTTTGGTGTGGAAGTTGAACGTGATGGATGGTCAGTGTTTAAGATTGCAGCGGGACAGCAGTATCAAAGTCCAGGCACCATACATGTAGAAGGTGATGCTTCTTCTGCTTCTTATTTTTTAGCAGCGGGTGCCATTGCTGGTGGACCAGTACGGGTCGAAGGTGTGGGTAAAACGAGCATACAAGGTGATGTACGTTTTGTAGAAGCACTAGAGCAAATGGGCGCGCAAATTACGATGGGTGAAAATTGGATAGAAGTCAGTGCACAAGGTCCTTTGAAAGCGATTGATGCAGATTTCAATCACATACCTGATGCTGCCATGACGATAGCAGTTGCGGCCTTATATGCAGATGGTACGAGCATGTTGCGTAATATTGCAAGCTGGCGTGTGAAAGAAACCGATCGTCTATCAGCGATGGCAACAGAGTTAAGAAAATTGGGTGCATTAGTCGAAGAAGGGCAAGACTATTTGCGTGTGACACCACCTATTGTTTTACAGCCCGCCACAATCGATACTTACGATGATCATCGCATGGCTATGTGTTTTTCTCTCGCGTCACTTAACGGTGTATTACGCGATGGGGCGCAAGTACGGATTAACGATCCGCAGTGTGTCGCCAAAACCTTCCCCGATTATTTCCAAGCCTTTGCCGGCATACTCCACCGCGATTGAGAATACGATGATTCCAGTCATTGCAATCGATGGTCCAACCGCTTCGGGTAAAGGTACCGTTGCAGGTCGTGTGGCTGAAGCACTAGGATTTGCTTATCTCGATTCTGGTGCTTTATATCGTCTGACAGCATTGGCTGCCATACAAAAAGGCGTGGAGCTCAATGATGCCTTAACCGTTTCCCATTTAGCGTCATCGTTGGATGTGCGCTTTAGTGCTGAGCAGATTTTTCTCGATGGTGAAGATGTTTCAGATGCGATTCGAGCCGAAGAAATTGGTGTGGCTGCCTCTAAAATTGCAACTATGCCAACTTTAAGAGCAGCTTTAGTCGACTTACAGCATGGTTTTCTCAAAGCGCCAGGCTTGGTAGCAGACGGACGCGATATGGGTACTGTGATTTTCCCGCAAGCGCAGCTAAAAATTTTTCTTACGGCGAGTGTCGAAGCACGCGCTGAAAGACGATATAAGCAATTGATTGGCAAAGGCTTTTCTGCTAATATGACTGCCCTTTTGCAGGATTTGCGGGAACGTGACGAACGCGATACACAACGCGCCGTTGCACCCTTAAAACCAGCTGAAGGTGCGAAAGTCTTAGATACTTCTGCATTAACAGTGGCTGAGGCTGTAGCGCAAGTACTCGCTTGGTATAACGAAGCAGGTACAACAAAGTAGTAAGTTGCTTAAAGGTGCTCAAAAGCGCGCAATGCGCTAATGGGTGTTGAATAACCCTAACCCAGCTTCCGGCAATTCCGCCGTCAGTTGGCTAACCAGTCTAATACTATGTCTATTGCCGTTAACTCCCCAGCAGCATCCGGTTCTGAAAGCTTTGCAGCTCTGTTCGCCGAATCACTATCGCGTCAGGATATGCGTTCAGGTGAAGTGATTTCAGCCGAAGTGGTTCGTCTTGACCATAATTTTGTTATCGTAAATGCAGGTCTGAAATCAGAAGCATTTATACCAATCGAAGAATTCAAGAACGACAATGGTGAACTCGAAGTCAACGTTGGAGATTTCATCTCCGTTGCTATCGAATCACTAGAAAATGGATTTGGCGACACCATCTTGTCGCGTGATAAAGCTAAGCGTTTAGCTTCTTGGTTATCACTCGAGAAAGCCATGGAATCTGGCGAACTCGTCACCGGTACCGTAAACGGTAAAGTTAAAGGTGGTTTAACCGTTCTCACTAACGGCATCCGCGCATTCTTACCCGGTTCATTAGTTGATACTCGTCCAGTTAAAGACACCACGCCGTATGAAGGCAAAACCATGGAGTTCCGTGTTATCAAGCTTGATCGTAAGCGTAACAACGTGGTCTTATCACGTCGCGCAGTGATCGAAGCTTCTATGGGTGAAGAGCGTTCCAAGCTCATGGAAACACTGAAAGAAGGTACCGTTGTAACGGGTGTTGTGAAGAACATCACCGACTACGGTGCATTCGTGGATCTGGGTGGTATCGATGGTCTGTTGCACATCACCGATTTAGCATGGCGTCGTGTGCGTCATCCTTCAGAAGTTTTAACAGTCGGTCAAGAGATCACTGCTAAGGTTCTGAAATACGATCAAGAGAAAAACCGTGTATCACTCGGTGTAAAACAACTCGGTGATGATCCATGGACTGGTCTGTCACGTCGTTATCCACAAAACACACGTCTGTTCGGTAAAGTTACTAACCTCACCGACTACGGCGCGTTCGTTGAAGTTGAACAAGGTATCGAAGGTTTGGTTCACGTATCTGAAATGGATTGGACCAACAAAAACGTCGCACCAAACAAAGTTGTGCAGTTAGGTGATGAAGTTGAAGTCATGGTTTTGGAAATTGACGAAGAGCGTCGTCGTATCAGCCTCGGCATGAAACAGTGCAAAGCAAATCCATGGGATGACTTTGCTATCACCCACAAGAAGGGCGATAAAGTTTCAGGCGCGATTAAATCCATCACTGACTTTGGCGTATTCATCGGCTTAGCAGGCAATATCGATGGCTTAGTGCATTTATCTGATCTGTCATGGACAGAAACAGGTGAAGAAGCTGTACGTCGCTTCAAAAAAGGCGACGAACTCGAAGCCGTTGTATTGGCGATTGATGTAGAACGTGAGCGTGTATCGTTGGGTGTGAAGCAGTTAGAAGGCGATCCATTCAATAACTATTGCGCAATGAATGACAAAGGCGCATTGGTAACTGGTACCGTTAAGTCAGTCGAGCCTAAAGGCGCTGTGATTCAACTGAGTGAAGAAGTCGAAGGTTATTTACGTGCTTCTGAAATTTCACGTGATCGCGTTGAAGATGCTGGCACCCAGTTAAAAGAGGGTGATACGGTTGAAGCCGTGGTTTTGAATGTGGATCGTAAAGCACGCAGCATTCAGCTGTCGATTAAAGCGAAAGACAGCGCTGAAACACAGGAAGCCATGCAAAAAATGACCACTGATTCTGCAGCTGCTTCCACTGGCACCACCAGTCTGGGTGCACTGTTGAAAGCGAAACTCGATAACAAGAGCTGAGCTGGATCAGGATTATGACTAAGTCGGAGCTAATTGCCCGCCTTGCTGAGCGTTATCCGCAGCTGGTTGCAAAGGATGCGGATTTTGCGGTCAAAACCCTGCTTGATGCGATGACGGATGCATTGTCATCTGGTCAGCGCATCGAGATTCGGGGTTTTGGGAGTTTTGCTTTAAACAGCAGGCCTCCGCGCATAGGTCGCAATCCAAAATCTGGTGAGTCAGTGATGGTGCCTGAAAAACGGGTGCCACATTTCAAACCAGGCAAGGAATTGCGTGAACGCGTTGATGCAATGGTCGGTCAACCTATCTTGGATGATTAGGTCTTAAACACTATCGAAACGGCATCTCAGGATGCCGTTTTTTTTACAGCAACTCAGAATGCTGTTTTGTTTCGCGTACAATTCTTATCAACACGAATTACATCATGTCATTCAGCCGAATCTCACTACGATGAAGATCATTTTCAGAATATTAGCGGTGCTCTTATTTATCCTATTTTTTAGTTTCGCACTAAAAAATACAGATGAAGTCGTACTGCATTTGTTTTTGAACAATCAAGCAAAATCACCGCTGATTTTATTGCTATTGATTTTCTTTATTGCAGGTGCCGTGTTGGGCGTACTTGCTATGACTGGAATTTTGCTGCGGACTAGACGTGAATTAGTCAGCAAGAAAAAAATGTTAGAGAAATTACAAAGCGAAGCAGACACAGCGGCTAAGGCAAAAATCACACCGCCTAAGCCCGATACCTTAATTGAACAAATAGGTATGTAATCTATTGAGTAGCATCGTCGTTGTGAAATACGCAGAAAGACTTACCTTAATTTTTTGAAGAGACAGGCTTCCACATGGAATTTGAAACCTGGTGGTTACTCAGTGTTCCTTTCTTCTTCGCGCTAGGTTGGATTGCAGCGCGGGTTGATATTCGTCATCTGATTTCTGAATCACGACATTTACCGCGTAGTTATTACAAAGGTCTGAATGCCTTATTAAATGAAGAGCCTGATAAAGCGATAGACTTATTTATAGAAATCGCACAACTCGATCCTGAAACTGCTGAATTACATTTCGCATTAGGTAAATTATTTAGGCAGCGCGGTGATATAGAACGTGCAGTGCGTGTGCATCAAGAATTACTAGCGCGTGCAGATCTATTGCCTGAAATTGCTAGTCAAGCTAAATATGAATTAGGTCAAGACTTTCTCAAAGCAGGTTTGCTAGACAGAGCAGAAGAAACCTTTAATCAACTCGCTGTCACACCGTATGGCACTGCGGCGCGTCGTGCATTGTTAGAAATCTATCAGCGTGAAAAAGAATGGAAGCGTGCCATAGCTGCAGCACAAGCATTGCAAGAATCAGGCGCAGGAAATTTTCAAAAAGAGATTGCACAATTTCACTGTGAGATTGCAGAAGATGAATTAGTACATGCGCGTCCCGATGCAGCTTTAGTCACATTGGAGCAAGCACTTTCATTTGATAGAAATAATGTACGTGCCATGATCTTAAATGGCGATGCTTTATTAGCTCAGGGTGATACAGAAGCCGCATTAAAAGTGTGGGAGCGTGTAGAAAAACAAAGCGTAGCTCATGTTGCCTTAGTCGCACTGCGTTTGATGGATGGTTATCGATCAGTTGGACGTACTCAAGAAGGTATTAATTTATTGAAGGCCTATCATGCCGAAGTGCCTTCGGTTGATTTACTTGAAGTCATATTTAAAGCTGTGTTGGAAATCGAAGGTCCAGAAGTAGCCAATCAATTTGTGAGCGATGAATTACGTCGCACACCAACCTTACTAGGTTTGGATAAATTACTTGAAGCACGCTTAATGGTAGTTGCACCAGATAGACGCTCGGAATTATCTGTCGTTAAAAATCTCGTCTCAGGCTATGCACAAAAATTAGCACGCTACCAATGTAGTCATTGCGGATTTAAAGCTAAACAATTCTATTGGCAATGTCCAGGTTGTAGTCATTGGGAAAGTTACGCGCCACGTCGTACAGAAGAACTCTCGGTGATGAATCAAGTGTAATTCTATCCATACAATGCAATCTTTCATTGCATAAAAATTCTTTTATTTGAAATGATTACTA
>JBEDCU010000190.1:0-17941 GCA_041176585.1 Pseudomonadota bacterium
GTAATCATGATGAAGCGGTCATCGCTGGAGTAAACATGCCACCCCTGATTAAGGGTTATTTAAAAAGCGGGGCTTGGGTCTGTGGCGATCCAGCATGGGATCCTGATTTCCATAGCGCAGACTTATTCATGATGCTGCCACTAGCAAGATTAGATAGCCGTTATGCACGTCATTATTTAAAAGAAAAGGAAGCAGCATGAACGCACGCATCCCATTAAGTGGAGTTAAGCGTACTAAAAAAGAAAAAGAAAAAAAAGCAAAGCCTATTCATTTTCGTACCATTTGGATTTCTGATATCCATTTAGGCACAAGCGGCTGTCAAGCAAAGAGGTTACTTGAATTTTTAAAAGCAACCGAATCCGATAAACTTTATTTAGTCGGCGACATCGTCGATGGCTGGCAATTAAAGCGTCGTTGGTACTGGCATCAAACCCATAATGATGTGGTGCAACTGGTCATGAAAAAAGCTAAAAAGGGTACGAAGGTGATTTTTGTACCGGGTAATCATGATGAAGCAGTGCGTCAATTTATCGGCTTAGATTTTGGTGGCATTAAGATCCGTGATGAACTGATACACACGACAGCTAATGGCAAACGTATGCTGGTATTACATGGCGATCGTTTTGATGGCGTAATCGCTTGTGCAAAATGGTTGGCCTATCTTGGTGACTCTCTTTACACCATGATTTTAAAATTCAATCAGGTGTTTAATGCATGGCGTGCGCGTGCAGGTTTACCTTATTGGTCACTGTCTCAATATCTCAAGCTCAAAGTTAAAAATGCAGTCAGCTATATCACTTCATTTGAAGATGCCTTAGCAGCAGAAGCACGTAAGCAAGGTTTGGATGGCGTGATTTGTGGCCATATTCATAAACCAGAAATTCGTGATATTGATGGCATTCTTTACTGTAATGATGGCGACTGGGTAGAAAGTCTTTCCGCATTAGTAGAAGATAAATTAGGTGAATTGAGATTAGTTGATTGGCGCGAAATTATGCTGCGTTGGGAAAAACTCCAATTCGATACTAGTGAAGAAGAAGAAACCTTAGAATTTGTCGACCAACCTGCATGATTTCGCTGGCTAATTCTAGTTTTGAAACTATCGCAAATGAAGAAAGTCTTACAACATCTAAGACTGCTTCAGCTAAGACGTCTGCACATCAACCAAGCATTTTGATTTTGAGTGTCTCAGCTGGGAATGGCCATGTGCGTGCTGCACAAGCCATCACAGCGCATGCAGAGAAATGCAATCCCACTACCAAAGTCGTGCATAGCGATGTGATGCAATTCGTGCCGGCTGCTTTTCGTAAAGTGTATACAGATTGGTATCTCAATCTTGCCAATCAATTTCCTGAAGTCTGGGGTTGGCTTTACAGAAAAACTGATCGCGATCGTTCAGGCAGTTGGGTGGATTTTGCACGCCGTTTACTAGAACGCCAATGTGCACGTAGTTTAATTTCTGAAATCAAACGCTTCTCACCTGACGCTATTATCTGCACCCATTTTCTGCCAGCTGAATTATTAGCAGCTGCAAAAAAGCGCGGTGAAATCACATGTGATGTGTGGGTACAAGTCACCGACTTTGATTTACACCATATGTGGGTGCATGCCGGATTAAACGGCTACTTTGTCGCCAGTCAAGAACTTGCCTACCGCTTAGAATGCCACGGCATACCAACGCATCAAATTATCGTCTCAGGTATTCCTGTCATGCCGGGATTTCGCTCTGCACCTGATCGCCGTATGTGTGCGCATCGCTTTGGATTAGATGCACAACGTCAAACCATACTGATGATGGGTGGCGGTGCAGGCGTAGGTGATATGGAAACCATTGCTAAGAAATTACTCGCTGCGAATAAAGAATGTCAGCTCATTGTTTTAGCGGGTAAAAATGAAGATTTATATCAAGCGCTACAAGCGATTGCCTTACTTCATCCTAATCGACTTTTTCCTATCGGCTTTACGCAAGAAGTCGATGCCTTAATGGCTTGTGCAGATCTTGTGATTACTAAACCCGGTGGTTTAAGTACTTCGGAATGTTTAGTGATGGGTTTGCCTATGGTGTTAATCAATCCTATCCCAGGGCAAGAAGAACGTAACGCAGCGGTCTTACTTCAAGAAGGTGTGGCGATCCGTGCTGATGATGCGGATGCCTTGTTATATCGCACTCAACAATTACTCGCGAATGAAGAAAAATTTAATCAAATGAAAATCCGTGCAAGAGCATTAGCCAAACCCGATGCCGCTAAGGTCGTCATGCAGCATGTGATAGGCCATCTGGCACAAGCGCCAACATCACGAGGTGTGTGAGATACATGATGCTAATGACTTTATTGTTTGTGATGTTGTTGGGATTTTTCTTTGCAAAATTAGAAATCGCGATTGAAGGTGATGCAGGTTGGGCGACCAGCTTGCCTACTTGGCGCATAGAAGAACACTGGGCACTCGATTGGTTCTGGGGTGGTCGTGCAATGACGGGTTATCATGCTTGGGCTTTTTCACTCGTTGCATTATTTTTTCACTTCCCGCTGTTCTTTAGTGGCGAATTTACGCTCAATCTTGAAATACGTGCACTCGCCAGTATTATGATTTTTTGGGTGACAGAAGATTTTCTGTGGTTTGTACTCAATCCTGCATTTGGCTTTAAACGTTTTTCTAAATTACATGCAGATTGGCATAAGAACTGGGTGTTCGGCGCACCAGTTGAATACTGGATTTTTTCACCGCTTGGTTTGGGATTACTCTGGTTTTCTTTTCAACCCTGAGACGCAAAATTAATCTAGAAAAAACTCAGGTGATAACACGGCACGCAAATAAAGTTGGTTTCCATCTTCTTTATCCCGCGTAGAAATCCACCATGCATTGGATTTTCTAACAGTCCAATATTTAATTTCACCGGTTAACAACAGCGAAGCAACTTGACCACACCATGGTTGATGTCCTATCACCATTACTGGCACCTTAGCGCTCGGCCAACCCGCTGCTTCTAATACATCGTGCGCTGTGGCGGCTGGATTAATACTGTCAACGATTTTAAATTTTCTTTGTAATGCTTCTGCTGTTTGTACTGTGCGCACTGTTGGACTACACAAGATACGACAACCACTGGGTAAGCTACGATCTAACCACGCTGCCATCTTCGTAGCTTGTCTACGACCATGCGCTGTTAAGGGCCGATCAAAATCGTTCTCCCCTTCTTCTGCTTGAGCATGACGCCATATAATTAAATCCACTTAAGCTCCTATCTTTTGCATTAAGCTTAACTGCGCATTCATTCCTCGTTCTGGATTACGCGGCTGTTTACGATAATACTGACCATCGGAACGCAATTCCCAAGCATTTAAATTATCCTTGAGATAAGGCAGTAAACCTTCTTGCATGATGCGTTTTTTGAGAGTTTTATCCAAGACAGGAAACACAACTTCTATGCGTCTAAATAGATTTCTGTTCATCCAATCTGCACTCGATAAATAGAGCTGATTCTTTTCTCCATTTAAGAAATAAAAAATACGGCTATGCTCTAAAAAACGACCTACCACAGAGATAACACGAATATTCTGCGAAAGTCCCGCCACTCCAGGACGCAAGGCACAAGCACCACGCACAATCAGATCAATCTTGACACCAGCCTGTGAAGCTTCATATAAAGCTTCGATAACGGACTCATCCAGCAAGCCATTCATCTTAGCGATGATTCTTCCCGCTCCGCCTGCGCTTGCGATGGTGGTTTCATGTTTAATCGCTTTGACTAATTCTTTTTGTACATCAAATGGTGCTACCCATAAATGATTGAGTTTTTTGGGCTTAGTTAAACTGGTTAAGTTTATAAAGACTTCATTGACTTCTTGCGCTAATTCTTGATTCGCCGTCAATAAACCAAAGTCGGTATAAAACTTGGTGGTGGTGGGATGATAATTACCTGTACCAAGATGGGCATAAAAACGCAGTTGTTTACCTTCACGGCGAATCACCAAAGCCATTTTTGCGTGGGTCTTTAATCCTACTACGCCATATAAAACTTGTGCGCCTACCTGCTCTAATCGATCGGCCCAATTAATGTTTGCTTCTTCATCAAAGCGCGCCATTAATTCCACAATGACTGTCACTTCTTTGCCATTTCTAGTAGCAGCAATCAAGGCTTCCATTAAATCGGAATTCATACCAGTGCGATAAATCGTCTGCTTAATAGCGACTACCTGTGCATCATAGGCAGCGGCATACATAAAATCGACCAATGGTTGAAATGATTCAAATGGGTGATGTAATAAAATATCTTTTTTAGCGATGAGGTTGAAGATATTTTGCGACTGGGTAGGTAAGGCATTTTTTTGATTAAATGTTTCGAAGCGCAGTGCAGGCTTAGAAACATAGTCAATTAACTCATTTAAGCGAACCAGATTGACCGGCCCATCAACTGGATATAAGAAGTCAGCATCGATATTAAATTGAGATAATAATAATTGCGCTAAATGTGCCGGACAATTTTGCGCTACTTCTAATCTGACACCAAATCCGAACTGTCTAGTTTGTAATTCACCCTTTAAAGCTTGACGTAAATTTTTTACCTCTTCTTCATCTACCCATAAATCACTATCGCGTGTCACGCGAAATTGAGAATAAGATATCACTTCCCGTCCTGGAAAAATATCTTCTATATGTGCGTGAATAATCGAGGACAGTAAACAGAAAACTATCTTTCCATCAGTATTAGTATCAGGTAGTCGTATGATGCGCGGTAAAACACGTGGTGCTTTCATTACAGCTATGGAAGAGCTGCGACCAAATGCGTCTTTACCCGCTAACTCCACAATGAAATTTAAACTTTTATTGACGATTTGTGGAAACGGATGCGACGGGTCTAATACGATGGGCGTGAGTAAGGGACGTACTTCGTTTTCAAAATATTCCTTAACCCAAGCACGCTGTGCAGCATCGCGCTCATGATGGCGCAATAACAGCACACCCTCTTTTGCTAGGGCTGGCAATATCGATTCATTAAGCACGGCATACTGACGTCGAACTAAGGCATGACATACAGGACTCATACCTTCGAGATCTTTTTTAAAGCTAGTTTGTTTTGAACCTGTTTGATGACGGTTTCTTGCCATTAAACTGGCAATACGTACTTCAAAAAATTCATCGAGGTTGCTACTGACGATACACAGATAGCGTAGACGTTCTAATAAAGGAATGGAGGGATCTTCTGCCTGCGCAAGCACGCGACGATTAAACGCAATTTGTGACAGTTCACGATTCAGAAAGCGCGTATCAACCGCGGGCTTGCCAAATTCTTTATCAGCTTGATTAGTCTGACTCATGCCACCATCCTTGAATGGATTGCTAATTTTTTTCGGAGTGTAGGTTGTCTAAATGACAGTTTCATTACAGACAATATTTTCTTAATCTGACTAGTTCCTGACAATGTAATTGTCTTGAAACAATAGCTCTATATATTGCACGTTGTTTCATTCGTTTAACGTTAAGGAGCTCCCATGCTAACCAAGCGCATTATTTCTGGCGTTGCACTTGCCGCGTCTACTATTGTACTTTCTCTAACAGCCCACGCAGCCGATTTAACTGGTGCTGGTGCTACTTTTCCTTACCCAATTTATTCTAAATGGGCTGAAGCTTACAATGCTGCAACTGGCATTGGCTTAAACTACCAGTCTATCGGTTCTGGCGGTGGCATTAGGCAAATCAAAGCTAAAACCGTGGATTTCGGTGCTTCCGATATGCCTTTAAAGCTTGAAGAACTGGAAAAAGAAGGTTTGATGCAGTTCCCAGCAATTATCGGTGGTGTTGTTCCAGTTATGAATCTCGATGGCATCGCACCTGGTCAATTAAAATTGACAGCTGATGTCATTTCAGCAATTCATCTCGGTAAAATCACAAAGTGGAATGCTCCAGAAATCACCGCTTTGAATCCTAACGCAAACTTACCTGCTTTAGCTATCACTGTAGTACATCGCGCTGACGGTTCAGGCACCACATTCTTATGGACTGACTATCTGTCGAAAGCTAATGCAGACTTTAAAGCAACCGTTGGTTCAGGCACTGCTGTTAAATGGCCAACCGGCGTAGGCGGCAAGGGTAACGAAGGTGTTGCAGCTAACGTCCAACGTATCAAAGGCGCATTTGGCTATGTTGAATACGCGTATGCTAAGAAAAACAAAATTGTTTACGCTCAATTGAAGAACATGGACGGACAATTTGTTCTGCCTGATGATGAATCCTTTAAAGCAGCAGCGGCAAATGGTGACTGGTCTTCAGCACCTGGTATGTATTTAGTATTGACCAATCAACCTGGTAAAGCAAGCTGGCCAGCAACTGGTGCTTCATTCATCATCATGCACAAATCACAAGCTGATGGCTTAACTGGTCGTGCAGTATTGAAGTTCTTTGACTGGTCTTTCAAAAATGGTAGCGGCATGGCGTCAGAACTTGACTACGTTCCAATGCCACCAGCAGTTGTTAAGCTGATCCAAGACAACTGGAAATCTCAGTTGAAAGATCCAAGCGGCAAAGCAATTTGGTAATTGAATTAGTTGTAAATAAAAACGGACCTTCGGGTCCGTTTTTTTATGGTCAATTAATTTTAATTAGTAGGAACGATTAGCGTAGCGTAATCGTTCGTCAAACATATCCGTTGAAATACAAATATAAAGAACATGGTTTAGAAACAGACGATTTTAAATATTGATACGCTTAATCAGCATATGAACGGACGATTACGCTACGCTAATCGTCCCTACGGTGTTATTGATTTTATTTATTAGGAACGATTAGCGTAGCGGCGTCGTTCGTCAAAAACTTATGTCTTTAAATAGATGATGGAATAAATGACTGATCGGTGATGACTAACTTCTGGGGAAATTGCACGATGAATGCACTACCCTGCCCTACTTCTGAATCGATGGTTAATTGCGCTTGATGTCGTAATAAGACATGCTTTACGATCGCTAAACCTAAACCTGTTCCTTGTGTCTCACGCGAGCGTCCTTTATCGACACGATAAAAACGTTCAGTCAAACGAACAATGTGTTCAGGCCGTATGCCGATACCATTATCACGCACGATAAATCGTGGTCCATCTATATGATTTTCCCAGATGATGTCGATCTTTCCACCATCCGGCGTATAACGCACTGCATTAGTGACAAGATTGGCAAAGGCACTATGCAATTCATCACTACTACCCATGAGATCAGGACCATCAACTCTCAATGTAATCTCATGTCGCCCACTAGAGAGAGCTATGCTGTCACGCTGTATCTGCTGCAATAACATTTCGACTTTAACTAACTCAGGACGCACAGGATGATCTATAGCTTCCAGTCTAGTTAAAGACAGCATGTCTTCCACCAAATTTTGCATACGCTTACCTTGAGCTGTCATCAGATTTAAATGCTGAATTCTGGTTTCTAGATCCAAATCTGGCTGGGAGGCTGCAATCTCTAAAAAGCCATTAATGACAGTCAGTGGTGTACGCAGTTCATGCGATGCATTAGCAATGAAATCGCGTCGTGTTTGATCTAATCGATCAGCATCTGTCACATCATGCGTGACTAAAATTTGTCTACTCTGTTCAAAGGGAATCAGATGAATAATGAGTTTGCGTTCACCCAAGGTCATGCTTAAGGGTTTTTCATATTTCCCTAAGATGATGTAGTCAATAAATTCAGGGCTGCGTATCAAGTTAGTGACACGCATGCCTTTGTCACGATCTAAATTTAAGCGTAAGTGTTTTTCTGCAAGTGGATTACACCACTCAAGAAATAACACATCATCCATGATGACTACGCCATCCGGCAATAAGCTCATGGCTTGCCTAAAGCGCGACAACCATTCCGCTAAATCATTGCGGTTTTTTTGATCTTCACGACGCAATCGATAAAGACGTGCAAATATATCCGTCCACGCACCAAAGCCATCGACTAATTTAATTTGATCAGGATTTTCCAGCCACAGCGAGAGCTGATAAAGATATTGAAGCTGAATTAAGGCCAAGCCCAGAACGGCAATGAAACCAATCACAAATGCTGCTGTTGAACCCCACCAAACCCAACCCAAACCCATGGCAAAGGCAACCAACAGTAGTCTTAAGATGACTGGAATCCAGAATAAAGATCGTGGACTCATGATAGGAAAATCGACTTATTTCTCAGAAAGCATGTAGCCTACACTACGAATGGTCTTTATGAGGAATTCTGCTTCACCTAAGGCTTTACGCAAACGCAAAATATGCACGTCAACGGTACGTTCTTCCAGCACCACATGATCACCCCAGACTTTGTCCAGTAGTTGACTGCGGGAGAATACGCGCTCGGGATGAGCGATCAGGAATTTTAAAAGTTTAAATTCAGCATGACCTATCTCGACTTGATTGCCTTGCACAAAGACACGACAACTAACTGGATCAAGCTCTAGGGGACCAGCAGTCATTGCCATCTCAGCATGCTCTGGCATTTTTCGTCGAATGACGGCTTTGATACGTGCAGTCAGTTCACGTGGTGAGAATGGCTTGGTGATGTAATCATCAGCGCCTTGATCTAAACCGGCAACCTTGTCTTCTTCCATGCCTTTAGCTGTCAGCATGATGACGGGCAAACTACTGAAGTTACGATCAGAACGTATGCGCGCAAGAAGTTTAAGACCTGATTGATCAGGCAGCATCCAATCCAACAAAATCAATTGAGGTCTATGTTGCTGCAAGTGTTCCCAAGCATCAGCAGTCGTATGAACGACATCCGATTCCCAACCAGCTGATTTCAATGTGAAACGAACTAGCTCTACAATTGCTAGTTCGTCTTCAACTATTAAAATTTTTGGTGTAGACACGCTACTTCATCAACAATCAAGAAAGTTCAGATTGTTTGTTGGCTGCATAGTCGGTATGGCGTATGTCTTTACCTTCAACGATGTAGACCACGTATTCTGCTATGTTTTTCGCATGATCGCCAATACGCTCAATCGCTTTTGCTACCCACAAAGTGTCTAGCGAAGCAGAAATAGTACGGGGATCTTCCATCATGAAGGTGATGACATTACGCATGACGGAACGGAACTCAGAATCAATCATTTCATCACGAACAATTAAGCGTGTCGCTTGTTTTTCATCTAAGCGCGCAAAAGAATCGAGTGCACCATGCAGTATTTCACCTGCAGTCACAGCCATCACTCTTACGATTTCTTCATGCGCAATCGGTGTTAATCCACGCTGATGCATGGCACGTGCAGCACGAGCAATTTTGGTCGCTTCATCACCAACACGCTCTAAGTCTGTAATAGCTTTGATGGTCGCCATCACAGTCCGTAAATCATTGGCTGCAGGCTGACGCTTGACGATCAAATGACTACATTGATCATCTAAATCTACTTCCATTTTATTGACTTCGAGATCAGCCGCAATAATGCGATCTGCCTCTTGCAAATTCAGTGTACGAAAACAAACTATCGCATCTTGAAACTGTTTTTCAACTATACCACCCATGAGTAATACCTTGGAGCGTATGGATTCCAAATCTAGCTCATATTGTTTTGATGAATGTTCTGATGGCATTATGCTCTCCGATCAATAATATTTTTAGCAATTAACCAAAGCGACCCGTAATGTAATCCTGAGTCTCTTTTTTTACTGGGTTAATAAATATGCTATCTGTCTCACCAAATTCCACTAACTCACCTAGATACATATAAGCAGTAAAGTCGGAACAACGCGCCGCTTGCTGCATATTATGTGTGACGATGGTAATAGTGTAGTCTTCTTTTAACTCACTAATCAGTTCTTCGATTTTAACAGTGGAAATTGGATCCAACGCTGAAGTCGGTTCATCTAGTAATAGCACATCCGGCTTCACTGCAACAGCACGCGCAATGCATAAGCGCTGTTGCTGACCACCGGAGAGTGATAAACCGCTTTTATTTAGTTTATCTTTAACTTCATTCCACAGCGCGGCTTTATTTATAGCCCATTCTACACGCTCATCCATTTCACCTTTGGAGAGGTTTTCATAGAGGTTTACACCAAAGGCAATATTTTCATAAATCGACATAGGAAATGGCGTTGGCTTTTGAAACACCATACCGATTTTCGCGCGTAAAATATTTACATCTACATTGGCGTCAAGAATATTACGCCCGCCGTAGCGAATATCACCTACCGCACGTTGACCTGGATAGAGGTCATACATACGATTTAAGGTACGCAACAAAGTCGATTTGCCGCAGCCAGAAGGTCCAATGAAAGCGGTAACTTTCTTTTCATAGATGTCGAGATTAATATCTTTTAATCCCTGAAATGATCCATAAAAAAAGTTGAGTCCCGCTACCTGTATGGTAACCGGTAGATTTTCTGCGGTTAGACTTGCCTGAGATTGTTCAGTCATCATCACTGTGTTCCCATTCACTTTTAATTTTTAGTCGTTTTAACCAGAATGCGGGACAGAATATTTAATCCCAACACACTAAAGGTAATTATTAAAGCTCCGCCCCATGCTAATTCACGCCAGTTGTCATAAGGACTCATCGCAAACTGGAAAATCACAACTGGTAAATTCGCCATCGGCGCATTCATGTCACTGCTGTAAAACTGATTATTCAAGGCAGTGAATAATAATGGCGCTGTCTCACCTGAGATACGCGCAACAGCCAGTAAAATACCGGTCAATACACCCGCTTTGACAGCACGCAGTCTGACCATAGTCGCCACCTTCCAACGTGGCGCACCCAGCGCAAATGCCGCTTCACGCAAACTACTAGGTACCAAACCCAACATATTGTCAGTGGTGCGTACAACGACAGGAATTGCAATTAAAGCAATTGCAAAGCTGCCTGCCCAACCAGAAAAATGCCTAACTTGTGCGACATATAATGCATACACAAACAAGCCGAGCACAATTGAAGGGGCTGACAACATCACATCGGTGACGAAGCGCGTGATTTGCGCGAAACGACTTTCTTCACCATATTCAGCAAGATAAACGCCTGCAAAAATACCGATGGGTGTGCTTATGAATATTGCTACTCCCACCATTAATAAACTACCTACAATAGGATTGAATAAACCACCACCTTCACTACCTGGTGCCGGCGTAGTGTTCGTAAAGATAGCAAGATCAATCGCGCCTAAGCCATTGATGACTAACACTGACAGTATCCAAAGCAAGAAAAATATACCGGTTGCCATCGCAAACACGGACAAGCTAATACCTACCCTGTGCTGCCAAAGACGACGGGTGTAAATATCATTATTAGAAATTTCTAGATTTTGGCTCATTATTTACTACCTTCACCTTGGGACATACGTGACAGCATGACTTTTGCTGCTGCTAATACGATGAATGTAATCACAAACAGAATCAAACCCAATGCGAACAGAGATGAGATATGTAATGTTGAATCTGCCTCTGCGAATTCATTCGCCAGCGTTGAAGCAATACTGTTACCAGCTGCGAATAAAGACCAAGATAGTTTGTGTGCATTCCCAATCACAAAGGTAATGGCCATGGTTTCACCGAGTGCACGACCCAGTCCTAACATGACACCACCCACTACACCAATGCGGGTGTAAGGCAAAACAATTTTGCGCATCACTTCCCACTTTGTACAACCTATTGCATAAGCCGATTCTTTTAATACTGCAGGGCAGGTTTCGAATACATCGCGCATCACAGCTGCAATGAATGGGATGATCATGATGGAGAGAATAATGCCCGCAGTAAGCATGCCTATTCCCATCATAGGTCCTTGAAATAATTCGCCTATGACGGGCACATTGCCTAGGGTATTTTGCAACAGTGGTTGTATGTGATCCGACATAAATGGCGCAAAGACAAACATGCCCCACATACCGTAAATGATACTAGGCACACCTGCTAATAACTCTACCGAGGTACCTAAGGGACGCTTGAGCCAGTTGGGGCAGATTTCCGTTAAAAATAAAGCAATACCAAAACTGACTGGAAAGGCAATCAACAGGGCGATAAAAGAAGTAATCAAGGTACCTGCAATTGCAATTAACGCACCATATTCATTATTAATTGGATCCCACTCTACACGCGTGATAAAACCCGGCCCAAAATGCTCAAAAGCTGGCCAAGCGCTGATGATAAGTGAAACAATGATTCCCGCTAGCACTAGCAAGACCAGCAATGCAAATGAGAAAGTAATTTTATGGAAGATAAAGTCGGGCAGCTTAGAACTAGTCGATCTGTTCATTTGCAGAGCCGCTTCCATATGCGTGTTGTTTTCGCTCATAGTCTGGAGTGTCTTGGGATGGGTGGGGACAGCGGATAAATTCACAGAACGGACTTTATGCAAAGATTATGACATGACAATGACTGAGAAACGGCTTACTTATTTGACAATCTTTGAGGCTTAACACAGCTATTTTTTTCTTCTTATAGTTGCTGCTTTACCATGCTAATGCTGCTTACTTGCTCTAGCAGCATGCCCCGTCATCATGCCTTCATATTTTAGCCCTAGCATTTGAAACATAATAATGTTGGAGACTATGATGCAAGCAACTTATGTCAATGATTTAGAACATTATCTGCGTCAAACTAAGCCAGAGCCGGGTACGCTATTTTTTGCGATTAGTAAGCGCGACTATATTGGTACCTTAGTTCGCTCGAGCTTACAGGCGAAAGTGGAATGTAAAAAAATTGGGGAAACTCTAGGCATGCATTATTTTGCTGTGCCCATAACCATTGCCAAGCAATTAATCACCCAGATTTATTCTTCACTGAGTCAGGATTTTTTTGTCAGTAATTTAGAAGATCTAGAAAAATTCAAGCAACCTGTTTTAGTTTTTTCAGATTCACAAGCTGTGGTGATTGAAATTCAAGATAATGCGTGTATTAAGTCCTAAAAACCTCTGCTACCGCGCTGCTTGCTGTTGGTTGTTGTGCTTAGGCTTATTTATCCTGCACACAAATTGCGTGGCTGCTGAAAATGCGATCGGTCGATTTGATGCTACGCACTCCAGTGCCCCACCTCCTTGGCAGTTAATCCGCTTCGATAAATCTGCACCGCCAACAAACTATAGTGTGAAAGAATGGGATGGACTTGCTGCGGTAGAAGCACGCGCTGAATCGAGTATGGCGCTACTAGGTAGAAAGGTAGAGGTTGATTTACATGACACACCTATACTCTGTTGGCGTTGGCGTGTTGAACACGTATTAAAATCTGCCGATATACATAAACGCTCTGGCGATGATTATGCAGCTCGTATTTATCTTGCATTCTCATTACCTGAAGAAGTAATGTCGTTGACAACGAAAGCGACTCTCAAGATTGCACGCAGTATTTGGGGCAAAGATATGCCCGATGCTGCGATTAATTATGTTTGGGATAATAAGCATCCAATCGGCATGCAAGTAGCAAATGCTTATACGAGCCGTGCGCAAATGATTGTGCAGCAAACTGGTAATACACATGCTGGCAAATGGATAGAAGAACGCGTGAATGTAAAAACGGATGTGGCTAAATTATTTGGTACCGATAAAGCGAAATTATTTTTGTTAGCGATTGCTGCTGATTCAGATAACACGAAAGAAAATGTTAAGTCTGGTTTTGCCGATCTCCATTTCGTGAGTGAAGATCAGTCGTGTAATTTCACTCCTATGATTAAATACAATATCGCTAAAGAAAAATAATGTTTCAGTACATTTTTTCTTCTCAACCACCTCAGAGGATTATTTTTTATTTTTTAATCGCGATCCCTGGCTTGAGTGTGAACGCTTATGCTGCGCGCCCCTTTGTTACCGATGACGCGCGTCTGACTACTGAAGGTAGCTGTCAAGTTGAAACATGGACACGCTCCTATAAAAGCAGCTTAGAAACATGGGCACTACCTGCTTGCAATCCTATGGGGAATTTGGAATTCACTGTTGGTGGTGGACGTGCTTACTTTGATGCTGTTGCCACACCTACTTCGACTGATTATGTTTATCAAGCGAAGACTTTATTTCGCAAGTTAGATCAGCACACAACAGGCATAGGTTTAGCTGTCGGTATGGTGCATCATCCTTCGATTCAAGTCGGTCCGAATCAGCATGGCAATCAATATGCCTTCATTCCCATTTCTATTCCACTGAATGAAGATCGTTTGATCATGCATTTGAACCCCGGTATCTTGCGTGATAAGGCATCACAAGAAACGAGAAAGACTTGGGGTATTGGTTTTGAGTTCAATGCCACACTGCGTTGGATGTTAATTGCTGAAAGCTTTGGTGATACTTCGACAGGTAGTTATTGGCAAAGTGGTGTGCGTTTTGCCATCATTCCTAACTTATTACAAGTTGATACGACAACGGGGAAGAAATATTCAGGGAATAGTGAGTCGCAATGGATTTCTTTTGGATTACGTTTCACTCCATCTAGTATTTTTTAATTCGCTTTACTTTAACTATTCCGACGTGGATAGCCTTCGGAAAGTATGCGTGTCCACACCACATCTTTTTGATGGTCTGACATAAACACCCAATCTGCGACTTCAGCTACGGTACGACCACATCCCCTGCAAATATCATCAAAGGTAGTAGAGCACACTGCAACACAAGGTGTATCTGGTCGTTCGGTAGGAGTTTGAATCATCATCTGTCACTCAAATTAAAACAAGGCAAGCTGACAGCAAGTTCAGCTTGAACATGTGTCATAAGAATTTAGATTGTACTAGGGATTAGACAATGCGTTGCGCAGGGTCATATAAGCATGCATCCGGACTCGCATCTAATTGCATGGCTTCTTTTGCTTTACCTACGCTCATCATTTCAGGCAGTGCGATATTATTTTTCACAGCTGTTAATTCAGCCAAAATAGAAATCGCAATTTCAGATGGTGTTTTGCTACCGATATACAAACCTATAGGGCCATGTAATTTTTTTAATTGCTCTGGTGTACAATCAAATTCGAGTAAACGCTCGCGACGTTTACTGTCATTTAAACGTGAACCAATAGCACCGACATAGAATGCATCCGATTTCAATGCTTCCATTAAGGCTAAATCATCTAACTTAGGATCATGCGTTAAAGCGACCACTGCACTACGACTATCTAATTGCATCTCCATGACTAGATCATCAGGCATAGCATGTACAACTTGTACACCATCGACATGCCAGCCTTCGCGATATTCTTCACGCGGATCACAGACCGTCACAAAATAATCCATACCGACTGCAATCTGCGCTAAGAAGCGTGATAACTGTCCAGCACCAATAATGAGTAATCTCCAACGCGGACCATGAATGGTCGTAAGTGCTGCTTCAGAAATTTGCAGATTCATACCGGCACGAGCAGGACCTAAGCTGACTTCTCCAGTTTGTAAATCTAAACGACGTGCAATCAATTCATGATTTGCAAGACGTGTAATGAGTTCAGCGATTTTACTTTCGCTATGTAAGGGCTCTATTGATAATTGTATGGTGCCACCACATGGCAAACCAAAACGATGCGCTTCATCCGCCGTGATGCCATAGGTCACCACCTCTGGCTTGGTGCGTGTAATGCCGTGTTGTCTTACGCGTTCAATTAAATCATCTTCAATACAACCACCAGAAACCGATCCGACTACATGACCATCTTCACAAATACCTAAGGTGGCACCTTCAGGCCTTGGACTAGAACCCCAGGTCTTAATGACGGTAACCATTTCACATTGTTTACCCGCAGCGATCCATTGCGCACAGGTTTTTAATACTTCGAGATCAATGCTGTCCATAATTGGCTGTTAAATGTGGGTGTGATGATCAAAGCTTTATTGCACATTCATTTTATTTCATGCAATGACGCACACTACTTTATTTTAATGAATGCAGACTTGAATAAAAAATGCTCCCCTCCAACTAAGGAGGGGAGCACCGAACTACTTTATTGCATTTGGCGAATTAAGCCTTCTTCAAGTGCGAAGCGAGTGGGAAGTCGCGTACGCGCTTACCAGTTGCTGTGAAGATTGCGTTACCAACTGCAGCACCGATCAATGAAGTTGATGGCTCACCTACGCCACCTGGCTTCTCGTTGCTTTCAACTAAAACGATATCAATAACTGGTGATTCGTTTTGACGAATTACGCGGAAGTCATTGAAGTTGTTTTGTTGGATCTGACCATCTTTAAGCGTGATTTCGCCGTACAGTGCGCCGGAGAGACCGTAAACAATACCGGACTCGAGCTGCTGACGAACGATTTCAGGGTTAACCATACGGCCCGCATCACAAGCAACGGTTACTTTGTGTACTTTTACATTGCCACCAGTTACTGATACTTCAGCAACTTGAGCCATGTAAGTGCCATAGCCTTCCATCAGCGCTACGCCTAATGCACGACCCTTAGGCAACTTCTTGCCCCAGCCTGCTTTTTCAGCTGCTAATTTCAACACGTTTGAATAACGTGCATCTTTTAACAATGACAGACGGTATTCAACTGGATCTTGATTAGCTGCGTTAGCCAACTCATCCATGAAGCACTCATTAGCGAAGCAGTTCATGGTGTGTGACACAGCGCGCAGATAACCAACACGCAGACCAGCATCATGAATGATCAAGTCATGCGATGTGTTTGGCACATCGTATGGAGCAACTGCTGCTTCAACCATGAATGGATCTAGAGTGTTCTTAGGCAGACCGAATGCACGCTGGGTGATGGATTGTGAAGTCATTTGGAACTTCACGCCAACTGGCTTGCCTGATGCATCCAGACCAGCTTCCATACGCTGCAGACCTTGTGGACGATAGTAGTCATGCTTCATGTCGTCTTCACGTGTCCAGAGTACTTTAACTGGACGGCCAACTGCTTTCGATACTTGCACTGCCTGAGCGATGAAGTCGAGTTCGATGCGACGACCGAAACCACCACCGAGGAAAGTTGTAGTCACTGTGACATTCTCTGGCTTGATACCGAGAACAGCCGCTGCCGTACCTTGAGCACCTTGTGGGAACTGGGTAGGACCGGTCAATTCGCAACGATCGCCTTTTACATCAGCGATGAAGTTCATTGGCTCTAACGGTTGATGCGCGATCAACTGAGTGGTGTAGTTAGCTTTTAAAACTTTAGCTGCACCGTTGATTGCGTTTTGTGCGTTACCAACATCAGGACGAATCTTGATTGGCTTGATGGTTTTCTCTGCATCTTTGATGCCTGCCCACATAGAAGCAGTTGAGAGACCAGCGTGTTGGCCGTTATCCCACTCCACTTTCAAGGTTTTACGTGCCTTGAATGCGTGCCAGTAAGAATCAGCAACCACTGCAACGCCATCACCGATTTGAACAACGTCGATTACGCCAGGCATTGATTTAGCTTTAGTCGCATCGAAGCTCTTAGGCTTGCCACCGATTACTGGTGTTTGCTCAATTGAAGCGTAGACCATACCAGCAACCTTAGCATCGATACCAAACTGTGCAGTACCGTTTACTTTGGATGGTGTGTCTAAACGCTGGATTGGCTTACCAACAACCTTGAACTGTGATGGATCTTTTAGCTTAACGTCTTTAGGTACAGGTACTGAAGCAGCAGCTGCAGCGAGTTCACCGTAAGTAGCTGATTTGCCGCCACCGGAAACAACGCCGTTTTCTGCGGTCAAAGTAGAAGCATCAACGCCCCACTTGTTAGCAGCAGCTTGTACCAACATGGTACGCACTTGTGCGCCACCTATACGCAGCTTTTCCCATGCATCACGAATCGAGGTGGAACCACCTGTGATTTGCGCGCCGAGCAAGCCATTTACATAGGCAGGGTTAGCACCAGCGGTTGCTACTTTAACCTTGGTGATATCAACACCGAGTTCTTCAGCAATCAGCATAGGCAATGATGTATGAACACCTTGACCCATTTCTGACATGTGAGAAATCAGAGTGACAGTATTGTCATCAGCAATGTGCACCCAAGCATTAGGGGTATGCACGGAACCAGCAGCATGCGCTTCTTCGCCACCTAAACCAGGCAAAT
>JBEDCU010000191.1:0-9114 GCA_041176585.1 Pseudomonadota bacterium
ATGTTGTAGCGTTTCTTGTATGTGTTGCTGACTATTTTCCTTTATCGCGGATTCATATTCTTTGGGTACTAACCAAGATGCGGAACGAGCTAACCATGACTGCGTGAATCTATCCATATACCCTCACAAAATTTATTCATATTAATCGCTAGAAAATAAAAAAAGCAGGAGAACAATGTCCTCCTGCTTCATTGATTATCAGCTAGCTATAGCTGAGCTGAATAAACTTATCTGCTGTTTATTTACGGCTAATCAAATAATTTTGTATTGGTGCCTCTGCCACTGAGTACCATTGATTTTGATCTTGACGGAAGCGTTTCCATGGCTCCATGATTTTTTTAAATTTTGCATTTTTACTGGCTTCTTCATTCATCACTTCAACCGCAGACTTATGACAGGCATCCATAATGGATTTAGAGTAGCTACGCATTTTTGCACCATTCTTCAACAAACGTGCTAATGCCTGAGGATTGCGCGCATCGTACATCGCTTGCATAGTAATGTGTGCTTCATAGGTTGCGACTTCTAAGGCATGTTGATAAAGCTTAGGCAGTTTTTCCCATTCTTTAATACCTACATAGAATGAAAGCTGGGCACCGGCTTCCCACCAACCAGGTGTGTAGTAGTAAGGTGCGACTTTGTTAAAGCCTAATTTTTCATCATCATACGGACCTATCCATTCCGCTGCGTCGATAGTTCCTTTTTCAAGCGCAGGATAAATATCACCTCCTGCAATTTGCTGTGGTACGACACCTAAGCGCTGCATCACTCGACCCGCAAAACCACCAACACGCATTTTCAATCCCGATAAATCATCTGGCGTATGCACTTCTTTACGGAACCAGCCACCCATTTGCGAACCGGTATTACCACCCAAGAAATTGATAATGCCGTATTCCTGAAAAAATTCACGTAGTAATTCTCGACCACCGCCCTGATCAAACCACGCTGTTTGTTGACGTGCAGTTAAACCAAATGGCACAGCACAATCAAATGCGAAGGTGGGATCCTTACCAAAATAATAGTAAGAAGCACTGTGACCCATTTCTACAGTACCTGCTTGTACCGCATCCATCACTTGTAATGCAGGCACGATCTCACCACCTGGGAAGCAGCGAATTTGAAATTTTCCATCAGTTAGTTGAGCTACGCGTTTTGAAAAAATTTCAGTCACACCAAAAATAGTATCTAGCGACTTTGGAAAACTAGAGGCTAGCCGCCAATTGATGGTGGGATTACCTTGCGCAATTGCGGGAGCTGCGAGTGCACCAACTGCGATACCAGCAGCAGCTTTTGTAATAAACGAACGACGTTCCATTGAGTTGTCTCCTATTAGCGAAATGTTTTAGCAATACGTTGCATGAAGCAAGAATCAATACGCCGCATACAAACTGTGCTTGTTAAAACAATTGCAATTCTAGGATTGGTATTTAGATAGCAGCAATACCAAATTGATAGTAATGATGCTTTGTTGTTTATGCGCAGTATCAGAAAGATGACACCATAAGAAAGTAAAATTTCTATTGATTACCGAGTTTATGAATATGAAAAAGAAATGTCGTATATGTACATCAATCGCATACTGAATGCATCACTTATCCTAATTATTATTGCATCGCCAACCGAAAAAAATTTTGTTTAAGAAAAATTTAAAATGACTTTATTTGTGATCTCTCAATTGATAGAAACCAATGCTGCATAAAAAAATCGGGCTCTGCATAATTAATGCGGAGCCCGATAGAAGATTTTAGTTAAATAAAAATTTAAAGCTATGTTCAATGCGCGTTTATGAGCCTGCGATAGTCATGTTACCTATCAAGATAGAACCTGTTTTCTTAGTACCGCGGATCAGCGTATCGGAACCAATAGCAACAATATCTTGCAACATAGTTTTCATGTTACCTGCAATCGTAATTTCTTCTACCGGATATTGAATAATGCCGCGCTCCACCCAATAACCAGATGCACCGCGTGAATAATCACCCGTCACATAATTCACACCCTGCCCCATTAGTTCTGTGACCAATAAACCAGTGTCCAATTTTTTTAGCATGGCCTTGAAGTTATCACTAGCCTTGGTATTCACAGACATGATCTGCAGATTATGCGAACCACCTGCGTTACCCGTTGTTTGCATGCCTAGCTTACGTGCAGAATAAGTGGATAAAAAATAGCCTTGCAATACGCCATCTCTCACTACTTCTCTACGCTGTGTTTTGACGCCTTCTTCATCAAAAGGGGCAGAACCGACTGCACCAACCAAATGTGGATCTTCAACTACTTGAATATCGGATCCAAATACTGAAGTACCTAAAGAGTCGAGTAAGAACGTTGATTTTCTGTATAAAGCACCACCCGAGACGGCTTGTACAAAGGCACCTAATAAACCGGCTGCTATCGGCGCCTCAAACAAAACTGGACATTTACGTGTATCGAGTTTGCGTGCATGTAAACGTGATAAAGCACGTTCTGCAGCATAACGGCCTATCGCCTCTGGTTTCGCTAAATGCTGTGGATTGCGTTCCGAGGAATACCAATCATCACGCTGCATATTGTTACCCTTACCTGCAATGGGTGACACTGATAAGGAATGTCTGGAATAAGGATAGCCACCGATAAATCCACGAGAGTTCGCCAATACGAAATGTGATTGCTGCGTATGGACATTCGCACCTTCACTATTGGTAATACGTTTATCCACTGCAAAGGCAGCACCTTCAATTTTCTTTGCAATCTCGACAGCTTGTTCTGCTGTTACAGACCACGGGTAACAAAGCTGTAAATCTTGTGGATGTCGCTCAAACAAGGCTTCCTCAGGCAAACCAGCGCAATCATCTTCTGCTGTGAAACGCGCAATGTTATAAGCCGCGTCAACCGTATCGCGCAAAGAAGAGGTGGAAAAATCCGAAGTACTGGCATTTCCACGTCGAATTGCTTTGCCCTGCCCTAAGTACACTGTGACACCAATTCCTTTATCTTTATTCTGCTCTATGGTCTCAACCTGCGCTTTACGCACTGTGACCGATAAGCCTTGACCTTCACTAATCTCGACAACGGCATCACTCGCCCCTTTTTCTTGCGCAAAACGCAAGACATCACGGGCAATCTGTTTTAACTGATCCTGAGTATGGGTAAAAATGGCTTGTTTCATGGAGACGTTTCTGGGTTAGTGAGTCAAAAGAGTTATCATACAGGCGTTTGAAAAATCAGAGAGATCAACTGAATATGCCTAACCCAAATAGAGGCGCTGTCGGGTTCCAATCCAACGAATTCGAGCAACAATACGAACGTCCCTCAAAATCTCAACTCAAGCGCGAAATGACCGCGCTGCAAAAATTAGGGTCTGAATTAGTTGAAGAAGCGCGTGATCGTGTTAAGCGCATTCCCATGCCTGAAGATGTACGTGATGCAATTTTGGAATGCCAACAAATTAAAGATCACGAAGGCAGACGTCGACAACTGCAATATGTCGGAAAAAAAATGCGTAGTTTGAATGAAGAAGAAGTCGCTGTCATTCAAGCCACTATCGATAGCTGGAAAGGTGCATCAAAATCTGAAACTGCTGCATTACACGCACTCGAACGTCAACGTGACAAACTGCTTGCAGATGATGAAGCGCTTACTTTATTACTGTCTCGCCACCCGCAGGTTGATGGTCAACATCTACGTACACTGATACGCAATGCACGAAAAGAAGTAAGTGAGAATAAACCTCCTAAAGCCTATCGTGAAATTTATCAATTGTTAAAATCACTACAGGCTGACGCAAAAGCTCAACGTTTAGAAGAATCTGCTGATCATGAAGAAGACGAGAACCCATCCTGATGAATTAATCATAGGCTTAGTATCAATTTCTGATCGTGCCTCTAGTGGTGTGTATGAAGATCAAGGTGTACCGGCATTACGCGAGTGGTTTAGTGCTGCCTTAAGTAGTCCATGGCAAATGGAAACGCGCTTAATTCCCGATGAAAAACCTGTGATTGAAAAAACTATCATTGAGCTAGTCGATGAATGTGGTTGCGATCTCGTACTCACTACCGGTGGTACGGGTCCAGCACGACGCGACGTCACTCCTGAAGCAACGCTAGCAGTGGGCACACGTGAAATGCCAGGCTTTGGTGAACAAATGCGTCAGATCAGTTTGAAATTTGTTCCTACTGCCATCCTCTCACGACAAGTTGCCGTGATTCGTGAAACATCTGATCACGCTGCTTTAATCATGAATTTACCAGGTCAACCTAAGTCAATTAAAGAAACACTAGAAGGATTAAAAGATGAATCAGGTAAATCACTGGTCTCTGGTATTTTTGCTGCCGTTCCTTATTGCATAGATTTAATAGGCGGTCCTTACATAGAAACACATGAAGCAGTCTGCAAAGTTTTTAGACCTAAATCAGCGATACGCAATAAAAACTAAAAATTTATCTGTTTAATTTTATTTCACCCCACTTATGTCAGATCACGCCTACCTCGATTGCATAGAAGTCACTACCAACGAAGATCCCTCTGCTGCTGTCATCTGGATGCACGGCCTCGGTGCTGATGGCTCCGACTTTGTACCTATCGTACACGAGCTGAATTTATCTGGCTGTCCTGGTATACGTTTCGTCTTTCCAAATGCAGATAGCATACCGGTTACGATTAATGGTGGTTATGTCATGCCTGCTTGGTATGACATCTTAGCTATGGATTTAGTGCGCAAAGAAGATGATGCTGGTTTAAGAAAATCACAAAAACAAATTGAAGCTTTAATTGAGCGTGAAATCGAAAGAGGCATCAGCGCAGATAAAATTATTTTGGCTGGGTTTTCTCAAGGCTGTGCCATGACGCTGCAAACAGGATTGCGCTTCCCACAAAAATTAGCAGGCCTCATGTGTTTATCCGGTTATTTACCGATTCATAGCACTGTCACAGCAGAACATCATCCTGCGAATAAATCTACGCCTATTTTTATGGCACATGGCAGAGGTGATGGTGTGGTGACGATAGATCGCGCAGAACAATCACGCGATTTTTTGCATGCGCTAGGCTACAACATTGAGTGGCATGAATATTTAATGCAGCACTCAGTATGTGAAGAAGAAATTACTGATATAGGTCATTGGCTACAACGCTTACTTGCTTAATCGTTTTAACAATCATGAGAGCTTGATGAAAAAATTTTGTACCAATGTATTATTATTACTCATAATATTAGCGAACTCTGCACATGCGGGATCTGATCTCACCTGCACTATTTCTGGTGTCACAGAATTAACGGCAAATGGTGAATTAGAACCCTTAGCAGGTAAAAAAAATTACTACGAAACTGCAATAGGTGCGCAGTTTATCGTGCAGCGTGATCAAGGTTTAATGGCAGGACGATTTGTGAGTAACGCAGGCTGGAAAGTCACCGTGATTGATCAAGGCTCAGCGCAGCAGTCATATAAAGTCATGTCTAACAAACTCAATGGCCGTATACAAGCGCAGTTTTTAGAAGTGAGATTACAAGAAAAAAGCGATAAAAAACCTTTCTTTTTGTTAGCTGCAGAAATCATATACGGTTACTGTACGTTGTAATTTACGTTAAATAATGACATCTCAAACACCAACTCACTATCATCTACTTTTTATTTGTATGGGCAATATCTGCCGTAGTCCAACTGCAGAAGGTGTTTTTCGTCACTTGGTTCAGCAATCCGGATTAACGCAACACTTAACCATCGATTCTGCCGGCACCCATAACTATCATCCTAACAGCCCACCCGATCCACGTAGTCAGCAGCATGCTGCTCGTCGAGGCTATGATTTATCTCCCTTGCGTGCCCGTCAGTTGAATGATCAAGATTTTGAAAAATTTGATCTACTACTCGTCATGGATTGAGATAACCTCGCATTAACGGAAGAACGCTGTCCACCTGAGCACACGCGTAAATTACGACGCATGACTGAATTTTGTATAAAACATGATGTAAGTGTCATTCCCGATCCCTATTACGGCGACAGTGATGGCTTTGACCATGTACTCGATTTAATAGAAGATGCGAGCAAAGGATTACTCATGCATGTGCAGCAAAAAATGCAAAGTAACAAACGCTCGTTATAATGCGCTGAAACGGAGGATTCACATGCAAAAATTACTTATAGCTTTCGTAGTCATCATTCTTGCTGTGCTCAGCATCCTAGCAGCGCAACTTGCTGGCCTCATTAATTTTGGTTCGAATAAGACAGACTCCGTTGCCTATAGCAATAAAGGAATCTATGAAGTGATTTGTGATTCCGAAGTCGCACGTCCTATACATGGCTTAGGTCAACCACCTGAAGTGACACGCGTCACGCTTCCTGCTGGTGTAGATTTTGAAGAAGGTACGGGCTGGTATACCGGCGAGTACGCCATCTCGGCCAACAGAAAAGGTAGTTTAAAAATTGATGGCGCAATCTTAACTGTGAGTCGGCCAGCTATGTTCACGCGTTATGGCACCAGCATACAAGGTGAATATTTCACCATTGATAGACAAAGCGGTGAATTCAAACAATGGCTGGCAATTGCAGGCGATAAAAAACTTTTTATCATCAGCGGCAATTGTAAAAAAAGTAGTAAGTCACCGAATTAATAATCAACATTATCAATCATACGCATTTCAACCATGCCATTGGATAGCTAGAGTCACTTGCCATTTACAACTCAACCAACTAAACAAATAAGTGCGCTTCGTATCGCACTAGCGGGTATGCTTTCGCTTGCTGTGGTGATGGGTTTGGGGCGATTTGCCTTCACGCCTTTAATGCCCATGATGCTGCATGAAGCACGCATCAATCTTCAAGAAGCAAGTTGGTTAGCGAGTGCAAATTATTTTGGTTATTTATTGGGTGCGATTCTATGCATGCTGCAACCCATTGTATGGAAACGCTATCAACTACGTCCCCTCTCCAGTGCACAAATGGTGAGAAGTGCACTCATCGCAATAGCTTGCTTAACCGCCTTGATGGCAAATGATAGTTCTGTGAGTTGGACTTATTTACGTTTTATCACTGGTAGTGTGACGGCAATCGGTTTTGTTTACACATCAAGCTGGTGTCTTGCGTATTTAGCTCAACGGAATGCCTCTACCACTGGCGGTATTATTTATGCCGGCCCAGGCGTGGGTATCGCTGTGAGTGGTTTATTTGCTAGCGTGATGGTGGCCTATGATTTTCATTCTGCACAAGGTTGGTGTGCATTTGGCATACTCGCTGCAATCGTCACAGTGATCGTGTGGCGTGTTTTTCATGATGATGAAAGCAGCCCAGAAATCACACGTCAACAAACACACATCACTCTGACTGGCGGCACAAACAGTGAAAAAATTGCCTTAACTGCTGCTTATGGATTAGCAGGATTTGGTTACATTATCACTGCGACTTTTTTACCCGTGATTGCACGTGCTGCACTACCGGGTTCTATCTGGCCTGATTTATTTTGGCCCATACTCGGTGTTGGTGTTGCGTGTGGTGCGATTTTATCAAGCCGTATTGCTGCACATATCGATCAACGTCAATTGTTAATCGTCTGTTATGTGATGCAAGCACTGGGCGTGGTGTTAAGTAATTGGATACCCAACCTATTAGGCTTTGCAATCGGCAGTATCTTAGTTGGACTACCCTTTACTGCGATTACTTTTTTTGTGATGCAGCTAGGTAGAAATTTACATCCGCAATCAGCTGCTAGCATGATAGGTTTATTGACTGCTTCTTTTGGAGCCTGTCAGATTGCAGGCCCTCCAGTTGCAGCTTACTTGTTGAGTCAAACTTTAGATCAACAACAAGGATTTAGTTGGGCACTCGATTTAGCTGCTATCAGCCTACTGATAGGTGCAATGATTTATGTGGGCATGATTAAAACCCATCCACATCATACTAAGCAGCCATCAAAAGAAGCATAGCTACTTAACTATGGTGTTGAGGGCGCAGCAGGCGATGCAGGTGGTGGATCGTTATATAACACCGTAATACTCATACGTCGATTACGCGGATCCAAAGGATCACCGGAATTGAAAGGTACTTTATCTGCCAAACCTTCAATCCGTGCAAAACGCGATGCAGGTATACCGCTTTGTTCTAAAATTTTTCTTGTTGCTTCTGCACGCTCTAAAGAAAGCGACCAGTTACTGCGGTTACTACCATCCGTAAAGGGAATACTATCGGTATGCCCTTTTACTGATAATTTATTCGGCATGGTTGCGACACTCTTACCAATTTCACGAATCAGCGCCTGCGCTTTGGCATTCATACCAGCACCACCGCTACCAAACATAGAGAAATTCGCTTTGTCGATAATTTCTATACGTAGTCCATCTTTTTGTTGAATGAAGTTCACCTGACTTTTCAGTTCATTCAGTTGTGCATTTTGCGTAAGACGTTCTTGTACTTCTTTTTCCAACATATCGACTTTTTCTTTTTCAGCTTGCGCTGCAATCTCTCGTTTTTGTTCTTCAGTCAGATTTTTTTGATTCTTACTTTCCTGCGTTTTATCGTTAGGCGACGATCCTTGGTTTTCATCGGGACCGGCCTCGGAACGCGGTGTGACACGTTCCAACATTGAACTTTGTTTTGGATCATCGGGAGTTGTTTCGGGATCAATAATTGAGCGGCCACCAAACATGCCATTTGAACCACCTAGTTCACCAGCAGAGGATGTGGTTTGATCCGAAGGCTGAAAATATTCAGCCACACCTTGACGTTGTTCTTCTGGTGTTGCACCTAACAGCCACATGAGCAAAAAGAACGCCATCATCGCCGTCATCATGTCGGCTAGCGCAATTTTCCAAGCACCACCGTGTGCACCAGCGTGACCGTCATCTAAAACTTTTCTATAAATCTTAGGCGGTACGCGTTCTTCTTCCGCCGCTGCTGGATCAGCTGGAGGCGCAGCTTCCCCTTCGGCGGGTGCCGCTGCCTGTTCGTCTTTTTTTTCTTCTTCTGCTTCTGCCATAGAGTACTTAGCTACTGAAATGTATTCAATTAAAAAGAATTATGACGCATGCACAGATAAACTTGATATCGAATTACTATTAAAAAGCTATTTGCATTATCAACTTGAAGTGTATCGACTTTTCGCTGAGGATATTTACAAGATAATCTGGAATAAAGATGAAA
>JBEDCU010000192.1:0-3620 GCA_041176585.1 Pseudomonadota bacterium
TGTAGTCCAGATAATTTTCCACCATCTTCAACCGCAATCAGTGTCACACCTTGTGTAGCACGACCCATCTCACGAATTTCAGATACACGGGTACGAATCAAGATGCCGCCTGTGGTGATGAGCATGATTTCATCAGTTGCTTCTACTAGTGTTGCAGCAACCACTTTACCATTACGCTCACTGGTTTGAATCGCAATCATGCCTTTGGTGCCACGACCATGACGTGTATATTCAGCGATCGGTGTGCGCTTGCCATAACCGTTTTCAGTTGCAGTTAATACTGACTGCCCTTCATTTTCAGCAACCAGCAAGGCAATCACTTGTTGTCCTGCTTCTAAACTCATACCACGTACGCCACGTGCAGTACGGCCCATAGGGCGTACATCGTTCTCATCAAAGCGCACTGCTTTACCTGAGTCTGAGAACAACATCACATCATGACTACCGTCAGTTAATGCAGCACCAATTAAGAAATCACTTTCATCCAAATCGACAGCAATAATACCTGCCTTACGTGGATTACTAAAATCAGACAATGGTGTTTTCTTAACAGTACCCAAGCTAGTCGACATAAAGACATAACGATCAGCAGGGAAGCTACTGTGCTCACCAAACAGTGGCAAGACCACGGTGATTTTCTCACCCTCTTGTAGCGGGAACATGTTCACAATTGGTTTGCCGCGTGAAGTACGTGAACCTTGCGGCACTTCCCACACTTTCAACCAGTACATGCGACCACGATTCGAAAAACACAGCATGTAATCATGTGTGTTGGCGATAAAGAGTTGATCAATCCAATCATCATCTTTAGTCGCAGTTGCTTGCTTACCGCGACCACCACGTTTTTGCGCGCGATATTCTGATAAGGGTTGTGACTTCATGTAACCCGCATACGACAAGGTCACCACCATGTCTTGCGGTGTAATTAAATCTTCTGTTGCGAGATCAGTCGCATTGATTTCAATTTGTGAACGACGCTTATCGCCGCCATTGACGCCATATTCATTTTTTGCTGCGACGAGTTCATCAGTAATGATGGTGGTCACGCGATCTGGCTTGGAAAGAATATCCAACAGATCAGCGATTTGCTCCATCACTTCTTTGTACTCATTAACAATCTTGTCTTGCTCTAAACCAGTCAAGCGTTGCAAGCGCATTTGCAGAATTTCCTGCGCTTGATCATCCGATAATTTATATAAGCCATCAGCTTGCAAACCATATTGACGTGGCAAATTCGCAGGACGGAAAGCTTCTATGCCACCTGCGTTCTCTGCACCAGTGCGCGCTAGCATTTCACGCACCACAGAAGAATCCCACGTACGCATCATTAACTCTGATTTTGCAATCGGCGGTGTTGGTGCTGCTTTGATGATGGCGATGAATTCATCAATATTGGCTAAGGCAACTGCTAAACCTTCTAATACATGACCACGTTCACGTGCTTTACGTAATTCAAAAACAGTACGACGTGTAACGACTTCACGGCGGTGTGAGAGGAAGCATTCCAACATCTGCTTCAAGTTCAGCAACTTTGGCTGACCATCCACCAATGCCACCATGTTCATACCAAAGGTGTCTTGCAACTGTGTTTGTTTATAGAGATTGTTCAACACAACCTCAGGCACTTCACCGCGTTTAAGTTCGATGACAACACGCATACCGGATTTATCGGATTCATCACGAATATCAGAAATGCCATCGAGTTTTTTATCACGCACCAGCTCAGCGATACGCTCGAGCATAGATTTTTTATTCACTTGATACGGCAATTCATCCACGATGATTGCTGTACGATTTTCGCGACCGTATTCTTCGAAATGCGTTTTGCCACGCATGACCAAACGACCTCTACCGGTACGATAGCCATCACGTACACCAGAGACGCCATAAATAATGCCGGCAGTTGGGAAGTCTGGTGCAGGGATAATTTCAATTAATTCATCCACAGTGCAATTTGGTGTTTGCAATAAATGCAGAGCACCGTCAATGATTTCAGTAATGTTATGCGGCGGGATATTGGTCGCCATACCAACTGCAATACCTGATGATCCATTGATCAATAAATTTGGAATGCGGGTAGGCAGAACGGAAGGTTCTTTTTCTTTGCCGTCGTAGTTAGGAACAAAGTCTACAGTTTCTTTTTCTATGTCAGCCAGTAATTCACTAGCAATCTTATCTAAGCGACACTCGGTATAACGCATAGCAGCTGCATTATCACCATCAATCGATCCAAAGTTACCTTGACCGTCTACTAAGGTGTAGCGCAATGAAAAATCTTGCGCCATACGTACCAAAGTATCGTAAATCGCTTGGTCGCCATGTGGGTGATATTTACCCATGACCTCACCCACTACACGCGCACACTTTACATAGGGGCGATTAAATACATTATTGGTTTCATGCATAGCGAATAAAACACGTCTATGCACTGGCTTTAAACCATCTCTAACATCCGGCAATGCGCGGCCAACGATGACGCTCATAGCGTAATCGAGATAGCTTTTGCGCATCTCTTCTTCGAGTGAAATTGGTATTGTTTCTTTTGCGAATTGATCCATTGTGGGGCCGGTGAGTTGAAGCAAAAATGCAGGTGTTAATTGACTGTTCGCAGATTGCGAACCTTGATTTTGAGAACTCGAAATTTTACCACGTTGACCACCCTTTAGCCCTGTTTCTTACTCTGATATCGGGCTCATCTGACTAAATAAAATTTGTCAAATAAAACTCACATGTAACTGCCTTCATTTGATTTTTTGTAATGTATTTACCCCCACAACTGCCACACTCACTGCGAGACAGCGAAGCATCATTTTTTTTATGACAACGCTTCCCACATATAGACCTAATCATCAATCAATCAGGAGAAATGCTATGCAATTGCTCGCCCGTCTCAATCTCACGCTGCTGATTTTTTATGCAGGCCAGTCACTCGCTGTCAATCCTAGTTATCCGGTGGTGGGTGGCAATGCTGGATATCTTCAAGACGCACGGGGTAACGCCGTCATTAGCTAACGGCAACTGCTGGCATACCGGAGGATGGCGTCCCGTCTTAGCGACCGTGATTGGTTGTGATGGCGTGTTGGCAAAAACGAGTGCAGTCAGCGCTCCCCAGATACCTGCCCCGCAAGCACCGCCTGCGCCTGCGATTGCAAAAGCGCAAGCTGCTCCTCCACCACCGGTTGAGACAGTCGTAGAGAAAATTACTTTAGACACGGATGCTTATTTCGATTTTGATAAATCGGTACTTAAAAAAGGTGGTGAAGATAGCCTGAAATTATTAGCTAACCGACTCTCAGGTATGTCTATCAAAGTCATTGTGGCGACAGGCCACACAGATGCGATTGGCGCAGAAGCCTATAACCAGAAACTTTCAGAGCGCCGCGCAGCTGCCGTTAAAAGTTATTTACTATCGCAATCCCTGCCAGCTGATCGCATCTATAACCAAGGTAAAGGCGAAAGCGAGCCGATTGCTAGTAATAACAGTAGTAAGGGGCGATCAGAAAACCGTAGGGTTGATATAGAAGTGGTGAGCACGCGCCAGCAAGTTGGTAATAAAGATTAAGTTCTTCAACCTTGGGGCTTAGTAAAAAACACGATCAACTGCAAATGCTGATCGTGTT
>JBEDCU010000193.1:0-19279 GCA_041176585.1 Pseudomonadota bacterium
TATGTTAATTTAGCTTGGGCTGGACTGACCGATGTCACACAATACATTGGTGCTGTTTTAGGATTTGCTTTACTCGTTGTTGTGATGCGTTGGGGTTGACCATTACATTAAGTAGAGTTAAAACAATATAAATTTTGGATGCGTTGGGGTTAACCCTCGCTTCATCGTGACCCCGGATAACTTCCCGCCGGTGGTCATGCTTATAAGACCGGGAAGGCAGAGGAGATAAAGTCGTGAAACTTAAACTTAGCGCAATAGCGATTGCAGCTATGCTGGCTTCGGGTGTTTCCCAAGCTGACATGAAGGCAGCCGAAAAGTGGGTGAAGCAAGAGTTCAAACCTTCAACTTTAAGCGAGAAACAACAGCTTGATGAAATGAAGTGGTTTATTGATGCTGCTGCAAAACTCAAAGCCAAGGGTGTGAATGAAATTAGCGTTGTATCAGAAACCATTGATACTCACGTTTATGAATCTAAGGTGATGGCCAAAGCTTTTGAAGAAATCACCGGTATTAAAGTTAAACATGACTTGATTCAAGAAGGCGACGTAGTTGAAAAACTGCAAACCTCTATGCAATCCGGTAAAAGTATTTATGACGGTTGGATCTCTGACTCTGACTTAATTGGTACCCACTTCCGTTATGGTGCAGTGATTCCTCTTTCTGATTACATGGCTGGTGCAGGTAAAGAATTTACCAACCCAGGTTTAGATCTGAAAGATTTTATTGGTATTAGTTTTGTGACTGGTCCTGATAAGAAAATTTATCAATTACCAGACCAACAGTTTGCTAACCTCTACTGGTTCCGTGCTGACTGGTTTGCTCGCAAAGATTTGCAAGACAAGTTTAAAGCTAAGTATGGCTATGACTTAGGTGTGCCACAAAACTGGTCTGCCTATGAAGACATCGCTAACTTCTTTACCAATGATGTGAAAGAGCTCGACGGTAAAAAAGTGTATGGTCATATGGACTACGGCAAAAAAGATCCATCATTAGGATGGCGCTTTACCGATGCATGGTTATCAATGGCAGGTACCGCTGACAAAGGTATTCCTAACGGTATGCCAGTTGATGAATGGGGTATTCGTGTAGGTGCTGACAAGTGCACACCAGTAGGTGCTTCTGTTTCTCGTGGCGGTGCAACTAACTCACCTGCTGCTGTTTATGCGTTGACCAAGTACATCGATTGGATGAAGCTGTATTCACCAAAAGAAGCTATGGGTATGACCTTCTCAGAAGCAGGTCCAGTTCCTGGTCAAGGTCAGATTGCTCAGCAAATCTTCTGGTACACAGCCTTTACTGCATCGATGGCAAAAGCACCTGCTGTCAACAATGCAGATGGTTCACCTAAATGGCGTATGGCTCCTGGACCCCATGGCCCATACTGGAAAGAAGGTATGCAGAATGGTTATCAGGACGTAGGTTCATGGACCTTCTTCAAATCTACACCTGATGAACGTAAAGCAGCTGCTTGGTTGTATGCACAGTTCATCAACTCAAAAACCACTTCACTCAAAAAATCGATTGAAGGTGTTACGTTTGTTCGTGACTCAGACATCCGTCATGAGTACTTCACGAAAAATGCTGCTAAGTACGGTGGCTTGATTGAGTTCTATCGCAGTCCAGCACGTGTTGCATGGACACCAACCGGAACCAACGTACCTGATTATCCTAAGCTGGCTCAGCTCTGGTGGAAAAATGTAGCGACTGCGGTCACTGCAGAAAAAACACCACAAGCAGCGATGGATAATCTGGCAAAAGAGATGGATGACGTAATGGGTCGTTTAGAGCGCGCAGGTATGAAAAACTGCACACCTAAACTCAATCCTGAAGGTGATCCAGCAAAATACTTATCTGATAATGCTGCACCTTGGAAGAAGCTTGCTAATGAAAAGCCGAAAGGCGAAACCATTGCGTATGACAAGCTACTCTCCGCTTGGAAAGCTGGTCGCGTAAAATAAGTTTGCGCTGTTTCAGGACGCGGTTTATATAACCGCGTCCGGTTTCCGACTGTTTGGATTTAATGCGCGACTTTGTTCGCGCATTTTTTTATTCTTTAAAGAGGGCCGTATGTCCGAACAATTTATTTTAGCTATTGATCAAGGTACAACTAGCTCACGCGCTATTTTGTTTGATCGACATGGACATATTCACGGCACTGCGCAAAAAGAGTTTAGACAAATTTTTCCTCATCCTGGATGGGTTGAGCATGATGCCAATGAGATTTGGTCATCACAACTTGCAGTTGCTCAGCAAGTGCTGCGTGATCATCATTTAACTGCACAAGATGTGGCAGCGATCGGTATTACCAATCAACGCGAAACAACAGTATTGTGGGATAAAAAAACCGGAGAGCCAGTTGCGAATGCGATTGTTTGGCAAGATAGACGCACTGCTAGTTTATGTGATGCTTTACGTGCTGATGGTAAGGGACTACTAGTACAAGAGAAAACTGGACTTGTTATTGATGGTTATTTTTCAGGTACTAAGTTAAGTTGGTTGCTCGACAATGTAACTGGCGCACGTGAACGGGCAGAACGTGGTGAGCTTGCGTTTGGTACTGTTGATGCTTGGTTAATTTATAAACTCTCAGGTGAGTATGTTACTGATACAAGTAATGCGTCTCGTACTATGCTGTTTAATATACATACACTTAACTGGGATGATGAATTACTTAGTTTGTTAAACATTCCACGAGCTATACTTCCACAAGTTGTACCAAGCAGCGGCATCGCTGCACATACCCGTTCAGAATTTTTCGGCACACCCATTCCTATTGCAGGTATAGCGGGTGACCAACAAGCTGCTACTTATGGTCAAGCATGCTATCACTCAGGTATGGTGAAAAGCACTTACGGTACAGGTTGTTTTATTTTAATGAATACAGGTCGTGCGGTTACATCAAAAAACAATTTACTCACAACCGTAGGTTGGACAACTGGTCATTCAACACCGCATCACACTGACTATATGTTAGAGGGTGGTGTATTTATGGGTGGTGCTACGATACAGTGGTTACGTGATGGCTTAGGTATCATTAAACAGTCCGCTGATGTTGAAGCTTTAGCTAGTAATGTAAAAGATTCAGATGGCGTGACTTTTGTTCCTGCCTTCTCTGGTTTAGGTGCACCGCATTGGGATGCCTATGCTCGTGGTACTTTACTGGGACTGACGCGGGGCACAACAGCAGGACATATTGCTAGAGCTGCACTAGAGGGCATTGCGTTTCAAACTGCAGATGTAGTCAGTGCTATGCAAAAAGATGCCACATTACCTCTTAAAGAATTACGTGTGGATGGTGGTGCTGCTAGCAATAACTTATTAATGCAATTTCAAGCGGACATCATGGGTGTTCCTGTAGTGCGTCCACAAGTTACAGAAACTACTGCATTAGGCGCTGCTTATCTTGCAGGTCTTGGTGTGGGGTTTTGGAGTTCGCAAGATGAGATTGCAGCGCAATGGAAAGTAGAACGAAGGTTCGAGCCTAGTATGGCTGCTGATGAAAGATCTTCTCGCTTGGAAGTATGGAATCGTGCAATTGATCGATCTAAGACTTGGGCTTAATTCACAGCACAGTAAAAAAGGCAGCCTAGGCTGCCTTTCTTTTTTACCGTAACAAATTTGTTTAACGTTTGTTACGATACTTTGCGATAGCAGCTAGTTCAGCAACTGCAACTGCAAGTTCAGCACGAGCGTGGGCGTAATCAATATCTGATTCGCTTTTCTCTACTTTTTGTTCCGCCAATTTCTTTGCCTCAGCTGCTTTAGCTTCATCAAGATCATGACCACGTATCGCTGTGTCTGCTAGAACGGTTACGGCATGCGGTTGAACTTCCAGAATACCGCCAGCAACAAAGACGAATTCTTCTTCTGCTTGACCTGGTACTTTGATGCGAAGTGCGCCAGGACGTATACGCGTGATCAAAGGAATATGACGCGGATAAATACCCAACTCACCTGTTTCGCCAGGCACAGTTATGAACTCGGCAGGGCCACCGTATATATTTTCTTCAGCTGACACGACGTCAACATGAATTGTGTTTGCCATTTTGAATCCTTGGTGATGTGACCGCTGTTACACGGTCACACTGCACATTAGTTTGCGATTTTCTTCGCTTTTTCAATTGCTTCGTCTATGGTACCAACCATGTAGAACGCTTGCTCAGGCAAGTGATCTAATTCGCCAGACGCAATCATCTTAAAGCCTTTGATTGTGTCTTTAAGTGACACGTATTTACCTGGTGAACCGGTAAAGACTTCCGCTACGTGGAATGGCTGAGACAAGAAACGTTGCATCTTACGAGCACGTGCAACAGTCAATTTATCTTCAGGTGCCAACTCATCCATACCTAGAATGGCAATGATGTCACGCAGTTCTTTGTAGCGTTGCAATGTACCTTGTACTGCACGCGCTGTATCGTAATGCTCTGGTCCAACTACATTCGGATCAAGCTGACGTGAAGTGGAATCGAGTGGATCAACCGCAGGATAAATACCTAATGCAGCGATATCACGTGACAACACAACGGTGGAGTCTAAGTGAGCAAAGGTAGTCGCTGGTGAAGGATCGGTTAAGTCATCGGCTGGAACATACACAGCTTGAATTGAAGTAATCGAACCTGTTTTGGTTGAAGTAATACGCTCTTGTAAACGACCCATTTCTTCAGCCAATGTAGGTTGATAACCCACCGCAGAAGGCATACGGCCTAAGAGCGCTGATACTTCGGTACCAGCCAATGTATAACGATAAATATTATCAACGAAGAAGAGAACGTCACGGCCTTCATCACGGAATGACTCAGCGATAGTCAAACCAGTTAACGCAACACGCAGACGATTGCCTGGTGGCTCATTCATCTGACCATACACCATGGCTACTTTTGAATCGCCTAGCTTCTCTAAATTCACAACGCCTGAGTCAGCCATCTCGTGATAGAAGTCATTACCTTCACGAGTACGCTCACCTACACCAGCAAATACGGATAAACCTGAGTGTGCTTTAGCGATGTTGTTAATCAGTTCCATCATGTTCACGGTCTTACCTACACCCGCACCACCGAACAGACCAACTTTTCCGCCTTTAGCAAACGGACAAACTAGATCAATCACCTTGATACCAGTTTCAAGTAATTCTTGTGAAGGTGATAGTTCATCATAAGCTGGTGCTTTACGATGAATCGATGCTGTGTGGGTTTGATCAACTGGGCCGCGCTCATCAATTGGCTGACCTAGCACGTCCATAATACGGCCTAAGGTTGCTTTACCAACTGGCACCATAATTGGTTTGCCGGTGTTTTGAATGATCATACCGCGACGCAGGCCATCAGATGTGCCCAACGCAATAGTACGAACAATGCCGTCACCCAGCTGTTGCTGAACTTCTAGTGTCAGCTCAGAGCCTGCCATTTTCAGTGCGTCATAAATTTTCGGCAATGCATTGCGTGGGAATTCCACGTCAACCACAGCACCGATACACTGAACGATTTTGCCATCAGCCATTTTCGTTCCTTCAATGAGAAATGTGAATTGGGTTCAATTAAACCGCGGCCGCACCGGCCACGATCTCGGAAAGTTCTTTAGTAATTGCTGCTTGACGGGTCTTGTTGTAGATGAGTTTCAACTCACCAATCACATTACCTGCGTTATCTGTTGCAGCTTTCATCGCTACCATACGTGCTGATTGTTCAGATGCCATATTCTCAGCCACTGATTGATAGATCAATGCTTCTGCATAACGCACCATCAGCTCATCAATCACTGTTTGCGCATCTGGCTCATACAGATAATCCCAGGAATGCGAATTCACTGGTTCTATTCTGTCTGCCGTCAGTGGCAACAACTGCTCAACAACGGGCTCTTGTTTCATCGTATTGATGAAGCGTGTATAGCAAAGATAAACCGCATCTAACAAGCCATCATCATAAGCATCGAGTACAACTTTTACTGGTCCAATTAAATGTTCCAGATGTGGGGTATCACCAAGCTGTGTTGCATGTGAAACGACTTTCACACCGATACGATTTAAAAAGCCTAAACCTTTATTACCGATCGCAACTGCTTCGATTTTTTTCCCAGCTGTTTCTAACTCACGCATTTTTTGCGTTGCCATACGCAGCATGTTGGTGTTCAAGCCACCGCACAAACCCTTGTCCGTTGTAACAATAATCATGGCAACTTTTTTACTGTTGTCATGTTTAATCATGAACGGATGTTTGTACTCTGGATTTGCCTGAGCTAAATGCGAGACGATAGCGCGTATGTTTTCGCTATATGGTCTGGCAGCACGCATCTTTTCCTGCGCTTTGCGCATTTTAGAAGCGGCCACCATTTCCATCGCCTTGGTGATCTTCTTCGTGTTTTCTACGCTCTTGATCTTACCGCGTATCTCTTTACCTGCAGCCATGCAAGCTACTCCTTATCGCGCGATTAAGATCAGAAAGTTTTCTTGAAGTTGGTGATCGCTGCAGCTAATTCTGCCTCGCCATCTTTTTCAAGTTGCTTAGTATCTTCAATTTTCTTCAACAGGCCAGCATGACTGGTTTGCATGAAGTGATGAAGATCGTGTTCAAAGCCTAATACATCTTTCACTTCGATATCATCTAAGTAGCCTTTGTTAACTGCAAACAAAGTAACTGCCATCAGAGATATTGGTTGTGGTGAGTATTGAGCTTGTTTCAGCAACTCGGTAACGCGTGCGCCACGATCTAACTGCTTACGTGTTGCTTCGTCGAGATCCGATGCGAACTGAGCAAACGCTGCTAATTCACGATACTGCGCTAAGTCGGTACGAATACCGCCTGAGAGATTTTTAATAACCTTGGTCTGCGCTGCACCACCCACACGCGATACAGAAATACCTGCATTAATCGCTGGACGAATACCTGCGTTAAACAATGAAGTTTCCAAGAAGATCTGACCGTCTGTAATTGAAATTACATTGGTTGGAACGAATGCAGAAACGTCACCTGCTTGAGTTTCAATGATAGGCAATGCAGTCAATGAACCTGTTTTACCTTTAACTTCACCTTTGGTGAATGCTTCAACATAATCAGGATTCACACGTGCTGCACGCTCGAGCAAACGTGAGTGGAGATAGAACACATCGCCAGGGAAAGCTTCACGACCTGGTGGACGACGTAACAGCAATGAAACTTGACGATATGCCACAGCTTGCTTAGACAAATCATCATAAATAATTAAAGCATCTTGACCACGATCACGGAAGTATTCGCCCATTGCGCAACCTGAGTAAGCAGAGACATATTGCATCGCTGCTGACTCTGATGCAGAAGCAGCAACCACGATGGTGTAACCCAACGCGCCATGCTCATCTAATGCACGTACTACGTTTTTGATCGAAGAAGCTTTTTGACCAATCGCAACATAGATACAAGTAACGTCCTGACCTTTTTGATTGATGATGGTGTCAATCGCAACTGCTGTCTTTCCTGTTTGACGGTCACCAATAATCAACTCACGTTGACCACGACCGATAGGCACCATGGAGTCAATTGACTTCAGACCTGTTTGCAAAGGCTGCGATACTGATTGACGAGCGATAACGCCAGGTGCGATTTTTTCAATCGGTGCAGTTAACTTTGCATTGATAGGACCCAAGCCATCAATCGGCTGACCCAATGCATTAACTACACGGCCTTTAAGCTCTGGACCAATCGGCACTTCAAGAATACGACCGGTACATTTAACAACGTCGCCTTCGGAGATATGCTCGTATTCACCCAGAATAACGGCACCGACCGAGTCGCGCTCAAGATTCAATGCCAGACCAAACGTGTTGCCTGGGAATTCAAGCATCTCGCCTTGCATCGCATCTGACAATCCATGAATACGGCAGATACCATCAGTCACCGAAATTACGGTACCTTGGTTGCGAATTTCGGCGCCTGCGCCGAGACCCTGAATCCGGCTCTTGATCAGCTCGCTGATTTCAGACGGGTTGAGTTGCATGTTAGCTCCTGATTGATTGAGACTGGCGAAGTCGCTGCCTGCCCGGTCTCGCAATAACTAAATAATTTCTATCTTTTTACGCGGCGAGCACCGTATGCATATGCTCTAAACGTGCCCGCACGGATGTATCTAATACCTCATCACCCACTGTAACTTTGACACCACCAATCAATGATTGATCGACTGTCACGGTTGTGTTGAGTTTGCGTCCAAATTTCTTTTCGAGTCCGGCCTTTAATTCAGATACTTGCGCATCTGTAATAGGAAACGCACTGACGATTTCTGCATCAGCACTGCTCTCGAAATGATTCTTCAAGGTTTGAAATTGCGCTGCAATTTCAGGCAACAAAGTTAAGCGTCCGTTTTCTACCAAGGCTGCTACGAGATTTTTCACCTCTGAGGTAACAGCACTTTCCAATGCTGATAAAAAAATCTCGCTAACTTGTGCATTTTCCGCACGCGGATTATGTGCAAGCTCTGCTAACTCTGGAACAGATGCAATTTGCGCCATTTCACCTAGCAACTCAGACCACGCAGCCAATGAATTCGGCTGCGCTATTCTGAAAACAGCTTCTGCATAAGGTCTAGCAATTGTCGCGAGTTCAGCCATGATTACAGCTCTGCTTTTAATTGGTTGAGTAAATCTGCATGCGCAGTCGCATTGACTTCGCGCTTAAGAATTTGCTCAGCACCTTTAACTGCTAAAGACGCTACATCATGACGCAAGGTATCGCGTAAACGTAGTGCTTCAGCTGCTGCTTCATGACGCGCTGCTTCTACAATGCCTTTTGCTTCTTCCGTCGCATGGCGTTTCGCTTCATCCACGATTTCAGCCGCACGACGCTCTGCATCTACCAAGCGCTTTTGTGTTTCTTCATGAGCATGCGCTAATTGCACTTGCACGCGCGTTTCAGCGAATGCGAGTTCGGCATGACCACGATCCGCAGCTTCTAAGCCATCGGAAATTTTCTTCGCACGCTCGTCTAAGGCTTTAATTAAAGGCGGCCACACGAATTTCATCGTGAACAGCGCAAGAATAAAGAAAACGACGAACTGCGCGAACAGTGTAGCGTTTAAGTTCACAATACTTTCCTTCTCAAAATGACAGACATCGAGCCGACGCTCGACACCATAAGAGACCGAAAATTATCCAGCGAACGGATTTGCGAACGCGAACATCATGGCGATACCAACGCCAATCAGGAACGCAGCATCGATCAAACCTGCCAACAGAAACATCTTGGTTTGCAACGCATTCATCAACTCAGGCTGACGAGCCGAGGCTTCGATGAACTTACCACCCATGATGCCGATACCGATACATGCACCAATTGCGCCCAGACCAATGATCAATCCACAAGCCAGTGCAACAAAAGCGACGTTAGTCATGAAAACTCCTTAATAGTGTCAAAGTCAAAATACAAAAATACCAATACAAAACCCGAAAACGCGATCAGTGCCCTTCGTGCGCCTGACCAATGTAAACCAGCGTTAGCATCATAAAGATGAACGCTTGCAGCAAAACAATCAAAATATGGAAAATTGCCCAAATTGAACCAGCAATGACATGCATACCAAAGCCCCACCATGTGGCGGTTGAACCTAGTAAGGCAATCAGCAAGAAAACAAGTTCGCCGGCATACATATTTCCAAACAGTCGCATACCGAGTGAAACTGTTTTTGCAACGAACTCAATAATGTTCAAGCCAAGATTGGCAATCCACAGAGCTGGATGTGCTCCGAATGGCGCACAGAACAATTCATGAATAAAGCCGCCCACACCTTTAATTTTCAGGTTGTAGTAAATCATGAGGGCAAACACAGCCAAGGCCATGCCCAAGGTGCCATTCAAATCTGCGGTGGGAACAATACGGAAATGGGTTTCTACGCCGAACAGCGCGAAAATTCCAGAAAACAAATCAACTGGTAAAAAGTCTAGGGCGTTCATTAAGAACACCCAAACAAATACCGTTAATGCCAAAGGCGCGATAAAAGTACGATTGCCATGCACGATGTTTTTAGACTGGTCTTCCACCATTTCTACAATCATTTCTACAAATAATTGGAAACGGCCTGGTACGCCAGATGTTGCTTTACGAGCTACGCTATACATTACCAAAGAACCGAGCACGCCCATTAATACAGACCACAACAAGGTGTCCATATTAAAAATGGAAAAATCAATGATTTTTTCCTGATGATGCGTAGACAAATGTCCGAGGTGATGAATGATGTACTCGGATGAGGTCGGTGCGTGCGTCGCGCCTTCTACCGCCAGTTCAGCCGCCATATCAATGCCTAATAAGTAAGATGAGATAACTTTTCAACGCAATAATGAAAGCAGCGATAAGCGCCAGCCAATTCACATCACGATACAACCAGACGATTGCAGCAAGCATGGCAACCGTCATGACAATCTTGGTAAATTCCCCAAAAATAAACGTCATCGGGGTTAAGGCTTCGGGGTTGCGGGCGCTGTTGGCAATGCGCAGTGCGAACAAGCCATTCGGCAATACGCAACATAGCCCACCAAGCAACGACGACAAAAGTGCGTTACCCCCGCCAATTAATCCAGCAACAGCAGCCACGCATAACGTAACTGCAAACTGAGTAAGGACTAAGCGCAGCATCAAACTAATTCAATAAATCCAGCGGCTCTTGTGAGCAAAACGCTGAAAATTCTTGAGGAGCTGTGAGGGGGATTTGCATTCCAGAAAGCCGCAAGAGTATAAATAATTTCCGCCGCGCAGTCAAACACATAGCTTGATTTATTGACGCAAAATTAGCCGACTTCAAACTGCAGGCTGCCGAAGTCGCGCAATTATTCCGTCTAACTGCTCTAGATCTCCAAAATCTATGATCAATTCGCCTTTTTTACCAGTTCCTTGTCGAATACTGACCTTGGTAGCTAGTGCATCTGACAACTCTTCTTCCAACCGAATTACATCGCGGGACTTCCCTTTTGCTGAGGAAGTGGGTTTTGCGTCGCGCGCTGTGGTCGCTCGAACTACGAGTTTTTCCGCTTCCCGCACTGATAATTTTTGGGCAATAATTTGCGTCGCCAAAGTAATTTGCGTCGCTGAATCTACCGCTAACAATGCGCGCGCATGTCCCATGTCGATATGATTTTCCATCAGCATGGTCTGCACCGGTTTACTTAAGCTCATCAATCGCAAAAGATTAGAAACGGCACTGCGTGAACGACCCACTGCTTCCGCTGCGCGCTCATGAGTAAAATTAAAATCCTCAATCAAACGCTTAATACCCTGCGCTTCTTCCAGTGGATTTAAATCTTCGCGCTGCATATTTTCTATCAACGCCATCGCGGCAGCTGCTTGATCACCCACATCTTTTACAATGACTGGGACTTCGGTTAGGCCAGCTAACTTAGCTGCACGAAAGCGTCTCTCGCCAGCGATGATTTCATAGTCCACACCAGCCGGTCCATTATTTATGGGACGCACTAAGATCGCTTGCAACAATCCTTGCTGTCGAATGGATTCCGCTAGCTCATTAATTGCGCCCTGATCCATCTTGATACGCGGTTGATATTTACCCGCCTGTAATGCTGACAAAGGCAACGTAGGTGGAGCGCCACTAACAGTCGGTGCTTCTTCCATAAAGTCTGGTGAGCCGCCTAACAGCGCCTCTAATCCTCGACCTAATCCTTTTTGTTTTTTCATCGCTTTATTAAAACTTTCTAGCTAAATTTTTTCTTGATTGATGCTTTGCTTAATTCTTAAGCAGCTGTATTTCGTATCCGTTGCACGAGTTCTTTACCAAACTCGACATAAGCCTGTGCGCCTTTGGCTGCTGCATCAAAATTCACACCGGGCACGCCATAAGAAGGCGCTTCTGCCAAACGCACATTACGCGGAATAATAGACTTGAAAACCTTGTCACCAAAATGCTCTTCTAACTGCAGGGACACCTGCTGCGAAAGCATCATGCGTGGGTCAAACATGACTCTCAATAAGCCAATGATTTTCAAATCAGGATTGAGTTTTGCGTGCACGATTTTGATGGTGTTAACTAAATCGGATAAGCCTTCTAATGCATAGTATTCACATTGCATAGGAATGATCACACCATGTGCTGCACACAAACCATTCAAAGTCAGCATTGATAACGCAGGCGGACAATCTATCAAAATAAAATCATAGTTATCAACCACCGATGCCAAGGCCGTTTTCAATCGTGATTCTCTATGATCTAGTTCAACCATTTCAACTTCAGCACCAGCCAAATCTCGGTTCGCTGGTAAGACATCAAACTTCCCAGATTCAGAAGCTAAGCGCGCATCTTTTAATTCACCCATGCCAAGTAGCACTTGATAAATTGAGCTTTTTAATTCTGCTTTATTAATGCCTGCACCCATGGTTGCATTACCTTGCGGGTCTAAGTCAACCAACAACACACGCTGATTAATATTAGCGAGTGCTGCAGCAAGATTGACTGCGGTGGTTGTCTTACCTACGCCGCCTTTTTGGTTTGCAATGCAAAAAATTTTCGTCATGAGTTTCGTGTTATTTCTTTTATCAATTTCTATCACTAGGTAAACCACATTTTTATTTGTGATTCAAACAGAGAATTTTTTATTTAATTCTCAAGGTTCTTTTTTATCCACACCAAATGTCGATCAGCTTGCATGCCTGGCACACTAAGCGACTCCACTTTTTCTACTCTCCAAGCTAGCGGTAAGCGCTGAATTTCTTCATCTGGTTTCTTACCTTTCAATGCAATCATGCTTCCGTCTTGTTTTAGCAAATGACCAGATAACTTTACGAAATCAATTAACTCAGCAAATGCACGCGAGGTGATGACATCAAACATATTTTCACTCGCTAGTTTTTCTACATGACCGCTATGAACCGTCACCTTTTCTAAACCTAACTCTACTTTCACTTGCGTTAAAAAAGCGGTTTTCTTTTTTACAGTATCAATTAAATGCACTTGCATATCAGGCTCGGCTTCCATCGCCCAAATCGCAATCACTATGCCGGGCAAGCCTCCTCCGGTACCTACATCTAAAACTTTTTTCGCTCCTTTAAAAGCGAATAGTGATGACATCGCATCTAGCAAATGTTGTATGACCATTTGCTGTGGGTCTCTAACTGAAGTCAGGTTATAAACCGAATTCCACTTCACTAATAAGGCTAGATAATCGAGTAATTTTTCAATCTGCCTTGCTGACAAACTGATCGCTAATTTAGCCGCACCTTGATTGAGTAATGCACTAAATTCATCTCTATTACTAAGCGTCGCCATCAATTATTTATGCCGCATTCGGCTCTTTCACTGACGCTGATAATTCGCGTAAGCCACCCTTTTTTAAATGTACTAATAAGAGTGAAATCGCAGCGGGTGTAACACCCGCTATCCTTGATGCTTGGCCTAAAGTTTCTGGCTGATGCTTATTTAATTTTTGCCGTACTTCCATCGACAATGCGGCTATCGCGAGATAGTCCATCGCTGTTGGTAAAGGAAGATTTTCATAGTGTTCATGGCGCTCGACTTCTTTCGCCTGTCTATCTATATAGCCTGCATATTTAACTTGTATTTCAACTTGCTCAATCACGCTTGCATGTAGCTGAGGTGCAGAAAATTTCTCGCCTTGTAGACTTTTTAGCGTCATTAAATTTTCATAAGTCACATTCGGTCTGCGCAATAAATCAATCAAGGAATATTCACGTTCTATCTGTTTACCAAGCACACGCTCCGACTCTTCTGAAGAAAGAATTTTTGGGCTAACCCACGTTGATTTCAGTCTTTCTAACTCGCGTGCTACAGCCTCACGTTTTTCTTCGAATGCACGCCATTGTTCATCACTCACACAACCTAAACGTCGACCTATTTCAGTAAGACGCATATCAGCATTATCTTCACGCAAGCTCAATCTAAACTCAGCACGACTAGTAAACATACGATAAGGCTCTAACACGCCTTGCGTAATTAAATCATCCACCAGCACGCCTAAATAAGCTTGATCTCTGCGCGGCGTCCAAGCTTCACTGTTCTTAGAAAACAATGCTGCATTAATCCCTGCTAATAAACCTTGTGCCGCAGCCTCTTCATAACCTGTTGTGCCATTGATCTGGCCGGCAAAAAATAATCCACTGATTACCTTAGTCTCTAAAGAAGCTTTCAAGCCTCTAGGATCATAGTAGTCATATTCAATCGCATAACCTGGACGCAAGATGTGTGCGTTTTCTAAACCGCGCATAGATCTAACCAACTCTAGTTGCACATCAAAAGGCAAACTAGTTGATATGCCATTCGGGTAAAACTCATGTGTGAGCAGTCCTTCTGGCTCCAAAAAGATTTGATGCGAATCTTTTCCAGCAAATCTATGAATTTTGTCCTCGATTGAAGGGCAATAACGTGGCCCCACTCCCTCAATCACACCGGTATACATAGGACTGCGGTCTAATGCACCACGAATAATGTCGTGTGTACGTGAATTTGTATGGGTAATCCAGCAAGAAAGTTGTTTAGGATGCAACTTATCTGAACCCATGACCGAAAATACTGGCACTGGATCAAGATCACCAGGCTGTTCTGTCATCACTGAGAAGTCCATCGTGCGACCATCTATGCGCGGTGGAGTTCCTGTTTTCAAGCGCCCTTGCGGCAGTTTGAGTTCTTTCAAACGCGCGGAAAGAGAAACGGCAGGAGGATCACCTGCCCTGCCCGCCGAGTAATTATTTAAACCTATGTGGATTTTTCCATCTAGGAATGTTCCCGCAGTTAAAACCACGGTTTTTCCTCGGAACTTAATTCCAGCCTGTGTAACCGCGCCTACTACGCGCTCACCTTCTAGCATTAAATCATCGACAGCCTGTTGAAAAAGCCAAAGATTCGGCTGGTTTTCCAAGCGCGAACGTATTGCTTGCTTATAAAGGATTCGATCTGCCTGCGCGCGAGTAGCCCTAACTGCCGGACCTTTTGAAGAGTTTAATATCCGAAACTGTATGCCAGCCTCATCGGTAGCAATTGCCATCGCGCCGCCCATGGCATCAACTTCTCTAACCAAATGCCCTTTTCCTATGCCGCCTATGGACGGATTGCAGGACATTTGACCTAAGGTTTCAATATTGTGGGTCAAAAGCAGGGTTTTTTGTCCCATGCGCGCAGCCACTAAGGCAGCCTCCGTCCCGGCGTGGCCACCACCAACAACTATGACATCAAATTCGGAAGGAAAATTCATGGATCGCCTCGGACAGACTTTCGGCAGAGGGCAAATTATACGGTCTTTTATTCTTAATGAGACGCTGATTTATTCCAAATTTTTATATCATCCCGCCCTTGTTTGGCAGAACATTGTTTCACGTGGAACGTAAAGCGACTTATGTCCAAGATTTCACGTGGAACATTCCGCTTTTGACCGCCTAGCCGAAGAAAGCCTGCTTAGCCGTAAACAAGATCAACAAGCTGACAATCAAGAGAAAAATTCGCCGAACAAAAGGGCTGCCGTGTTTAAGTGCAAGTAGTACTCCTACCCTAGCGCCTACTATATTAAATAGCGCCATGATGAAGCCTAATTTCCACAGAATATGGCCGGCATATCCAAACCAAGCCAGTGCCGACAGATTGCAAGCCAGATTAACCACTTTGGCTGTTGCGGAAGCGCTTAAAAAATCAAAGCCAAACAGTCGTATAAAGATGAATACTAGAAAACTACCTGTGCCAGGGCCTATCAAGCCATCATAAAAACCAATCGCTGCACCGGTTAAGCCAGCTAATAAGATTTCCGCCCTGCCCTGAAAGCGCTGCTGCGTATGGAATCCAAATTCTTGCTGTTTATAGACATAAACCAAAATTACAAAAAGTATGAATGGCAGACTTTTCCTAACAGCATCAATAGGAAGACTAGAAACCAGCCTCGCACCCAGAAAGGAAAAAAATAGCGCGCCAAAAACTGCAGGAAAAACAACTCGCCAAGGTAGTTGGATTTTTTTAGCATAGCCTAGAGCGGCCGCGCCGGTCCCAAAAATACCAGAAAATTTATTCGTGCCAAACAGGCTTGCAGGCGCAACTTGAGGGAGGCTGACAAATAAAGCCGGCACCTGAATTAGGCCACCGCCGCCGACCACGGCATCCATTAAGCCGGCTAAAAATGCAGCCAAGCAAAGAGCAAGCAAATCGACTGGTAATCCATCCATAAAGATTATTACGGGCTTGCTATTTTAAAAAAAATGTGTGTGTGAGTAAACACTGTCACCAAATGCCTTTATTTATATGACTTTAATTTCAGTGAAAGTGCCACCTTCAAGCTGACTTTCCCGCTTTTATCCAGTGAGCAGCCTTCTCGGCCATCATAATAATCGGGGAATTTGGATTGCCAGACGTTATGGTTGGCATGATAGAGGCGTCAACCACGCGCAATCCTTGAACGCCAACCACGCGCATTTGGTGATCAACCACCGCTTTAACATCGTCCGACTTGCCCATTTTACAAGTACCAACCGGATGAAAAATAGTGGTGCCTATCTCACCTGCAGCACGAATCCGCTCTTCTTCTGTTTGGAAATTTATCCCTGGCATGAACTCTTCCGGCGTATGCGCACGCATAGCCGGAGCTGCAACAATGCGGCGCGTTAACGCCAATGAATCTGCCGCCACTTTTCTATCTTCTGGTGTACTTAAATAATTTGGGGTAATTTTCGGAGCCGCCATAGGATCGCCGGAGGCAATCCGCACATGGCCTCGCGAGGTAGGTCGCAAATTACACACACTGGCAGTAAATGCGGGAAAGTCATGCAAAGGTTCGCCAAACTTATTTAATGACAAAGGCTGAACGTGGTACTGCAAATTTGCTGACGGCTGACTCAGGTCAGAACGGGTAAACGCACCCAGTTGTGACGGCGCCATAGACATAGGGCCACTACGATTTAAAGCATATTCCAATCCTATGCGCATTTTGCCAAATAGACTATTGGCCATCGTATTTAAGGTTTTCGCGCCTTGTACCTTAAAACCCATACGCAATTGCAAATGGTCTTGTAAGTTCTCGCCCACTCCTGGCACATCCAACACAACTGGGATGCCATGTTGTTGCAGTAAATCCGCAGGTCCGACGCCAGACAGTTGCAAAATTTGTGGAGAGCCAATCGCACCAGCCGTCAAGATTGTTTCATACGCAGACTCGGCAAACCATTGTTGTCCACCTCCGGTGAATTCAACACCACGACAATGCAAGCCGCCATCGGTCTTGACGATATCTAAACGCTGCACACGACAGCCGGTCATGATCTCCAAACTACCACGACGATTATTTGTAGAACGAAGAAAGGCCTTGGCAGTATTCCAACGTATCCCTTTTTTCTGATTCACTTCAAAATAACCACAGCCTTCGTTATCACCCTGATTGAAGTCATCCGTCATAGGAATGCCGGTTTGTTCTGCGGCACGTCTGAATGAATCTAAAATATCCCAACGCAGTCTTTGTTTTTCTACGCGCCACTCTCCGCTAGCGCCATGAAAAACACTTGCTCCTGCATGATGGTCTTCGGATTGCTTGAACAAAGGCAAAACATTATTCCAACTCCAACTATCATCACCAGACAAGCGAGCCCACTCATCATAATCACGAGCTTGACCACGCATGTAAATCATACCGTTGATAGATGAAGAGCCGCCTAAAACTTTACCGCGCGGATAAATCAAACTACGACCATTCAAACCAGGCTCTGGTTCAGTACGATAGAGCCAATCAGTACGAGGGTTGTTGATACAGTAAAGATAACCAACAGGTATATGTATCCACAAATAGTCATCTTTACCGCCGGCTTCCAACAATAAAACGGAAGCACCTTGATCTTGGCTTAAACGGTTAGCGAGCACGCAACCGGCTGAACCTGCACCAATCACGATGTAATCATATTTGCCTGCTGATTGCATATGCACTCCTGAGCAAATTTATTTAGCAACTGGCATAGTGAATTCTGCGCCTTTACTAATAGACTCAGGCCAACGCTGCATGATGGATTTATAGCGCGTATAAAAACGTACGCCCTCTTCTCCATAAATATGCGTATCACCAAAAAGTGATCGCTTCCAACCACCAAAGGAATGCCACGCCATAGGTACAGGAATAGGCACATTGACACCCACCATACCTACTTCTATACGACGCGAAAACTCTCTAGCAGTATTGCCATCAGAAGTGAACAGTGCAACACCATTACCGTATTCATGCGCGTTAATTAAATTAATCGCAGCAGCCATATCGGGTACACGCACAACACACAATACGGGTCCAAAAATCTCATCTTGATAAATCGTCATCTCTGGTGTGACATGATCAAATAAAGAACCGCCTAAGAAAAACCCATGCTCATGACCTTCAACAACTTTATTTCGACCATCTACCAATAAAGCAGCGCCTGCTTGTACACCTTGATTGATGTAGGAAATAATTTTTTCTTTATGAGCAGAGGTAACAACTGGTCCCATTTCTGCATCTAACTCCATACCATTTTTAACTTTCAATGCATGAACTCTAGGAATTAAAGCATCGACTAATTTATCAGCAACAGAACCAACAGCAACTGCAACCGATATAGCCATACAACGCTCACCAGCAGAACCATAAGCAGCACCTATCAATGCATCCACTGCTTGGTCAAGATCAGCATCAGGCATAACTACTAAATGATTTTTTGCACCGCCCAAAGCTTGTACGCGCAATGGATACGCACCCTTACGTTTTGCGCCTTCGGTATAAATATATTCTGCGATAGGTGTTGATCCTACAAAAGAAATAGCCTTCACATCAGGATGCTGTAAAAGCGTATCAACCGCCAATTTGTCACCTTGAACAACATTAAAAACGCCATCTGGCAAACCAGCTTCATGTAATAAGTCAGCCATCATTAGAGATGGAGTTGGATCACGCTCAGACGGTTTTAATATAAACGTATTACCACATGCGATTGCCATAGGCGCCATCCACAAAGGAACCATGACAGGAAAATTAAATGGTGTGATTCCAGCAGTCACACCCAATGGTTGACGCAACTGCCAGTTATCTATGCCGCCACCTATGTTGTCAGTGAATTGCGTCTTTAATAATTGCGGTATGCCACAGGAAAATTCAACTATTTCTAAACCACGCACCACCTCGCCTTTAGCATCAGAAAATACCTTGCCATGTTCACGTGTAATTGCAGCTGCTAAAGCATCATGATTTTTCTCTATCAATTCTTTAAATTTAGAAAGAATTCTTGCGCGTTTTAAAGGTGCTGTCTCTGCCCAGGCAGGTGCAGCCGCACTAGCAGCAGCAACTGCAGCATTTACTTCATCTTTATTAGCT
>JBEDCU010000194.1:0-3184 GCA_041176585.1 Pseudomonadota bacterium
GCTATGAAATAAGCGACGCTCATATTGCACGCCTTCACTTAATGTAGTTTCATATGCACGATTGACTGAGTCTTTAATCATCTTCTCAACAGGTAATGACATCGCTGCAATGGTATTGGCAGCAGCAAGTGCTTCTTCCATTAATTTTTCTAGCGGCACCACACGCGACACCAAACCAGAGCGTTCTGCTTCAACTGCATCCATCATGCGTGAGGTTAAACACATATCCATCGCTTTCGCTTTGGAGACAGCACGCGGCAAGCGTTGTGTACCGCCAGCACCCGGAATAATCCCCAATTTGATTTCAGGCTGACCAAACTTTGCGTTATCAGCTGCAATAATGAAATCACACAGCATCGCTAGCTCACACCCACCGCCTAATGCATATCCTGCAACTGCAGCAATCACTGGCTTACGCACATTGCGTAACTGCTCCCAATTACGTGAAATGTAATTACCTTTAAAGACATCCATATAAGTGTATTCAGCCATCGCACCTATATCTGCGCCTGCTGCAAATGCTTTTTCACTGCCAGTTAGCACTATGCAACCAATTTTGTCATCTTCATCAAATGCCAGAGCAGCATGCCCCAATTCATCCATGATGTGATCATTGAGTGCATTCAAGGCTTTAGGCCTATTCAATCGAATAATGCCAACCTTGCCTTGTGTCTCCACCAAAATATTTTCGTAATTCATGCATTTCCCCTATTGTTATATCTACTGTTTGTGATTGTAGCGTGCGATCGATATGACTCTCACTTTAAAATTTCTGATACTTTGTTTGATGGCGCTCATACAAGCTGTAAGCCTCAGTTCATACTCACAGAATCAGGATTATTCTTTACAAACTAGTCACTAATTGAATCTTAAGGAGTGCGATATGTGCAATCTTGAAACCTATTGCCATAAAAAACATGGCAACTTATTTCATCTGGCTGCGGAAATTCAAGGCTTGCCTAATTTTGCAGTCATTGATGCGTTTCGCATTCTTGTTGATGAGACTGAACATGCATTTGCACAAGAACAAAAAATAATGGAAAGCTCTATTTATCCAGGCATGCAACATCATCTCGAACAACATGCACGCGTCTTACTCTCTTTGCATTCAGCGCATACAAAAATCATGCAAGGTGATTACGCCTTAGGACGCAAAGTAGGTAGCTATCTATTGCCTGAATGGCTGAAACTACATGCAACAACGCTAGATCTCGCTTTAGATACTTGGATTAAAGCCCAAGCGCATCCGCTGATGAATGCATTAATTGGGAGGCAAACTAATAAAGATGAAACCATCAACTTACATAGCGTTCAAGTGCAAAGCTGGCGACATAACCTAAGAACCATTCTACAGAATACGCCTTAAGGTTTATTGGCCTCATTGGTATTCGGTGTTTTAGCGAGTGCTTTGGGCAATAACACCCACATTGATCCTACCTGTTTCATTTTTCCTGCGAGCTCTCCTGCTTCAGCACCAAAACCCCAGAAAAAATCTGCTCGTACTGCACCACGAATAGCACCGCCCGTATCTTGAGCAAGCATGAGTCTTCGCAAGGGCACATCACTGTTGGGCTGGGTAGTGGATAAAAAAACTGGCACGCCAAGCGGAATGAATTGCGCATCAATCGCAATCGAGCGCTGTGCTGTCAATGGCACTCCAAACGCTCCTTTAGGTCCTTTGCTAGCAGCTGTAAGCTTCTCTTCTTTAAAGAAAACAACACTAGGATTCACATTCAATAATTCTTGTACACGCGATGGATTTGCTGCAGCCCATGCTGCTATACCTTGTGCAGAAGCTTGTTCAAGTTTTAAATCACCGCGCTCAACGAGAAAACGCCCTATTGATTTATACGGATGACCATTTTGATCACCATAAGCTACGCGAATTGTTTCCTGCGTTTCTTCTAAATAGACACGACCCGAGCCTTGTATTTGTAAAAAGAACGCCTCCACTGCGCTATCTACCCAAACCAATTCTTTACCAGCTAAAGAATTTTTATCTGTGATTTCAGCTCGAGAAAAATAAGGAACCACTTTGTTACCTACTACGCGACCACGCAAACGCATATTTTTTAATTCAGGATATAGCGCTGACAAATCTATTGTTAGCAAATCTTCCGGTACACGATGAAGAGGAGTTTGATATTTCCCATTGCGTGTTCTTGAACCTCTCAGTAATGGTTCGTAATATCCCGTGACTCTGCCACTCATGCTGCCATCCGCATTATTAACGACGTGCGGAATGAATTGACCTTCGAAAAAATTTCTCACTTCAGTCACATCTTCAGCATTCACCATCACCGCAGATGCACAAACTTCTTTCCACACTGCGCGCTTACTTAATACATTACAAGAAGCAATAAATGCAGGCCAAGCCTGTCGCAGATCATCCTCAGCCCATCCAACTAAATCGGCAAAACTCACTACGCGCAGTGATTCTGCTTTTACTTCGTTTTTAGATTCGACCTTAGCCTCTGCTTTTTTTTCTACGACCGGCAGAGATTTTTTGACAGGTGTAACTGAACACGCCACCATGAATAGTAAAAGCACAGCACTTAAAACAGTTAAACTAAAGCGTTTCATTGAAAAAGGTGGTTGCAATGTGGTTACTATTTTTGGAAGCAGGACTAGCATTATCGGCACTTATTTTTATTGTTTGGTGGACTATGTTTTCAGGTCAAGAGGACGAAACAAAAGATAAAGATTAGTGCAATGTGCGAGGCAGTGACAACACAAATTCTGAAATTTTTGCCTCAAATTGCTCACCATCTTCCGCGACACAAAAATATTCTCCATGCATCGTGCCCTGTGGTGTAACAAGCGACGTACCACTTGTATATTCAAATTGTTCACCTGGCTTAAGTAAAGGCTGATAACCCACCACACCCAAGCCTCGCACTTCTTCAACATGATCATTGGCATCCGTTATCACCCAATGACGCGATATCACTTGTGCGGCTACGGTACCAGTATTTTTCATGGTGACTGAGTAAGCGAACACAAATCGAGCATTATCCGGATCAGACTGATCTTCTAGATACTGCGTGTGAACCGTTACCGTTAATTCATAAGCCGCCATGTGTTTCAGATCCTAACTTTAATTTTTTACTTGAAAATCAATTTGGAATGATTAAATCTATTCACAAACCCTGTCTACACAGATAAATATACATAAGTAGATGAT